>JAGAFN010000052.1 GCA_017612585.1 Bacillota bacterium | reverse complement strand
TATCTTTGCGGATGAGGGCGATGAGGAATGGGTAGGAGAAGAGACGGAAGATGCTTCGTGGGAGCAAGAAGAGGAGACTACAGAAACATGGGAAGAATCCTACGGAGACTCCCAAGCGGAAACCCAAGAAGAATACTATGAAGAAACACAAGAAGAATCATACGAAGAAGAAACCGGTGGGGAAGAGTCATGGACTTCTGAGGAAGTAAGCGAAGAAGAATACTCAGGAGAGGATTCATGGGAATCGGATGAGTATAGCGGTGAATACTACGAAGGGTCAGAAACAGAGGGTGAAGATTCTGAGAAAGAAAAGGAAGAGGAACTCGACAAGGACGGAAAGCCCAAGCCATATGTCGATACTTCCAAGCCTCCCACACTTTATTCAAAGAGTGTGGCTGTGTACTGTAGAAACACGGGAGAAATAATCTTTGCAAGGAACAGGGATAAGAAAGTAAGTCCGTATTCTGTAACAAAGCTTCTCACTGCGCTTTTAGCTGTTCAAAGGCTTCCTATGGATCAAAAGGTCACGGTGTCAGCGGACGCAGCATCACAAGAGGGCTCAACGATGCATCTACTCGAGGGAGAGGTTGTTACAGTGGAACAGCTCCTCTATGGAACGCTAATACTTTCGGGAAACGATGCGGCTTATGCGCTTGCCGAGGCTGTTTCGGGTGATATAGATAGTTTTGTTAAGCTCATGAATGACACGGCAGCAAATATGGGCTGCAAGAATACGCATTTTGATAATTGCAACGGGCTTTCCGATGATGTGAACGAGCATTACACGACCGCAAAGGATATGATGGATATATGCAAGGTCGTATTTGCCAACGAGACAGTGAACAAAATCGCAGGTACGGTCACATACGACATGCCTGCTACCAATATGAGTGATAAGCGCGAGATGAAGTCGCACAACGATTTGCTTGTAAAAAACGTTCCGGGATTTGTTTCCGGTAAAACAGGATGGTGGGACGAACAGCACGCAACGGTTGCGATGAACTATAAGAATGAGGGTCTCGATTTAATAGTCGTCATTTTTGAGTCAAATGAGGAAAGAAGATGGACGGACTGCGAGAACCTTGTTAAATATGCGACGGCAAATATTCAGGGCGTAACTGTATTCCCTGAGGGTGAGATAATCGGCAAGGTTCGCGTAAGACACGGTGCAGAAACTATAGTGGACGCAAGAACGCAGACCGAATGCGTAACATATCTTCCCAAGGCCGCATCGGAGCAGCTTATAAGATGCGATGCGATTATGTATGATGATGTGACAGCGCCGATTAGAGAAGGCGATATCGTTGGAAAGTATAAGGTCTATGTCGCGAATGAACTAATCGATGAAGTAAATCTCGTTGCGGCAAAGGGTATCAAAGAAGGCTGGCTCCCTTCATACGTCGGGATATCCAACAAAGCAACTTTGATAGGAGGAGGAGTGCTGCTTCTGCTTCTGCTCTTGATAATAACGCGTATAATTGCCGGTGCAAGACAAAGACGCTTGCGTAAGCTTGATCACAAGGCCAAGGTAAGGGCTATGGCAAGAAAGCAGCTTGAGGATGAGAAAAAAGAATTTGACAGCCATCGCGGAAAATTCTATAGATAATATATGTTTAATCAATATGTTTGACATCAAAGAAAACCTAAAAAAACTCCCGGACCTTCCGGGAGTTTATATGCATAAGGACAGCCTCGGCCAAGTCATCTACGTCGGCAAGGCTGTTTCGCTAAAGAGTCGTGTCAGGCAGTATTTCCAGAGTTACGGCAAGTCCACACCCAAGCTTCGTGCGCTTACGGACCAGATTGCAGAGTTTGAATATATAACATGTGGCTCCGAGATGGAGGCGCTTATTCTCGAATGCAATCTAATCAAGAAGTATCAGCCAAAATATAACGTTCTTTTGCGCGATGACAAGACCTATCCGTATATTATGGTTACGACTTCGGAAAAATATCCGCGCGTTATTAAGACGCGAATTATTAAGAAGGACGGTAACAAATACTTTGGTCCGTACAGCGATGTAGGAGCGGTGAATTTGATTGTAGATCAACTGAATGAGACTTTTGGGCTGAAGCGCTGCAGTGCGGAGGATTTCCCAAAGGGCTTTAGACCTTGTCTTAATTATCATATCGAGCAGTGCCAGGGAATCTGCCAAGGGGATGTCGATGAGAAGGCTTATGGCGAGAAAATAGAAAGCATACTTGCATTTCTCTCGGGAAGGGACAAAGCTTTTATAAGAGAATTAAAAGATGAGATGGAGAAGGCCTCATCAGAGATGAGGTTTGAGGATGCAGCTCGTGCAAGAGATCTCATTATGTCGGCGGAGGCGCTCGCTCAGGCGCAGCGTGTAACCATGGTTTCGGGCCGTGACATGGACGTTGTCATTCCGGTGAAAGATGATGAAAACTCATTTGTCGTCTTGTTTACGGTGAGGGACGGAAAACTCGTCGGACGAGAAACCTTTGATATCGCCTCGCTCGATGGAGACGAAGCCAAGCTCCTTACGGCGGAGTTCCTGAAGCAGTATTACGAGAAGTGGTCGGATGTTCCGCACGACATACTCGTGCCCGAGCTTCCTGACGACGCGGCGCTCATCGAAGAATTTCTTGGAAGGAATAAGCACAAGGTCAAGCTATCCGTTCCGAGAAAAGGGGAACGCCTTGCCATAATGAAACTCGCCAAGAAGGACACATTAGAACTACTTAACATAATCAAGGATAGACAGAAATCAAGCAAAGAAAAGAGCGCGAGCCTCAAGAAAGAAATTGACATAATACTGGAAGCTGCCCGAGAGGCCATGCATCTTAGTACTGACATAAATGGTAAAGCGCAAAAATCGCAAGTAAGGTCTTATCGCGTAGAGTCATACGATATATCCAATACAAACGGTGTCGATTCAGTCGGTGCAATGGTTGTATTCGAGGGCGCAAGTAAGATACGAAAAGACTATAGGCGTTTCAAAATCAAAACCGTAGAAGGTCCGGACGACTATGCGAGCTTACGAGAAATGGTTTACAGAAGATTTATTCGTGCAAACCAAGGCGATCCCGCATTCAAGATTCTTCCCGACATCATATTCATGGACGGAGGACTAGGGCAGGTTACATCCGCACTTAAGGCCATGGATGACGCCGGAGTTAAAATCCCTGTCGTCGGTCTCGCCAAGGACGATAGCCACAGAACCAGAGCAATCGTGTTTGCTGATGGAAGCGAACTAGACCTAAAGGAGCATCCGCTTCTCTTCAAATATGCCGGAACAATCCAGGAAGAAGTACATAGATTCGCAATAGAATATCACAGAAATCTCCACGGAAAGCGCGCAATCACATCAGTCCTTGACGAGATAGAAGGAATCGGCCCGACGCGCAGAAACGCGCTCCTCGCGCACTTTGGATCAATCGACGCAATCAAAAAAGCGAGCATTGACGAACTCGCTTCCGTCCCCGGCATGAACCACGGCGCAGCGGAGAAAGTGAGAGAGTTTTTTAGCAAATAAAGGCGGGTGACATATTTGATATCAACCTTTTAAGTTTGCTTGAAAATAAGGGCTTTCAGTGATATAGTGTAGTTGCATTATTTGTTAATAACGGAGGAAACAAAATGGCTGAAGATAAGAAGAATGTTCAAAGCGAAGAAGACATCATAACTCTGGAATTTGATGACGGAGAAGACGTAGAATGCGAAATCATGGGGATATTCGACTATGACGGAAGCGAGTATATCGCGCTTATTCCGCTCGATGATTCAGATGATGTGTATATCTACGGATATCGCGAAGTGGGGGAGGATGCATTTGAGATAGTGGACATCCTTGACGACGACCTCTTTGAGAAGGTTGTTGGAGAGTTTGAGGCGATAATGGCCGAAAGCGAATAAGCGAGCGCAGAAACGAAAAGGGTTCGCAGTAAAAATTGTGAACCGAAAATAAATCACAAGCGAACCGCGGGTAAAACTCGCGGTTTTTTCTTGCTTATGGTGAGGACGAGGAATGTCGACAATAGTATAATGCATGTGGGTTAACGCAATAATTGTTAGTTACTTGAAAGGAGATTCTAATGAAAGGTTTTGCAATGCTAAAAATCGGCGAGGTAGGCTGGATAGAAAAGGAACGTCCTATCTGTGGTCCAATGGATGCTATTTGCCGTCCGCTGGCCATTGCCATCTGCACGTCTGATGTCCACACCGTTTGGGAAGGCGCTGTTGGCGATCGCCACAATATGATTCTCGGTCACGAAGGATGCGCCGAGGTCGTAGAAGTTGGCGAATGCGTCAAGGACTTCAAACCGGGAGACAGAGTTCTTGTTCCGGCTATTACGCCTGATTGGAATTCACTTGAGGCCCAGGGTGGATATTCAATGCACTCGGGCGGAATGCTCGCAGGATGGAAGTTCTCAAACTTCAAGGATGGCCTTGATTCTGAATTCTTCCACGTAAACGATGCGGACGGAAACCTTGCACATATGCCTGAGAATATAAATACCGTTGACGCTTGCATGCTTTCGGATATGGTTCCGACAGGATTCCACGGAGTCGAGCTTGCTGACGTTCAGTTCGGCGACGAAGTCTTGGTTATAGGAATCGGTCCTGTAGGCCTTATGTCCGTTGCAGGCGCTCATATGAGAGGTGCATCGAGAATCATCGCTGTTGGCACACGTCCTAAATGTGTTGAGGCAGCAAAATTCTACGGCGCAGATGAATTCATCAGCTATAAGAACGGAACAATAGAAGAGCAGGTTCTCGAGATGACGGGCGGCAAGGGCGTTGACAAAGTTATCATCGCCGGCGGAACAGTAGATACATTTGACTCTGCTGTTAAGTCACTCAAGCCGGGCGGAAAAATCGGAAATGTAAACTATCTAGGAAGCGGCGATATGATTTCAATTCCCAGAGTTGAATGGGGTGTTGGCATGGGTCACAAGCAGATTGTCGGAGGCCTCATGCCAGGCGGACGTCTCCGCATGGAGAAACTCGGCGCTCTCGTATCATCCGGGAAGCTTGATGTGAGCCCGCTTGCGACACATGTATTTGATGGTTGGGATTATATCCCCGAAGCTCTCCAGCTAATGAAGGATAAGCCCGCAGAACTCATCAAGCCTGTTGTAAAACTCGACTAAATAAGGCAACATGCAACTAGGTGAGTTGTGCTGATGCATTGTGTCGATTAACCTACGATTAATTCATCATGAAAGTTTTGATAGTCTCCGGTTTCTTGGGAGCCGGAAAAACAACATTCATAAAGGAACTCATAAAAAAGACAGAAGTCTATCCCGTAGTTCTTGAAAACGAATACGGCGACAACGATTTGGATAAGAGAGACCTTGCGAATTCTTCCGAAGGCGAGCTAAAAATCCTGGAGTTCATGGAGGGCTGTGTCTGCTGCACCAAGAAAGACACATTCCTAAATTCCATTCTCGCCATATCTTCGTCGTTGGATCCGGAATATCTAATTGTGGAACCGACGGGAGTGGGAAAGCTCGGAAACATTTTGGAGAACGTTCAGGCTGTCGTATATGACAGGATAGAACTCCTTCCTCCTGTTGTCGTTCTCTGCCCACAGAGTTTCAATGAATATGTTAGAGACTATCCGGACATTTACAGAAACCAAATTGAAAATGCCGGGGTTGTTGTATTCTCCAAACACGAGAATGCCGATTCCGGCTTTCTCTCTTTGATAGCGGACGAGATTCATAAGATTAGGCCGGATCTAGCGATTCAGCGTGCGCATTATTCCCATATGGATAAGGCATGGTTTATGAAGCTTCTGGCCGGAGGTTCGGGCGGCAATCAAAGGACATCCGCTGCAGAAATGCGAAGAGAATATGAGGAGGAACAAGAACATCTAGATGAAGTTAGCATCCGCGGTATGACCTTTGCTTCTCCGGGAAATCTTGTTTCATTTCTTCAATCGATACTTATGGGACGATTCGGAAACATTGTCCGAGCAAAGGGCGTAGCCAAAGCAGGAAAGGAACTTATCCGCTTTGATCTTGCGGACAGCACCTACGCGGTCAAAGAAGAAGATTCCGGTTCGGCCGTTATCCAGGCGGTCTTTATTGGTAGGAACCTGGACGGGGAAGGATTAAGAAAAGCAGGTAACGTAAAACCATCATCTGCACTTGCTGAATTCATGACCGGGCGTAAATAACCGGCAACGAATAACCGAGAATAAATACCGGGACTTGCATGACGTTATATGATAACTCTATATGCAAGTCCACAAGCCTCGTTTCGCATTGTTATTTAATTCGACTGTGTTATAATAGTTTTGCATATGAGCACGTGCGCTGTTAGCTCAGCTGGGAGAGCGATTGGGTCACAACCAATAGGTCACAGGTTCGAGCCCTGTACAGCGCACCACTATTTTGGAAAGAGGTGTGTAGTCAATGCCTGATATTGATAATCTGTTGCCATTAATCAATAACTGTTTTAAACCGGGCGAATGTCTCAAGAGCATTGAGAAAATCGAAAACCCTATTGCAAGAGAACTGGCCCGAGCCAATTATTATCAGCAAATCGGAAACACAGAGGAGGCCATAAGAATAGCAAAGCTTTACATGGATCATGAAGATCCGTTTGCGCAAGTATCGGCATATATAACATTATTCTTTACAGAGCTTGCTGATGGCAATAAACCAGGTGCCGAGCAAGCGATGTCCAATCTTGAGAAAATCAAATTTGATTCCAGTGTTCCGTATGGCGGAAAACTATTTGCTGAAACTATAAAAAACATGATTTTTTCATCCGGTGAGGAATTTGTTCTTGACCAATCGTTAAATGCGCTCCCGGAAGGAGTAAGATGCTATATAAGTTATTTCTATTCTCTCCATGAAATATTGAGGGGCAGGACGGAAGAAGCGATAGGTATAGCCAAAACATCACTTATCATGGGAGCAAATAAGTACCCGATACCTGCTATTTATCTAAATGTGATACTGGGTGCTGGATATACATTTAAGAAAGATTTTGCGAAAGCAGATGCATATTACAACGAGGCCTGGAACATAGCGAGTCCGGACAAATTCATAATGCCGTTCGTTCAGCAGAGCCTCATGATTTTCGGATTTGATAAGAAACACATAAGAGATAATTATCCGGATGACTACAAGGCGATAACAAGTCATATCAAACCATATCTCACGGCAGGGGGGGGTGTCAGCAACAATATAAACTGGTTCGACAATTCAGAGGTGTCCAGAATGGAGCTTATTGTCGGAGTACTCTTTAAGCACGGTTTTGCCATAAAAGAAATATCCGATGTACTTGGAATCTCTCCAAATACCATCAAGACACACTTAATGGCCATGCGCCAGAAGACAGGAGCGCAAGGGAGAGCTGAAACACTTAAGATTAATGTTGAATAGAAGGCTACTTTTTCGTGCAAAATTGCGCTCACCCTTTTCATATACAATTGGGGTGATGTCGCAAGATTTGTTTGATGGTAACATTTTAGAAACGGATATTCTATCCTGTATTTTCCGTTTTTCCTGGCCAGTTTGTGAAAACTGTGTGAATTTAATTCATGATTTTTGTGAATAAGTCAAC
>JAGAFN010000051.1 GCA_017612585.1 Bacillota bacterium | reverse complement strand
TTTGTCAATGCGGAGGAGAGCGAGTATCTCGTAATAGAAGATAAATTCCCGAACGGAAGACCTCCGCTCGAAAAAGCGGGAGTCTATTTCACGGACAAGGAAACCGTAGACAAAGTCGAGAAGATGAAGGTCTGCACATGCCTAAATCCTCTCCACACCTCGCTTGCGGTGTTCGGATGCCTACTGGGCTATGAAAAGATTTCCGACGAAATGAAGGACGAGGATCTAGCTAAGCTGGTAGAGACAGTAGGATATAAAGAAGGTCTCCCGGTTGTTGTGGACCCCGGGATCATAAATCCAAAGGACTTCATAGACACAGTATTAAAGGTTCGCGTGCCGAACCCGTTTATGCCGGACACACCGCAGAGAATCGCAACCGATACATCGCAGAAGCTCCCAATAAGATTCGGAGAAACGATCAAAGCATATATCGCAAGAGATGGTTTGGATGCGACTGAGCTTAACGCAATCCCTCTGGTCCTCGCAGGATGGATAAGATATCTCCTTGGGGTAGACGACAAAGGAAATGCGTTCACACCGTCAGACGATCCTCTTCTCGAAAGCTCGCAAGAGTTTGTGAAAGGACTAGAACTTAAGAAGTATACGATAGAGGAACTTGAGGAAAGAGTTCTTCCGCTTCTTAAGAATGCCAAGATATTCGGAGTCGATTTGGAGGAAGCGGGACTCAAGGAGAGAGTCTTAAACTATCTTTCTGAATTATTGGATGGAGAAGGTGCGGTAAGAAATACGCTTCACGCACTCGCCGTTTCGGAAAAGTAGAAGAAGAAAAGAAGAGTAAAAAGAAATAGAAAAAAATAGAAGAGAAACAGTAAAGAAACAAAACAGAAGAGACAGAAACAAAATGGATTTTTTGAAGGAAGATTTTTTACTTAATACCGAGGCCGCGCGCCAGATTTACGGTTATGCCGAGAAGATGCCAATAATAGATTATCATTGCCATCTCTCGCCAAAGGAGATTTACGAGGACAAGGTCTTTGAAAACATAACGGAACTTTGGCTCGGTGGCGACCACTACAAATGGCGCCTAATGCGTGCGGCGGGTGTCGATGAAAAATACATAACAGGCAATGCCGATGACCATGAAAAATTTCTCGCGTGGGCAGGGGCGGCAGGAAACGCAATCGGTAATCCGCTTCTCGAGTGGAGCCACCTGGAGCTCAAGAGATATTTTGGCATCGATGATTTTCTTAACGAAGTAAGCGCCGAGAAGATTTGGGAAACGGCAAACAAGAGAATTAAGGATCTCTCTGCGAGAAGGTTAATAGCCGACAGCAACGTCGAAGTAATCTGTACCACGGACGACCCGATAGACGACCTCAAATACCATAAGCTCATGTCGGAGGACGATACGATGCCTTGCAAGGTCTATCCCGCATGGAGACCTGACAAGGCGGTGGATATAGAGAAGGCGACGTGGGCCGAATACATAGATAAGCTTGCGGACGTCGCAGAGATGAAGATAGAAACGCTCGACGATTTAATGGCCGCGCTAGTAAAAAGGTTGGAGTATTTCAACGACAATCTTTGCTGCATATCCGACCACGGTCTCGCGCACGTTCCCTTCAGCGATATAACGGAGGATGAGGCAGCTGAGATTTTCAGGAAGAGGCGTGCGGGAGAAGCGTTAACCGAAGATGAAATCGAAGGATACAAATTCTTTGTTCTTAGATTCCTCGGAAGAGAATATAACCGACTCGGCTGGGTAATGCAGCTTCACTACGGAGTTAAGAGAGATAATTCCGAAAGGCTTTTTAAGTCAATCGGTTCGGATGCAGGTGGAGACAGCATAGGAGACGCGGCGTCGAGCGCCAAGCTTGCGGACTTCCTGAATGCTCTCGACAGAACCGACGAGCTCCCGAAGACAATTATCTATTCGCTGAATCCTACGGATAATACCGCGATAGAAACAATAATGGCATGCTTCCAGAAAGGTCCGACCGTATCCAAACTTCAGCACGGATCCGCATGGTGGTTCAACGATAATTTTGACGGAATGACAGACCACCTAAAGAGCCTTGCGGCGCAAGGTTACCTAAGAGGCTTCGTCGGCATGCTTACAGATTCAAGGAGTTTCTTAAGTTACGCGAGACACGAATACTTTAGGCGCGTTCTCGCAAGGCTCGTGGGAGAGTGGGTAGAGGACGGAAGATATCCAAACGACGACGTCGCACTCAAGGAACTCATGGAAGGCATCTGCTACCGAAATGCCAAGAACTATTTTAACTTCAAATAATAGCAAGGACATCCAAATAGCAAAGCTGTTCAAACTGTGACGACGGCATCGGTCGTAATAAGAAAGTGGAGAACTGAATGAGAAGCGTAATACCGCTGAATCAAAAATGGAAGTTTAAACGCGGAGGAGACATTAGCGAAGTCAAAGGTCTTAATATTACCACAGCTTCTGGCTTTGACGACATAAACATTCCTCATACCTGGAACAATGTCGATGGGCAGGACGGCGGCGATGACTATTATCGCGGAACTGGTCTCTATGTAAAGACATTCCCAAGACCGGAAGGCGAAAGAGTATTCATAGAGTTCAATGCTGTCGGTCAAAGCGCGACGGTTTATCTAAACGAAAATCTTGTTGAAGACAATAGAGGCGGATACTCTATCTCCGAACACAAGGGCGGCTACTCCATCTTCAGATATGAAATAACAGATTTTCTGCAAGATGAAAATACGCTTTGCGTCGTTGCGGACAACAGCATCAACGAAATTGTCTATCCGCAGACCGCAGACTTTACGTTCTATGGTGGAATATATAGAGACGTGAATCTTATCACGACCTCGAACTCGCATTTTGAACTCGTGAAAGACGGAAGCAGCGGCATCAAGATCACACCAAGACTAAACGGCAACACTGCGACGCTTGCGAACGGCGTAACAGATGCACTGGTGAACGGTGGCGCGGGACCTTCGGGCGGCCGCACTGCAACAGTCGAAGTGGAACTCTTTACGGTCGGCGGCGACGAAGTGAGAGTTGAGATAGCGGGCGAAGAGAAGATATGCGCAATTACTGACGGAAAAGCAAAGGGCGAGTTCTTAATTGAAAACCCGCATCTCTGGGACGGAAAAGATGACCCGTTCCTATATACCTGCAAGGCAGTACTTATTGACGGCGGAGAAGAAGCGGACGAAGTCTCGAGTCGCTTCGGAATAAGAGAGTTCTATATCGATCCCGACAACGGATTCTTCCTTAACGGAAGGAGCTATCCGCTCCGCGGCGTTTCCAAGCATCAGGACAGAGCTGATGTGGGTAATGCCGTGAGCCGCGAGAATCTCGCGGAGGACATGGGGCTCATTCTCGAGATGGGCGCAAATACGATTAGGCTCGCTCATTATCAGCACGACCAATACTTCTATGACCTCTGCGACGAGGCGGGAATGATTGTTTGGGCGGAGATCCCATTTATATCGAGATTCATGCCCGATGCCATTGACAATACTATCTCTCAGATGAGAGAACTTATAACACAGAACTACAATCATCCGAGCATAGTCTGCTGGGGCTTAAGCAACGAAATAACCATAGGCGGTGACGCCGAAGATCCGGCGCTCATCGAGAACCATAAAATCCTTAACGACCTTGCGCATAGGATGGACGAGACGAGACCTACGACCATGGCTCACGTCTTTGTTCTCGACACGCACGCATCGCTCATAGATATTCCGGATATCGCATCGTATAACCTTTACTACGGTTGGTACGTAGGCGAAGCACCGCAGAACGAGGAGTTCCTGGATAAATTCCACGAGGAGCACCCAAAGCACGTAATGGGCCTCTCGGAATACGGCGCGGACGCAAATCCGAAATACCATTCTTCAAAGCCGACAAAGGGCGACTATACGGAAGAATACCAATGCGTGTATCACGAGCATATGCTCAAGATGTTTGAGACGAGACCATATCTCTGGGCGACACATGTCTGGAATATGTTTGACTTTGCCGCGGACGCAAGAAAAGAGGGCGGAAACCACGGAAAGAATCAAAAGGGTCTCGTAACGATAGACAGAAAACTGAAGAAGGATTCCTTCTATCTTTACAAGGCATATTGGAATCGCGAGGAGCCCTTTGTTCATCTCTGCGGAAGGAGATACGTCGACAGAAACGAAAGCGAGACGCTGATAAAAGTTTATTCGAACCAAGAAGAAATTTTGCTCTATGTGGACGGCGAGCTCTTTGAGAAAAAGAAGGGCGACAAGATATTCGAATTCACCGTTCCGATAAACGCGGAACATGTGATAAAGGCAGAAAGCGGAAAGCTCTCTGACGAGATAAGCATTCGTTACGTCGACGAACCGAACAAAGATTATATCGTCGAAGGAAAGGATGTAATAAACTGGTTCGAGGCAGACGATATGGACGAAACTTGCTTCTCCGTAAACGACACCCTTGAGGAGCTCAATGCAAATGACGACGCGAGAGCGGTAGTGGAGATGCTGATGGAGCAGGCGAGAAAGGCAAGAGGAGAAATTGCGGAACGCGCTATGCAGAACGAGCAGCTCCAAAAGGCTATGGGCAAGATGCAACTTCAGACACTTTTGACGATGGTGAGCGATGTGTCGCACGAAGAGATAAAGAGGCTTAATGAAGTGTTGCAGAAGATAAAGAAATAAGACGACAAAGGGAAGCAAAAGAAATTAGAAGCGAAACAAGAAAAGATGGAGCGAATAATGGATTATTCACTTAAAAACTTCAAGAAAAGATGTGACAAGGTAATATGCATCGATTCCGACGGAACCATGATAGACGCCATGAACGTAAAGCACGACCGCTGTCACGGTGCGACATTCATCGACGTGTTTGGGCTTAAGGATCATGCAGACGAGATTCACGAAACCTGGGACAGCATCAACCTCTACGAGAAGACGCGCGGAATAAACAGATTTATCGCGATAGTTGAAATGTTTAAGCGCGTGAACGGAAAGTATATTGATCTGAACGAAGACGACCTCGCGGCATATACGGCATGGGTCGAGAAGGGAAATCTCTCGCACGATGCACTTGTAAAGGAATACGAGAAGAATCCGAACCCGCTTATCAAAGAAATAATAGAGTGGTCGGAAACTCTTCTAAAGCGAATTGCGGAGCTAACGCCCGACGACAAGCCTCCATATGAGAACGGAAAAGAAGCCTTGGAATACGCAAAGGGACGCTGCGACATCGCAATAATCTCAAGCTCCAATATGGCGGCAATCATGGAAGAGTGGAAGGCGCACGACCTTCTTAAATACGTTGACGTCATAACGAGCCAGGAGGTAGGAACAAAGGGCGAATGCTTAAGCGTCATGCTCGAAAAAGGATATAAACCCACGGACGTCCTCATGATAGGAGACGCATACCCGGACGTGGATGCGGCAAACGAAAACGGAGTTTATTACTACCCGATACTGACTCGACACGAGGCGGAGTCTTGGAAGGATTTCATAGACAAATACTTTGATGATTTCATAGACGGGAAATACGAGAAGGATCAAAAGAAACTGCTCAAGAAATTCGAAGACAATTTCGATACAGGCAAAAAGAAGAAGTGAGTCCGAAGAAGCTGAATCCATAAAGAGTAAATCCGGAGAAAGTGAATTCTAAAAAATGAAGTTAAAGAAAAAAGCAAAATACGATATAGTGGCGGTGAGCAGCATGGGAGCGAGAATCACTCCAATGGACAGGCAGCCCGTGCACACATCGACGCTCTTCAGAATGCAGGCGACGAGCGCGGAGACGAATGTGCTGAACATTTCTTCGTCGCTCGGAAAGAACGCTCTCGTTCTAACCAAATTTGTGAGCGGTAATTCTGTCGCGCAGTTCATCAAGGGTGAATTAAGAAAAAGAAATATAGAGTACGTAGGAAGCGAAGTTCCTTCGGGGGGACCTTGGGGATACAGGCACCAGCTAAACATCGCTGACAGCGGCTATGGATTAAGAGGGCCCGTCGTAACAAATGACAGAGCGGGAGAGGTCGGACGCACAATCAAGGCAAAGGACTTTGACCTTGAACAGATTTTCAAGAAGGACGGATGCAGGATACTTCATATCTCCGGACTGATCGCTGCGCTGAGCGAAGATACGACCAAGGCCTGCGTGGATATTGCAAAATACGCAAAGTCCTGCGGAACCGCAATATCTTTTGACCTGAATTACAGGGCGAGCTTCTGGGAGGGACGAGAGAGTAAGCTTAGAAAGGATTTCAAGACGATCGCGGGACTTGCGGACATCCTCGTCGGAAACGAAGAAGATTTCCAGCTTGCGCTCGGAATAAAAGGACCTGAAGCAGGCGGAACGGATCTCGGTTCGAAAATTGATTCCTTCAAAAACATGATTGGCAAGGTTCGAAAGGCTTATCCCAATGCAGAAGTGTTTGCGACAACACTTCGCGAAGTCTTGAGCGCAAACGAGCACCTCTGGGGCGCACTACTCTGGGAAGACGGCAAATGGGCGGTTGAAGAGGCGAGACCGATTCAGGTATTCGACAGAATCGGAGGAGGCGACGGATTTGTCGGAGGACTTCTATACGGAGTGCTCCAAGGATTCGACATAGAAAAACAATTACAATTCGCTTGGGCGAGCGGCGTTCTTGCGGCAACGGTCGCGGAGGACTATGCGACACCGTCGGGCGAAGATCAAATAATGAATATCTACAAAGGAAATGCGAGGGTAAAAAGATGAAAAAAGCTGATATCGGTCTTATCGGTCTTGCGGTAATGGGCGAAAACCTGGTTATGAATATGGAGTCAAAGGGATTCACGGTTTCTGTATTTAACAGAACCACGGAGAAGATTGACAATTTTGTTAACGGAAGAGCAAAGGGCCTAAACATAATCGGGGCGCATAGTTTGGAAGAACTAGTAGAGAGCCTCGAGAGTCCAAAGAAAGTTTTTATGATGGTAAAGGCCGGACAACCGGTTGACGATTTAATCGACCAGCTCATTCCGCTCTTAGATGACGGCGACATCATAATAGACGGCGGAAACAGCAATTACGGAGACACGATAAGAAGAACGGCATACGTTGAATCAAAGGGAAAGCTCTACATCGGGACCGGAGTTTCCGGTGGTGAAGAGGGAGCGCTAAAAGGCCCAAGCATGATGCCGGGTGGTTCACCAAAGGCATGGCCATTTGTAAAGGACATATTCCAATCTATCTGCGCCAAGGTCGAGGACGGCGCGCCTTGCTGCGACTGGGTCGGAGAAAATGGTGCGGGCCATTACGTCAAGATGGTTCACAACGGAATAGAATACGGCGATATGCAGCTTATCTGCGAGGCCTACCAGCTCATGAAGGACGGTCTTGGACTTAGCGTCGAGGAAATGCATGAGGTGTTTGCCGATTGGAATAAGGGCGAGCTCGACAGCTATCTCATAGAGATAACAGCGGACATCCTCGGATATAAAGACGAAAACGGTGAAGCGACCGTAGACTATATACTCGATACCGCGGGACAGAAGGGTACAGGCAAGTGGACTGTCATAAGCGCGCTCGACGAGGGCACACCGCTTACGCTCATTGCCGAAGCAGTGTTTGCTAGATGCCTTTCCGCAAAGAAAGAAGAGAGAGTCGCGGCGGCAGAAGTTTATACGCACGCGAAACCCAAATTCAGCGGAGACAAAGATGCGTTCATCGAAAGCATTAGAAAAGCACTCTACGCGAGCAAGATTGTTTCTTATGCCCAAGGTTACAGCCTGATGAGAAGCGCAGCCGAGACATATAACTGGAATCTCAACTACGGAAATATCGCGCTCATGTGGAGAGGTGGCTGCATCATAAGAAGCGTCTTCCTCGGAAAGATAAAAGAAGCATATGACAAGAATCCGGACCTTCAGAATCTTCTCATGGACGATTACTTTAAGTCAGTTGTTACGGAACTTGTAGATGCGTGGAGAGAGGTTGCGGGATTCGCCGTGGCATCGGGAATCCCTGCACCGGCGATGCTAGGCGCCCTTGAATACTTTGATGCATATACCACGGAGAGACTTCCTGCGAACCTCCTTCAGGCGCAGAGAGACTATTTTGGTGCGCATACATACGAGAGGACGGATAGACCGCGCGGCGAGTTTTTCCACACCAATTGGACAGGGCACGGCGGCGACACGGCGTCGACGACATATAACGTATAGCGCATAGCTACGATGCAAAAGCAAGAGTAAAAGCAATGGTAACATCGCGTTACGAAAAGGCGTAAACGAATAGGCGGGAAGATGAATATATACAGAACTGCAAATAGCGAAAAAGGTCTCGACAGAAAAGAAATCAAGACTGCGCTCATAGAATCGCTCGACGGAAGACGTCTAAAAAATGTTTTGATACTTCCGCCTGATTTTACGTGCTATCATTCCAACGCGGGATTCATTACGAATTTCTATTATCACTATCTCACGGACCTCGGCTGCAATGTCGATCTTCTTCCGACGCTCGGCACACATGTACCGATGACGCGCGAGCAAGTTGCTGGCATGTACGGAGATATTCCATATGAGAAGTTCATTCCGCACGACTGGAGAAACGACGTGGTGAAAATCGGAGAGGTCCCCGCAGACTATATGAAAGAAATAAGCGAGGGAACTTGGACTGAAGCGGTAGAAGTCGAGATTAACAAAATCGTTCTCGATCCAAAATACGACCTCATAATTTCTCCGGGACAGGTTGTTCCGCACGAGGTCGTCGGAATGAGCAACCACGCGAAGAATCTCTTTGTCGGCGCGGGCGGAAGCTCCATGATAAACAGCAGCCATATGGTTGGCGCGGTTTACGGCATGGAGAAGATGATGGGTAAAGCCGACACGCCGGTAAGAAGAATCTATGATTATGGCCTAGAACATTTTCTTAATGACAAACCGATACTCTTTGTTCTTACTGTTACGACGGCACCCCGGGGCGAAATACTTACGCACGGACTATTCATCGGCGAGGGCAGAGAGTGCTTTGAGAAGGCGGTCGAGCTCGCGCAGAAGAAGAATATGGACTTTGTTGAAACGGGAATCAAGAAATGCGTCGTCTATCTCGACCCAGAAGAGTTCCAAAGCACGTGGCTCGGAAATAAAGCGATATACAGAACGAGGATGGCTATCGCCGACGGCGGAGAACTGATTATCCTTGCGCCCGGTGTGGATAAATTCGGAGAGGACGAGCAAGTTGATAAGCTCATCAGAAAATACGGATACAAGGGAACGCCGCATACGATGGAAGCACTCGCGAACGAAGATCTGAGAGAGAACTTAAGCGCCGCTGCACATCTAATCCATGGATCTTCAGAAGGCAGATTTTCAATTACGTACTGCGTCAAAGAAATAACAAAGGAAGAAATAGAAGGAGTCGGATTTATCGGTGCGGACTACGATGCCGCCATCGAAAAATACGACCCCAAGAAACTGACATACGGATATAATACGGTCGACGGCGAAGAGATTTACTATATTCCAAATCCCGCCCTCGGCCTATGGATTAACAAAGAAAAGTTTTACGATTAACAGATAGATAATAGCAATAGCTAATAACTAACGGATAACGGCTAATGGCTAATGGATGTCGGTTCTACCAGAGAGCCTCCGGGTAGAGCCCCTTATCCTTCATTGAGCGGAGAGCGTCTACGACGCTCTCTTTGTCTTCTTTGTAGGTTACGCCGTACCATTTGTCGGACGTTTTGAGCACGCGGACCTCCACTTTTCCTTCTTTGAGTACGTCGTCGACGACTCCGGGGAGGAAGTATTCTGACTTGAGAGGGTCGCCGGTTCCTTCTTCCGAAGATGATTCAGAAGCGTCGCCTAGGTTTTCTCTTGTGCCTTTCACAGTGTCGAGGAATGCAGGGAAGCGATTCTCGAGTTCTTTCATAAAGTCAGCAGTGAATCCCCAGAAATTCATGGATACGAGCGTATCCTCAGAGAGGAATGTCCATGTGTCGCCGCCGTCCTCGGAATAGCCGATTGCGCCGACTTCGTCGTCAAGCTTTTTAATCATTGTGCGCTCGTGAATGTCCAGGAGCTTTCCGTCGTCGGAAACCTTGCATACGCCACGCGCAACATGGCCGCTCTCGGAAAGGGTGTTGGCGAGCCTGAATGCTACCATCGCATACCGCGATGCACCTACCGCGCCAGCTCCTGCAGACTCCGATTCGGCGCCAGCCAAGCAAGCCGCGCCAGTCGCTCTTGCGCTCAAAAATTCATACATCTCCTGAAACGCCGTGCTGCCGTAATAATCGTCCGCATTTATTACCGCAAAAGGACCTTTAACTATATTTCTTGCCGCAAGCACCGCGTGCCCCGTGCCCCAGGGCTTTTCGCGACCTTCAGGAACTTTATATCCATCAGGAATATCGCTTAAGTCCTGGAACGCGTAGCTGACATTTAAGCGGCGTCCCGCACGATCGTCTATCAAAGCACGGAAATCCGCCTCATTTTCTTTTTTAATTATAAAGACGACATCCTCAAACCCTGCGAGCATAGCGTCGTAGAGCGAGAAGTCCAGTATTATTTCTCCCTGGTCCGTTACGGGTGTAATCTGCTTTGGCCCGCCGAAGCGACTTCCCATGCCTGCCGCCATGATGACGAGAGCAGGTTTTGTTGCTGCGTCGATTGTAGAATTCGCTGCATTGACGGCTCCTGTTGTTTTTGCATTATTGGTCATTTTGCTACCTCCAAATCTGCATTTTTACTCCATAATATTATCATTTATCGTAGCACTGCGCAAACAAAAGCCTGAGCCAAACCAAGCGAGAAGGCAGGCAAACTCTGGCAAAACAGGTCTCAAATCCCATATTTTGCGCCGCGCTTACGTCATTTCTCCAACATGTCGAAATCAGGGCAAAAATGGGCGTTTTTCGGGGCTTTTTTGCTTGCATTTTCAATATCTTTGGGGCATAATAGTGGAGCACGTTAAATCTCTGCGCTGTGCGAAACAGCGCCGATAGTCCAAAGGGAGGTGAAAAAATGGTTAATTACGAAGTCATGTTCGTCATTGATCCTACTCTGGAGGATGAGAAGAAAGAAGCCGCTGTCGAAAGAGTAAAAGAGGTTATTTCTTCCGAGGGTGAAGTAGTAAACGTAGACGTTTGGGGCATGAGAAAGCTCGCTTACCCGATCCAGAAGCAGAACGACGGCTACTACGCAGTAATTGAGTTCAAGGCTGAACCTACACTGCCGCAGGAGCTGGACAGAAGACTTAAGATTTCTGACGACTTCATCAGACATATCATCATTAACAAGGATGAAGCATAAGAAAGAGGTGTAGACAGTGAATAGCGTTATACTTATTGGAAGACTTACAAGAGATCCCGAACTCAGATACACAAACGGTTCGCAGATGGCAATCGCAAAGTTCAGCTTGGCTGTCGATCGTCCGGTAAGACAGGGCGAGGAGAGAAAGGCTGACTTCCCGCGCATCACCGTATTCGGCAAGCAGGCAGAGAACTGCGAGAAGTATCTCACAAAGGGAAGAATGGTCTGCGTTCAGGGAAGAATCCAGACGGGTTCGTATCAGGATAAAGACGGAAAGACTGTCTATACTACAGATGTCGTTGCCGACAGAGTCGAATTCCTTGAATGGGGAGACAAGAATCAGAACTCTTCCGCAGGAAACTATCAATCGGCACCTGAAGTTCAGAGCGGGGAAGACCTCGAGGCAGAGATGCCCGATTCCTTCCTTGCAATCAACGAGGACGTTCCATTCTAAGTATAGATTTATTGGGACACACCTCATCGTTTTGAGAGGAGAAATGATATGGCAGAGAAGAGACGCCCTGTAAGCGGCGGAATGCGCAGAAAGAAAGTTTGTCAGTTCTGCGCCGAAAAGAATGCCACGATAGATTATAAGGATACAGAACTCCTGAAGAAGTTCATTACCGAGAGAGGCAAGCTTCTTCCGAGAAGAGTAACCGGAACTTGCGCAATCCACCAGCGTGATATCACAACCGCTGTTAAGAGAGCAAGAATCGTGGCACTGCTTCCATACGTAGCAGAGTAATGAAAGAAAAGACGGAGGACAAGCCTCCGTCTTTTTGGTTGCCAAGCGATTAATTCGATATCGCGTGATGTGCCGTCGGGCTGTTCTCCGTAAGCGGTAGCAGTGTATAGCCGTTCTGCAGGCAGTATATGATGACGTCCTCAATCGCATTAAGCGTCCATTCTTTTACGTCGTGGCAGAGTACAATAGAATTGGCTTTTCCTTCAATTCCTTCTATGACATTCTTTGTGACCACTTTGCTGTCTTGCGTTTCACCGGCATCACCGGATAATACGTTCCAGTCAAAATACGTATAGCCCTTCTCCTCGGCCTGAGCGACGAGCCTTGTCATAATTCCGGTGCTGTACTGTGCGGAGATGCCATTGGACGAGCCACCGGGGAAACGCATCAGCCTGGTACGCTGCCCTGTCTGAGCCTCGATTAGATTCTGCATCTTCTCAAAGTCCGCCCAGAATGCCTCATCGCTCGAATAGATTTCGTCATATCTATGATTGTAGGTGTGTACGCCTATGCTATGGCCGCGGCGGAACTCTTCGCCTATAAGTTCGGGATAACCATACCAGGCCGTTACAAAGAATGTTGCCTTGACGTCATATTTATCTAATATATCAAGAAGCTTTTCGGTGTACTTGTAGGGACCGTCATCAAATGTAAGATAAACAAAACGATCTTCACCGTTGTTATTTGAAACAACTCTAACCAAGCGTTCAACCTTGGCCTTGTTCTTGTATGAATCTTCAACCTCATAGACTAGTTTGTAGTCACCGATTGTATAGATGTCTAAGTCGCCCGTAACTTTGACATTGCCTGTGATGTCGCCATCGACGTCATCTGTCGCAGTGAACGAATCGTTAAACGGAACAGCGAGGCGCCAAACAATTTCAGATCCGCCTTCGAGAGAAATCTCCGGTGCAACACGGTCGTCATAGGGGATCTTTCGTTCAACGGTAGTCGTATTGCCAAAGGAGTCGGTTGCGGTATAAATGACTTTGTCCTTCGTAACCTCGCGCACAACACCTGCGGTTACATCTCCGTCGTGAAGGTCTGTCGCCGTGTATCCTTCTTCCTTGTATTCCTCATTTGGTTTGGTGTAGTAGTCCGGATTTGTTGTGAGTGTAATATCGGGACCCGTGGTGTCAGAAACAGTAACTGAGCGGGTTGCTTCTGCGTGTTTCCCCCAATGATCAAAGGAATAGGTCAGGACTTGCTCCCCGATAGTTTTCGTATCGATGTCTCCGCTTATTGTCACCTCGGGGGTGCGATTGAAGAACGACACAAGCGGGAAGGAGTAAAAACCTTCCGCTCCCGGCTCGCTATAGTCGGAGCCGTATTCTATGTTTAGTTTATCGTCACCCCGTAGATGAACTTCAGCAACAGCGTTTGTGATTCCGACAATAAAAAATGCCGCAAGCAACAGAATTATTGCAAGGACAATTCCAATAAAAATTCTAGATGTTCTTTTGTTGTGGTTTTCCCCCGAATTCATCTCTATCCCCTAAGAAATAAACTAGACCTACTATTTTTGTCTGGAAGTGGATAATAGCAGAAAAAGGCGTATTTTTCAACAGTATCTGTGCCTTCTTAAGAGAATCTTTAGAAAGCCGACAAAATATTGTGTCTGTTTTCGGGACAGCCACAATACGTGGGAGGGGCATGCAAAGGGTTTAAAATCTTAATCTATACGGAGGGCGAAAAGTATGTTATAAGAAAATGCTATTTGTGATATGTTTCGCCGCGGTTAATCTTGAATGCGCGATAAACTTGCTCAAGAAGAATGACACGCATCATTTGATGAGGGAATGTCATGTCTGAAAACGAAAGGCGATAATCCGCACGCCTAAGAACATCATCAGAAAGACCGAGACTGCCGCCGATTAAAAAGCATATATGGCTCTTTCCGTCGAGCGCGAGGTCGCTCATTTTTTTCGCAAGAGCTTCGGAAGAAAGTTTTTTGCCTTTAACGTCTAACGCTATTATGAAGATGTCGGAGTTTTTGTTTGCAACCGTTTTTGATGTGCCGCACTTGCTTGCGATATTTTTTGACGCACCGCCCTTGATTGCGGCATCGAGCTTCGCAAGAATTTCTTTTCCCTCCGATTCTATCACGGCGCGTTCCGCTTTCTCGCTGTCGCCTACGAGACGCGTTTCCTTAAGTTCGGTTATATTTACATTGCAATACGCACCGAGCCTTTTGACATACTCGCTGCACGCGTTGCGCCAATATGCTTCCTTTAGTTTTCCGATGCAGACAATATTTATGTTCATAGCTTTTGCCTCATTATTTCCAAACGGTAATATACAAACAGCATTTAACCCGCACTATTCTTTGAATCCAAACTTTCGCATCTTGTGTTGGAGGGTTTGCCTCTTGATACCGAGTGCGTCTGCGGCCTTTGATATATTCCAGCCCTCGCGGAGGAGTGTCTCGCGAAGGAGTTCCTTCTCAAGTTTATCAAGATAGTCCGGCAGCGAATCGTTCATATTCCAAGCATCGATGTATCTCCTTGAAACCTCTGCGAGAATCGGCATCTGAAGGAGATCGTCTGTCAGGACGTGCTCGTCCGAGGCAAGAGCAACTGCCTGGATTATTATGTTTTCAAGTTCGCGCACGTTTCCGGGATAGTCGTATCCGGAGAGCGTTCGGAGAGCATCTCCGCTTGTCATCCAGATTTCTTTTTTGAAACGACGATTGTTGTCGGAGAGAAAGCGACTCACGAGGAGAGGGATATCTTCCTTTCTTTCGCGAAGTGGCGGAATCGAAAGATTGACGACGTTAAGTCGGTAATAAAGATCCTTTCGCAGTTTTCCTTCTTGTATGAGCATAAGAGGATCTTCGTTTACGGTTGCAATGATGCGCACGTCAACAGGTATGTCGTGTGTTCCGCCGACGCGCCTTATGTAATCCTCCTGCAGCACGCGAAGGAGTTTGCTCTGAATTTCGTACGGCATCGCACTTATCTCGTCGAGGAGAAGTGTGCCTCCGCTTGCCTGCTCAAAAAGTCCGGCGCGGTCAACCGCACCCGTGAATCCGCCCTTGGATGTACCAAAGAGAATTCCTTCGAGGAGGGCTTGTGGAAGAGCAGCACAGTTTTGGCCGATGAAGGGCTTGTCTTTTCGTGCGCTGGCATAATGGATGCTCTGTGCAAAGAGCTCTTTTCCAGTTCCCGTTTCGCCGTAAATAAAAACGGAAGCGTTGTTTGACGCGGCGCGTTTTGCTTTTTCTACTACCGCCTTGAATTCGGCATTCTCACCGATTAGATCATCAAATGTATATTTTTTTAAGCCGGACCGCGTCTTTGTGCGAACAGGGGGTTCACCTCTGAGCGCCTGAATCGTGTCGCTCATGTCGCGAAGAGCGGTGATGTCGGATGCGACCTCTATCGCCGCGACAGTTTTTCCGTCGATCTTTACGGGCGTCGTTCTGTTAATCGTGGTTATTTCTTTTTCGTATAGATTTAGATAGGTCTGCTGCTGGCTGCTGGTTGCCTCGCCTTTTTTAAGCGCGCGGAACATTGTGCTGTCGCTCGGATTTACACCCGGGAAAGCCTTGCTGTATTCTTTGCCGATGACGTCTGCTACATTAATCTTTTCGATGTCCGCCATCGCTTGATTATAGTGGACGCCGATGCCGTCCGCGTCGACAATATAGACGCCTTCCGAAAGAAGCTTGAGAAGCTCCTCCAAAAGAACCTTATAATCCAAATCTTTATAATCCAAATCGGCCATCTCGTCCTCCTGCACACGTTAATTTTACAACAAAGAGGGAATGAGTGCAAATTTTTTTGCACTAAAAAAGCCCATTTGGATTCTCGCGCGTACTAAAAACAGTGCGCTCTTAAACAAAAAAACGCATAAAACACAAGATAGATACATATGCAAATATTTTTGCGGAAAATATGCAAATAATTTTGCATTAAAGTGTTTAAAAAGCCTTAAAAACCGCCGTTTTTCAACGACTTTAAACTTGGCACGTCCCTTGCATATATATTATATGGTTATAATTTATCAGTTTTTCAAACAAAGGAGCGAAACATGGAAAACGTAAAAGTAATTATCTGGGGTCTCGGAGCTATGGGTGGCGGAATGGCCGACATGATCCTGAACAAGAAGGGTATCGAAATTGTCGGAGTTGCCGGCCGCGGTGCCAAGATTGGTAAGTCGATGTACGACTATATCAAGACCGAGCGAGGCGATCGTCCCGACATCATCATCCAGTCCGAGACGGACGTAATCAAACACGGTGCGGCAGACGTAGTTCTTCTCTGCACGGACTCATTCACCAAGAATGCATTCCCAAGAATGAAGTTTATCCTTGAGCAGGGAATAAACTGCATCACTTCCGCAGAAGAGATGGCATATCCTGCAGCGCAGAATCCCGACCTTGCCAAGGAGCTCGACGAAATCGCAAAGGCTAACGGGGTAAGCATCCTTGGAACAGGAATCAATCCGGGGCACATCATGGATTCTCTCGTACTTATGATGACGGGCTGCATGGTAGACGTAGAAGAAATTACTTCAAGGAGAGTTAACTCGCTTTCGCCCTTTGGTCCTGTAGTAATGGAAGAGCAGGGTATCGGAATAAGCGTTGAAGAATTCCGGGATAGAAAAGCAAACCATACGATGTCGGGTCACGTAGGCTTTGCTGAATCCGTCGGTATGATGGCAGAAGGTCTCGGGCTCACGGTAAAAGAATTCTCGCAGGATATGAGTCCTATCACGACAGACGTTGACAGAAAGAGCCCTTACGGATTTGCGGCTGCAGGCACATGCGCAGGCGTTGCGATGACAGCCGAAGCCGTTCTGTCGAATGGCATGAAGGTTCATATGGATCATCCGCAGCAGATTGAACCGGAGCAGGTTGGAATTCAGACGGGTGACTATGTAATCATCAAAGGAACCCCGTCCATAAACATGCTTAACAGCCCGGAGGTTGAAGGAGGACTCGGAACAATCGCCATGTGCGTAAATATGATTCCGCAGGTGATAAATGCAGACGCGGGTCTCGTAACGATGATCGACCTTCCGCTCCCGAGAGCGCTCATGGGCGACGTAAGAGACCGCATCAAACCCGAAAAGAAAATCGTTAAGTAAGGAGATTGTTTATGGTACATAAAGGCGATTGGGTTCGCATCCACAAAGTCGTATTGAAAGCCGAGGACAGAACGGGAAAGATTCCCGACGACACCAAAGCCTGTGACCTAGAGATGTGGACCAAAGGATTTCTTCTTGAGGATGCGGAAATTGGTGACGAGGTAGAAGTAGAAACCGCAGTAGGCAGAATCGAAAAAGGCGAGCTCATAGAAGTAAATCCATATTACACACATAGCTACGGCAAATTTGTTCCCGAGCTCATTCAGATAGATAAGCAGCTTCGCGAAATCATGGGAGGTGAGAAATAATGGCTCTCGCAAAAGACTATGATTCCGTAATGGGAAGATCAAACGAAATAATGAAGACCGCACTCGGTCTCGACTACAATGATTTTGAATCCGGTTCCGTTGCCTTTGATTATGAGGCGCTTATGAAATCGACCGGATACACGCTCGAAGAAGTTTCAAAGATCCAAGGAAGAACGGCAGTCGGAAACACGCCGCTTATCGAATTCAGGAACCTAACTGCGCTTGCAAGAAAATATGCAAAGCCCGGTTACGGCGCACGCATATTTGCAAAGGACGAAGCAGCAAATGCTTCAGGTTCATTCAAGGCGCGCCGTGCTGCATGCGCAGTTGCACACGCAAAGAAGCTCGGATACAAAGGAGTAATCGCTGCGACATCCGGAAACTATGGCGCAGCCGTTGCTTCGCAGGCAGCGATGCAGGGACTAAAATGCATCATCGTTCAGGAATGCTACGATTCAAAAGGAATCGGACAACCCGAGATAGTGGAGAAGGCACGTAAATGCGAAGCCTACGGTGCGGAAGTAATTCAGTTAACAGTAGGACCTGAACTCTTCTACACATTCCTCTCGGTGCTCGAGGACACAGGATACTTTAACGCATCCCTCTATTCGCCCTTTGGAATCGCGGGCGTAGAAACCCTGGGTTACGAAATCGCGATGCAGTGTAGAGAAACAATCGGAAAAGATCCCGAGATGGTCGTCTGCACCAATGCGGGCGGAGGAATGATGACGGGAACTGCAAGAGGGCTCATCAAAGCAGGCGCAGTAGACACTACTCTCGTCGCGGCGTCGATTGACTTAACAGGACTTTCGATGTCATCCGACACGCAGTTCAACAAGAAGTCGTGCACGACGGGACATACGGGATTTGGTGTTCCTTATGCGACTGATCCGGATCACTCCGATGTTCCAAGAAGCGCGGCGAGACCTCTTAGGTATATAGATCGCTACGTGACGGTTAAGCAAGGCGACGTAATGTATATGACAGAAGCTCTTGCAAACCTCGAAGGAATCGAAAGAGGACCTGCGGGAAACACAGCGCTCGCCGCGGCATTTGCGCTCGCGCAGGAGCTTCCTGAGGATGCGGTAATCGTAATAAGTGAGACGGAATATACCGGAGCAGGTAAGCACGTTCAGCCTCAGCTCGCATTCGCTCGCGAGAATGGAATCGACGTAAGATTCGGCGACCCCGATGAAGAGGATAAGCCTGGCGTGAACGTAATCCTGCCAAAGGATCCGAGTTATATCCGCGTCCAGGACGCAGATCTCGACCACTTCCGCGCGTCTCTCATCAAAAAATCCGTGGACAAATATGCAGGCAGCGACACGACGAGACTCACACAGGAAGACATCGATTTCCTCGCGGTCGAAACAAGAACCGACGAGGCTTTCGTGAAGGAAGTGCTGGGAATATAACGAATGAATATCATATAAGCAATCATGTCTGAGGCATAGTATGTGGTTCGAACTCGCGCGAAGCCGCTGCAATCATTCAAGAACTCGAGGAAAAACTTCCGTTGGCGCGGCGGATACGAATGTTTATCCGCGCGGCCCGGAAGTTTCCGAGTATTGAAATGATTGCCGGCGACAAGCGGAGAGAAAAACATACTATGCCTCAGACAAAGATTGCTTAGAAGATGTTAGGAGAAAGAAATGATAAGAGAAGATGATTTTGAAGAAAGGCGTAAGCATATCGCAAATCTTTCCGACCAGGAACTCTATGAAAGATTTTGGGAACTCACCGCACAGGTAGTCGACCCGCTTCTTGAGCTCGGAAGAAAAAATACAACGCCTTCTGTGGAAAGAGCGGTGCTCCTCCGCATGGGAGTATCCTCTCTCGACACGCAGAAGATAGTCGAGGGGTGCATTGATAATGGTCTTATGGGTCACGGCGCAGGTCATGTCGTATATAAGATTGCGAACGCAAAGCGACTATCCATAAGAGAAGCCTCCGAGAGACTTGCCAAGGGTGAGTTTTGGGAAGATGCGGTGAACGCATTCAGAAGGGGGGGACAAGTAAGATGGTAGATATGTATGACATCCAGCTTGAGCCCAACGAGAAGCTTGACGTTAGAGAGATACTAAAGGACCTCGACAAATATGAACCGCGCAGAAGAGGGTGGCACTGGAGAGAGCCCGTGCCCAATCTTGAACTCGGCCCATTCACCTACAGCGATTGTTCGGAGCCGCTTAAGAACAGCATCGGACTTCCTCCGGCAAAATTCTTTGGCGACATCGACCCGCAGCCCCTTCCGGTAATCACAACGGAAATCGCATCGGGGCGTTTTGAGGATGACATTCGCAGAATGAGAATGGCTGCATGGCATGGCGCGGATCACATCATGGTAATTCGCCACATGGGACAGTCTCATATCGATGGACTCATGGAAGGAACTCCGCAGGGAATCGGCGGAATTCCTGTTACGCGTAAACAGGTTCGTGCGCAAAGAAAAGCGCTCGACATTATCGAAGACGAAGTCGGTCGTCCGATAAATTATCACTCCTACGTTTCCGGCGTTGCGGGACCCGATGTTGCCGTAATGTTTGCGGAAGAAGGAATTAACGGTGCACACCAAGATCCGCAGTATAACGTTCTTTATAGAGACATCAACTGTGTTCGATCCTTTGTTGATGCCTGCGAATCAAAGAAGATAATGGCGTGGGCCGATATTCTTCAGATAGACGGTGCGCATAACGCAAACGCAACCGCAAGAGAAGCGTGGAAGGTAATGCCGGAGCTCATCGTTCAGCATGCGATAAACTCTCTTTTCTCGGAGAAGGTTGGAATTAAGCCGGACCATATTTCGCTTTCTACGGTACCGCCTTCGGCTACACCGGCGCCGTGTCTCAAGCTTGACCTTCCGTATGCGGTTGCGCTACGTGACATCTGTGGAAGATATAAGATGAGAGCGCAGCAGAATACGAAATACATCTGCTCATCCGTAAGAGAGGCGACGGTAACCCATGTTCTAAACATGATGATTTCCAAACTCACGAGCGCGGACATTCAATCGACGATCACTCCCGACGAAGGACGTAACGTTCCGTGGCATATATATAACATGGAAGCCTGCGACAACGCCAAGCAGGCGCTCGTCGGAATGGACGGTCTCATGGAGATGGTTGAACTCAAGAAGGACGGTTACCTGAGAGAGCAGGCGAGAGACATCAAAGAAAGAGCACTTCTCTTCATGGAGGAAATCGTGGAGGTCGGTGGATACTTCAACGCCGTTCAGGAGGGTTTCTTTGTTGACTCGGCAAAATATCCTGCGCGTAACGGCGACGGTATCGCACGCAAAATAGAAGGTGGCGTTGGCTACGGATTTATCTTTGAAAGGGAAGACGACTATATGGCTCCCGTAACCGCTCACTACGGATACAATAACGTTGAACAGTACGGTGGAGACCCCGAGAACCCGTCAGCACTAATCGGAGGATGCACATTTGAAGACAGAAGCAAGATTGTATATATCGACGAGATTGATCCGAACGACGAGGACTGCGGAAATGTAAGACTCGACAACGTCAAGAAATATTTAGATGGCGATGCGGTTAAACCCGAGATGGAATGGTGTGGGGATGGAGTCATCTTAATCACGATGATGATTCCTGCGGAGCCGAGAACAGCGGAAGCCGTTGCCCTCGAAATCGGCCGCAAGATGGGGCTCGCAAACCCCGAAGTAACGAGCAAAGAAGTCATGCAAGCTGCAGAGGGAACCCGCATTGAAATGAAGGGCAAACTTACATTCGATGTCGATCCTTCAAATCTTGAAATTCCGCCTGAACCGCATCACCTTCCGGACGCGATACTATTTGAGGAATTCAAGGAACACCCAATGGTTGTTGTATGCGGTACGGTTGGAGAAGATGAACACTCCGTAGGGCTCCGCGAAATCATCAACATCAAGCATGGCGGAATCGAAAAATGGGGCATCAAAGTTAACTACCTCGGAACCTCGGTTCCCGTCGAAAAGCTCGTAGATGCCGCGGTAGAGTTAAACGCAAATGCTATACTTGCATCAACTATTATTTCGCACGATAATATTCACTATAAGAATATGAAGAGGATCCACGAACTTGCAGTCGAAAAAGGTATCCGCGACAAGGTTATCATCGCCGCGGGTGGAACCCAGGTTGTTCCGGAGGACGCAGTCAAGACCGGAATCGATGCGGGCTTCGGCCGCGACTCTCACGGAATCGACGTTGCTACATTCCTCTGCGAGGAAGCGATGCGCAGAAGAGGCGACCTCGCGCCGGGCGAAAAAGCCGACGAAAAATTCGCCTCCGAGAAATAGCTTAACATCGCGGCCATATAGAATCGCTGCTTGCAATGTGATTGCTTCACGAAATCGGCAATCATTTCGATACTCGGAAACTTTCGGGCCGCGCGGATAAACTCGCCCTTCGGGCTCAGACAGTATCCGCCGCGCCAGCGAAAGTTTTTCCTCCTGTCATCGAATGATTGCAACGATTCGCTCAGAAAATCATATTGCAAGCAGCGACCCTAGATGGCCGCGCAAGAAAGGATATTTATGAAAGTCGATGTTTTGGTTGCTGAGATTGGTTCAACGACTACGGTCGTGAATGCGTTTCGCGGCCTCGATACAGACACCCCTGAGTTTTGGGGACAGGGGCAGGCGCCCACAAGCGTGCTTGAGGGTGATGTTAGAGTCGGCCTCAAGGGCGCAATCGACGACCTTTGCAAGAAGAAAAACATCGACAGCATAGAGTATGAGGAAATGCTCGCAACATCATCGGCCGCGGGCGGTCTTAAGATGACCGTCCACGGCCTCGTCTACGATATGACGGCCAAGGCCGCCAAGGAAGCGGCGCTCGGTGCGGGCGGTATCATACATTACATCACGGCGGGCAAACTCCGTCGCACGGACATCACCAAGATCAAAGAAATAAAACCGAATCTTATCTTGATAGCGGGCGGAGTCGATTACGGCGAAAGAGAAACTGCACTCGATAATGCCGAACTAATTCGTTCTATGGGACTTCCGATTCCCGTAATCTATGCCGGCAATATCGAGAACCAGGAAGAGATGAAGCTCATCTTTGATGAGGAGAGCGGACAGAAGCTTTACCTTGTGGATAATGTCTATCCAAAGATTGACGAGCTCAACGTAGAGCCTTGTCGCAGAGTTATTCAGGATGCATTCGAGCAGCACATCACAAACGCTCCGGGCATGGAAAACGTTCGCGAGATGGTGAACGGACCGATTATTCCAACGCCGGGTGCGGTGATGGAAGCGACAAAGGTTCTCTACGACTGCCTTGGAGACGTAATTGTTCTCGACGTTGGCGGAGCAACGACGGACCTTCATTCTGTCGCAACAGAATCGGACAAGGTCGCGCGCCTGATGATTGCACCTGAGCCAAAAGCAAAGAGAACGGTAGAAGGAGACCTAGGCGTCTATGTAAATCGCATGAAGGTCATAGAATCAATCGGAGAGGATAAGCTCCGTGCTGAATGCGAGAAGATGGGAATAGATCTCTATGCAACGCTTGAGAGCTATGTCGCAATTCCAAAAACAGAGGACGAAATAAAACTCGTTGAGAGACTGACCAAAGAAGCTGTTCTTCGCGCGACCGAAAGACATGCAGGCGCGCTCCGCCACATCTACGGACCTTCCGGGAGAAGCACAGTGGCGGAAGGAAAGGATCTCACGCAGGTTAGGTATATAATAGGAACGGGAGGCGCGCTTACGAGGCTGCCGCATAGAGTTGAAATCATGAAGGAGATCGCGCGTCACAACGAAACGGGAATGAAGCTCTATCCGACGGAGCACGCCAAGATTCTCGTCGATAACGATTATATAATGGCATCGCTCGGAGTTCTTTCGACCAGATATAGAGATGCCGCAATAAAGCTCATGCAGAAGAGTCTGGATTTTGAATTTCCGGAGAAGAAGGAGTTCAAGATAACGGGAACCTCCGCAGCACTTAGGGAAGCAGAGGAACTTGCGGCAGAAGCAGATGCAAAAGAGGCAGAATACCAAAGCCATGTAAAAGAAATGGAAGACATGGGCTACGATATGACGGACTACAAGGAGCCGCCAAAGGTCGTGAGTGAAGAGGGGGATTTACCCGACTGCAACAGAGAATGCGACATCTGCCCGAGTAAGTATTGTCCTTATCGCTTAAACAAATAGTGTGGGCAGTACGATGATATGTTTTGCTGGAGTCCTCGTCATCGGCAATCATTTCAAAGCTCGGCAATTTCCGGGCCGCGCGGATAAACATCCGTATCCGTCGCGCCAACGGAAATTGTGCCTCGCGCCTTTTAATGATTGCAACGATTCCTGCAGAAAGCGCAAAACATATCATTGTACTGCAACAATATAAATAAAGGAGAAACTATGAAATATCCGCGAGTAATAATCGATTTGAAAAAGCTCGAAAACAATATTGAGCAGATTGTTCGCGTCGCAAAGCGCGAGGCGGGGTGCACGACGCTTGCGCTCGTAACCAAAGGGCACTGCGCAGACGCAGAGATTGTGAAGCTAATTGCGAAAAATCCCGACGTTGATTATCTTGCCGATTCCAGAATAGAGAACATCAAGAAGTATTACGATGCTCTCGGAACCAGTGCGAGCGGAAAACTGAACGGCGGAAAGAAAACCATGATGTTAAGAATCCCTATGCAAAGCGAACTTGCCGACATAGTAAAGTACATCGACCTTTGCCAGATAAGCGAGATAGAGACGATAAAGTTACTTAACAGAGAAGCCGCATCCGCGGGAAAGGTTCAGGACATCCTTCTCATGATCGACATGGGCGACCTGAGAGAAGGCCTCATCTTTACGGACAGAGAAAGAATTCATGAGGTCGTATCTGAAATCCTTAAACTCGCCAACATAAGCCTACGCGGAATCAGCGTTAACATGAATTGCTACGGTGCAATTATACCGAAGGAGGACAATCTATCCGAATTCGTAAGTATTGCAAGAGAAACTGAAGAAAAACACGGCATATCACTAGACGTAATCTCAGGAGGAAACTCAGGAACAATCTATCTCGCAGAAGCAGGGAAACTTCCAATCGGTATAACCAATTTGAGAATCGGCGAAGGTTACCTTCAGGGTACCGAGTCGTCCTACGCAGGCAATGTTTCGGGCGCCGACCAAGACGCATTCGTTCTAGAGGCAGAGATAGTTGAAGTCCAAACCAAACCGTCGCTTCCGATTGGAGAGTCAGGACTTGACGCCTTTGGCCATGCGCCGTATTACGAAGATAAAGGCGATATGAAGCGCGCGATTATAGCTGTTGGGAAGCAGGATACAGAGCTCGACAGCATGACTCCGCTTGACGCAAAAATTGGGATTATGGGCGGAAGCTCGGACCACATAATTATCGACATCACAAATTGCGACAAGGAATATGATGTTGGAGACGCTGTCAAATTCCGACTGGGTTACAGCGGAATGCTCCGTGCAATGACGAGTGAATACGTAGCAAAGACATACAAATAATGAGTGGTGCATGAGCCATAGTATTGGACGAATATGCAAAGCTGCGCGTAGGAGCGGGACGTTTTGCGTGTTTCGGTGAAAAATGATACAATATAGGGCAATGGAGGTTGCCCATGGCTTTCAAAAACAGAAGGTTTGAAAAGCGATCCAGAAGGTGGAAGAGACGCTCTCGTGAAAGGTCCTACTCCAATATCTTCACTCGGCCAAGCATAGCGCGCCGAGCGGGGACAGGAGTGCTGTATGGACTTCTTGCTCTTGCGGCTCTTTTTCTATTTCTTTTTATTTTCTTTAACGTAATTGGAGGCGGAAGCAAAGTAAAACTTGTAAAGGATATGACGGCAGAAATCAACAGTCACAGGTCAGCGGCTTCCTTTGTTGAAGAGGTAAGAGAGGGAACAATTCTTAGAGACCAAGCGGTAGATACGTCATCGCTAGGCAAGAAGACCTGTCGCATAACCATTGTTTCTGACAAGGGAAAGGAAAAAGAGTACGAATTCCAGATAACAATCGTCGATACTCAGCCTCCGACAATAGAAACAGACGGGAACGTCGTTGTATTCAAGGGAAGTGAAGTAAATCTTATCAACCAGGCCAAGGTGAGAGACAACTCAAATACAGAGCCGGAAATCGAAGTTATAGGAAAGTGGGACATTTCGAGCGTGGGAACATATCCCATTAAACTCGTGGCGAGAGATGCATCCGGAAACAAAGCCGAGAAGGATCTATACCTCGAAGTAATAGACGGAAACTCCAAGGAAGGTAATTACGCGTTTACAATGGCGAACGGACATAGAGCCGAAGTAATAGACGGAATTACATATATAGACGGAATCCTCATAGTTAACAAGAGCTTTTCACTGCCGCGCGATTACGCGCCGGGATTTACGAACGAGGCATACTACGCTTTCTATGAGATGGTAGATGCGGCATACGAGGACGGAATTTCACTTTGGGGTATTTCGGATTATAGATCGTGGGACGAGCAGAACGAACTTTACGAGTATTATAAAGCGGACGACCCGGAGGGTGTTGACTCGTACAGCGCGCGCCCCGGTTATTCAGAGCATCAATCGGGTCTCGCAATAGACATAAACACAATCGATAAGGGCTTTGGCGAAACGGCTGAAGGACAGTGGCTTATCAATCATTGCTGGGAGTACGGATTCATTTACAGATATCCTGCTGGCAAAGAAGAAATAACAGGATACATTGCAGAACCCTGGCATTACAGATATGTCGGCAGGGATTTCGCGGAGAAGCTTTATAACAATGGAGACTGGATCTCACTTGAGGAATACTTCGGCATCGACAGTAAGTACGCAAATTGATTTAGAACATATCGAAGAATAAACTTATGGGGTTGTGATCATAAAGCAGCCCCATTAACATGCTCTGCCTAATTCCTGTAACTACAGGCGTTGCCGCTTCGGGATCCACCATGCTGAGGATGGGGAAGAGAGCGAGCATGATAGCGCAAACTATGAGCGCGCCCCTTGCTGCGCCAAAGCAGAATCCCAGGAAACCATTTACAAATCCGATTACGTCGTCCTTGTCTTTGTTCTCGAGAACCATAAGCAGAAGCTTGGTTATTACAAGCAGTGTGATTAAAATCAAGAAGAACGACGCGACGAGCATAATAGTGTCGGTTGCGATGTCGGCAAGACGCTTGGCTGCATCGGTCGTGTATTCGGAGAATGTATTCTTAAGCTGAACGGGGAGCGCATCAAAGAAAGAGTTTCCTGTGAGGGGAGAACCCATGGTTGCTTCCAGATGCGAATGAATGCTCGTATACATTTTAGTGTTTTCAATCAGGAAGTCGCGTACGGGGTAGGCTCCGACTACAGCCACGACCATGCAGACTATCCATCTAAACGTGCTGAAAATAACAGCGGCGAGACCCTTTTTCCAGCCCAGGACGCATGAGAGTCCAAAAATGCAGAATATAATGATATCAAAGCAAATACGCGCCGTTGTTTCTGCGGTCATTTCCATTTCAAAACCTTTCCTTTCGTGTAAGTACTATGATACTAGATTAGGGAAAGGGCTGCAACCAAAGAAAACCTTAAGAATTGACCCTATTTGAGCCACAACCTTGAAAAAAGGGCGGTTTTGTGGTATCATTCCATGGTCTATGGGAAAATATATGGAGGAGGCCCTAACCGAGGCCAAAAAGGCTTTCGAGCTGGGAGAGGTCCCGGTTGGAGCCGTCATAGTGAAGGAAGGGAAGGTTATCGCAAGGGCGCATAATCTTACCGAAACATCCAAGGACCCGACCGCTCATGCGGAGATTCTCGCAATAAGGAAAGCGGCAGAGGAGCTTGGAGGTTGGCGACTTACGGGCTGCAGCATGTATGTGACGCTTGAACCGTGTTCAATGTGCGCAGGAGCACTCGTCTGGTCCAGGATGGACAGTCTCTATATAGGAACAAAGGACCCAAAGGCCGGTGCGTGCGGCTCCGTGTTCAACATAGCGGAAAGCGAAAGGCTTAATCATCGTATCCACGTGGAATACGGACTTATGGAAGACGAATGCTCGGAGATTCTCAGGGAGTTCTTTAGAGCTTTGAGATAAATCCCCGAGCGGGTTGAACAAACTAATAATTTGGGAGGGCGCCAAGTCCACCCATAAAAATAATCGGAGGAAAAGAAATGAAGAAGACAGGCTTGATAGTCTGCATAGTGACGATGATAGCGATGCTGGTTCTCGGAAGCCTTATGATGGCAACAGCCGAAGAGGGCGGCCTCACTTTGGTTGAGACATATCCCAAGGACGGACAGAAGAATGCCGCGGTTGAAAATCTTGGAATCAAGCTTACGTTCAGCGCACCGGTAAACCTGGAGGCAAATCAGGCGGAGAACAGCAAGTGTTTCAAGATTACCGGACCGGACGGTGACCTCAACATCAAGGTGTATTACAATCCGGATATCCCGGAGCAGGTTCTTGTTCTTCAGGATCTGGGAGAAGATGCGGCCAAGGCTACAGCAAAGGCAAAAGAGAGTGAAGAATATACGGTAAGCATTTCGGGATCGTTCAAGGATAACGAAGGAAACACTCTCGGAGAAGATCAGAAGATAACATTTAAGACCATTAATGCCAAGAGAAACAATACCGTCTATCTTGTAATCATGGGACTTATGATGGTAGGTATGGTATTCTTCTCCACGCGTCAGGCCAAAGCGGCAGCAACAGCAGCAGCGGAAGAGAGCGGAGTGTCGCAGGCAGAAACCTTTAATCCATATAAAGAAGCAAAGAGAACAGGTAAATCCCTCACTCAGGTAATCGCCGAACACGACAAAGAAGTCGCCAAGCAACAGGCAAAGGAAGCAAAGCGCCTGGCCAAGTACGAGGAAGAATACGAGTATGAAGAGGAAGTAGAAAGCGGAATCTACAGAGTCAAAGGACCGCGTCCTATCTCAGCAGCGGGAAGTACATATATAACGGGTCGCAAGGCAGCAGCCGAAGCAAGAGCCGAGGAGGAGCGTCTCGCCAAGAGAAGAGTAAAGAATAGCAAGAAGAAATAACAATAAGAAATAATAATAAGCGCTCGGCTATGTGCCGGGCGCTATTGGTAGGAGCAGGAGTTTTGAGCCTATTGGCATATCGTAACGGAAGATGCATATAAACTCATACGCAAAAATAAATCTTTCGCTCGACGCAGGCGATGTAATGGAAAACGGAATGCACCCCGTTGACATGATTATGCAGCAGACGACACTTTGTGACGACGTCATTGTTGACGTGCAGGAAAGCGACAGCTTTTCAATTCTCATCAAGACGAACAACACATCCATTCCGACAGACTCAGCGAATATTGCATTCCGCGCAGCTGAGCGGATGATTGAAAAGTATCAAGAAATCAAATCGGAGGAAGCAGAAGCGACCAAAGAAAAAATGATATGCATCTTCATAGAGAAGCATATTCCGGTTGCCGCGGGACTTGCCGGGGGGAGCGGAAATGCAGCCGCTGTAATCCACGCATTAAATGCAATTTGGGAACTCGACCTTTCTCTCTCGGAACTCTGTGATATAGGCAAGACGCTCGGTTCAGATGTTCCCTTCTGCATAATGGGACAGGCAAAGGAAAACAAGCGCCTCCCGAGGAAAGTGCGTGACGATAAGCTTGCTGTATCATGTGCAAGGGCTAGGGGTACGGGAACCGAACTTACACCGGTTACGCCTCTTCGCGCTTATATAATAATCGTCAAACCGGACATAGAGGTTTCTACGGCGGAGGTATATCGCGGTATCGATTCCTGCAATATAACAGTGCGTCCAAACAACGATATTCTTGAGGAAAAACTGAAATGCCATTCGATGATTGGTGCGGTTCCGGAAATGATAAATGTTCTTGAAAACTATACTCTAAATGAGTATCCCAAAGTAGGTGAGCTAAAGGACCTCATGAAAGAAAAAATGACGGGCGCACGCTGCGTTCTAATGAGCGGAAGCGGCCCGTCTGTATTTGCGATCTTTGATGATGAGCTTGCTGCGATAGAAGATTTCAAAGAAATCAAATATCTCGGCTACGAAGTTCATCTATGCAAGGCGAAGTAATTCGCCTTTTTTATTTGTTTTAGTTATCGGTTGTCTTTTCCGGCCTTCTTTGCGACACTTGTTTATTCGCCTTCCTGGAGGACTGTCTCGATTTCTATCATTTCGCCGTTTCGGCTTACGGTAACCTTGACCTTGTCTCCGGCCTTGAATTTACTGAGCTCAACCGTTAGGTCGTATCTGTTTCTTATTGCGGTACCGTTTACGGATTTGATTATGTCTCCTTTTTGGAAACCCGCAGCCTTGGCATTCTCACCGCTCACTTCATCTATAAAGAGTCCGAGCTCCTTTACACCGAACTGCTGAGCGGCTGTTTCATTTGTCACATCGACTATCATGACGCCGATGAGAGGACGAGGAACCTTGCCGTGCTCAATTAACTGATCCGCTATTATGGCAGCCTTGTTAATCGGGATAGCAAAGCCTATGCCCTCGACGTTGGACGATGAGTCTCCGGCCTTTGCCACAACAATTCCGATTAGGCTTCCGGATCCGTCAAAGAGTCCGCCTCCCGAATTACCGGGGTTAATGGCAGCATCTGTTTGGATGAGCGTCATCGCTTTTCCTTCAACTACAACCGAACGGTCGAGAGCGCTTATGATGCCCGTAGAAATCGATCCGCCGAGTTGACCTAGAGGGTTACCGATTACGACTGCACTATCCCCAATCGTGAGGGTGGAGCTGTCGCCGTAGGTAACGGTTGTGAAATTTGACCCTTTGATTTTGATGACTGCGAGGTCGGTGAGCTCGTCGTAGCCGACGACGGTCGCATCGTAATGCGCACCGTTCTTGGTTGTTACGGTGATAGACCTTGCGTTTTCGATTACGTGGTAGCAGGTCAGGATATATCCGTCGCTGTCAATCAGAACGCCAGAACCTGCGCCCTGGGTTACATAGTTCTGAAGCCAGAAATCAGTAACGAGCGACTCCGTCTGAATCTCGACAACCGCATTCTCGTTTATCGAAGCGACCTCCTGGATGGGGAGCGTAGCCTTGGCAGTCTCTGAGTTCGTATAGGTTGCCGATGGGATATTATTGTTGTATGCGGAAACATACTTCTTGTTGAAGACGCCCGCAAGAGCAAGTCCGCCAACCGTAAGCGCGGAAGTCGCAAGCATGGTGCATATCAGAGCAATCGCGAGAAGCTTCTTTGTTACATAACCCTTGGTGTTTGTGGCCTTGCTGCTTTCATAGGCGCTGCTTGCTGGGATGCTGTTCTCGTAGCTGCCGAAACTTCTGTAGCTCTCTGTGCTGCCATCGGAGCCGATACTATAATCTGTGCTCGGTATGTCGTGATAAACCGCTTTCTGAATAGACTCCGTAAACGTAGGCTCGGGATACGTTTGTTCAAATTGCTCCGCCACATACTCTTCGGTCGGCACATATTGTTCTACCGCATCTGTAAGTTCCTCCGCAAACCCTTCTGTAAATGCCTCTGTAGCATGTTCTGTTGCCGCAACCTCCGGCTGAACGTTCTGTTCGTTTGTATTGTTCCAATTATTCCAGTTATTCCAGTTATTATCCATTGCTTTACCTCTTTATATGATATGGACGCAGGAGAATGAGGTGTTTAACAAACACTTCTGTCCGCTCCAATTGTACATGATAATTTATACCATCAAAATATGCCGTCAATATGACTTTTCTGTGTTAAATCTGTTAAGAATATGATAGAATATTTGTTTGGGAAGGTAAAGCCTTTTTGGAGGACGGAATGAAGAAAAAAGTGGGCATCTTGTATGGAGGCAAGTCCGGAGAACACGAGATTTCTCTGCTTTCGGGCGCTGCCGTCCTGCGTGCTCTTGACAAGAACAAATATATACCCGTTCCCATAGGAATCGATAAAGATGGCGTGTGGTTCATAGCCGACGGTTTTGATGTGGAGCTGTCAGAGGACAAAGATAATCTCATCGATAAATTTGCCTTTCTTATGGAGCATGGCGACTGGAAAACTGTTTCGGTGCCATTTGATCCGGGAAGACTGCCTGAGGTCGCGGATATAGTTTTTCCTGCCGTACACGGAGTTAACGGAGAGGACGGAACTCTCCAGGGACTTATGGAAATGTTTGGAGTTCCATATGCGGGATGCGGAGTCCTTGCATCGGCGCTCTGCATGGATAAGGCTATGGCCAAGGAAGTGTTCACGGAAAACGATATACCCGTATCAAGATACTTTCTTGTGCACGCGGAAGACCTCTCGGATAACGAAGCCGAAATCATAGATAGATCCGAAAAGGAGTTCTCGTATCCGGTCTTTGTTAAGCCGTCAAACGGCGGATCGAGCATAGGCATAACAAAAGCCCTAAACAGAGAAGAACTAAGCGAAGCACTAAAGCTTGCAGCGGAATATGATAGGCGCATATTAATAGAAGAAGCTATAGACGCGCGCGAGATTGAAGTCGCGGTAATAGGGAATAAAGAAACAAAGGTCGCGACCTGTGGCGAAATCGTAGCGGCGGACGATCATAGATATTACGACTATGACGCAAAGTATTCCGATGACTCGGGGACAATGCTGGTTATCCCCGCGGACATACCGGATGCAGTCATGGAAGAAATTATGGAAATTGCGAGGCGTGCGTATAGGGCAACTGCGTGCGAAGGCTTTGCGAGGGTTGATACGTTCTGGGACAGAAAAACAGGACGCGTACTTGTAAATGAAATAAATACGATACCGGGACTTACAAAATACAGCCTCTTCCCGAGACTTTGGGAGGCGGTTGGCGTAAGCTTTACCGATTTGATAGGCGAGATATTGGAGTTGGGTTATGAAAGACGTAACTATTAAGATAAAGGGGACCCGCTACGAAGAGGGCGCCCAAGAAGAGCAGATGGAATTCGTCAGTGAGGCCAAGATGTATGAAAAATCCGGGGCCAGGTATTTTATGTTCGACGAAAGTATCTTCTCGGGATTTCCCGACAGCCAGACTACACTAAAGGTCATGGATAACTCCATCAAAGTAAAGAGATCCGGAGGCGAGGAAGATGCGTTTGGAATGGAACTCGAATTCTCCAAGGGGACGAGATTCCTGAACAAATACTATACGCCTTACGGGAATTTTGATGTTGAGGTCCTTACGACAGATATAAATACAGATCTTTCGCCCGAGGGGTTCGGCAAAATCACCCTGGGCTATGACATAAGCCTTCAGGGCTCGGACCAGGGAAGAAACGAAATTGAGATAGAGATACTTCAATAGTTAATTCACAAGTTAATTCACAGACGTTAAGAGTAGTCATTAACGAGGAAAGGACGTTATGTACCAAAAAGGATTTGATGCGGATAAGTACATCGAAGAGCAGGCACAGTACATTCTAATGAGAATTAACGAAGGAGAGGCCGACAGGCTGTATCTGGAGTTCGGAGGCAAGCTCGTTCACGATAAGCATGCAAAACGCGTTCTTCCCGGGTTTGACGAAAACGCCAAGATTAAGCTCCTTCAAAGGATGCGCGATCAGGCGGAAATAATCATCTGCATCTATGCGGGAGATATAATGACGAGCAAAACCCGTCACGACTTTGGCATCACCTACGACCTGGAGGTTCTTAGACTTATCGACACCTTTCGTAAATACGACCTAGCGATAAACAGCGTAGTGGTAACCCGCTACGAAGACCAACCTTCCGTGAATATGTTCATCAACAAACTCGAGCGTCGCGGAATCAAAACCTACAAGCATTTCTACACCAAAGGCTATCCAACAGATATCGAAACAATTGTAAGCGAAGAGGGATACGGAGCAAATCCGGCAATTGAGGTTACAAAACCTCTCGTTGTGGTTACGGGCCCAGGAGGAGGCTCGGGCAAACTCGCGACATGCCTCTCGCAGCTCTATCACGATTATATGCAGGGAATCAAAGCGAGATACGCAAAGTTTGAAACATTCCCGGTTTGGAATCTTCCGCTTAAGCATCCGGTTAATATCGCTTATGAGGCTGCTACTGTTGACCTAAAAGACGTGAATATGATTGACTCATTTCACCTAGAGGCATACGGAGAGGCTGCCGTAAACTATAATCGCGACCTCGAAACATTCCCGGTCGTAAAGAGAATCATCGAGAAGATTACGGGAGAAGAAGCGGAATATAAATCGCCGACCGATATGGGAGTTAACCGCGTTGGTTTCTGCATAACCGACGAGGAGGTTTGTAAAGAAGCTGCGTGCCAGGAAATTATAAGAAGATATCTAATCGCGGAATGCGATTATAAAAAAGGAAAGATTAGTCTAGAGCAGCTCTCTCGCGCACATCTTCTAATGAGAGATGTCGAAAAGACTGTAGAGGATAGAGCCGTCGTTCAGGCAGCGAGAGATTATGCCGACTATAAGAGAAACCTCGATGACAAATATGAGAATGTCGAAGCGATGGCAATCGAAATGCCTGACGGAAGCATGGTAACGGGAAGAAGCTCACGAAGGATGGTTGCCGCTGCAGCTGCGGTGCTAAACGCAATCAAGAAACTCGCAAGATTTGATGATGAGCTTCTCATGATAACGCCGCAGGTTCTCGAGACCACGCAGAAGATAAAAACCGAGAAACTCGGTTACGAAAGAACGAGCCTTAACCTTGAAGAGGTTTTGATCGCGCTCGCGATTTCAGGAACCAACAATCCGTCAGCTGAGGTTGCGGTAAGAAAACTCGATCAACTCTCGGGATGCCGCGCACATTGCACCGCTATTCTCTCGGATAGCGACGAGCAGGCACTCTCGGCTCTCGGAATCGACGTGACCTGCGATCCGGAATACGTAACAACCAATTTATATAGTCATTAAACAAAATTCAGTCAAGCTAATTGAGGTTAATAATCGATACAACTAGCCGGCCAAATACAGTTAATTAGGAGGAAGTATGCTAAAAGATATCGTAACCGCGCAGAAGTCGCTCTTTATACCGGGCGCCCATACGGAGCTTCGTGCGCAGAAGAACAGAACAAGAAGGGTTACATCCATCAAGGGTAACCTCATGGGCAATTCCCGCACAGAGGAATCCGGCGTAAGCGCAAGAGTAAGAAAGAACGGCGTTTACGGATTCTCTTCGATGGCGGAGCTTTCGGAAGAAGCGGCAAAGGCAGTTCTTGAGGCTGCGTCCGAGAATGCAGTCTTTATGGACAAGCACGCAGGAAAGAATGATGGAGATCTTCCGATTATTAGCGGAAGCAAAGTTGAAGAACTTAGAGATCTTCCTGAGACAGATCAGAAGGTTTATATAGATTTTGTCAAGAATCTTGACGACTATATCACCAAGAAGTATCCGAATCTCATCAGCAGAACCGTTGTTGCGATGGAAGAGACCTTTGAAAAGGATCTTGTAACATCCGACGGAATAGATTCGCATATCATTCTTCCGAGATCGTATGTCTATGTAATCATGAATGCTGAGACAAAAGACGGCATGCCGGTGGAGTTATTCAAAGCAATCGGGGGAGAAGGAATATTCACGGATAATTTCTCGAACTTTGATGAGGCATTTAGAACAGCCGACGAAGTATATGAGAGAATCATGAAAAAGCGCGAAGGCGTATATGCCGATGCCGGAGAGAAGACCGTAATACTCGGCGGAATGATGACGGGAATGCTCGCGCACGAAGCAGTCGGTCATACAGTAGAAGCAGACCTCGTAAGAGGTGGATCGGTCGCGGGACCGAATCTCGGAAAGAGAGTTGGATCAGATCTTGTGAGCCTTACGGACTTTGCTCATACAGCGTTTGGCGAGAGAGTTCCGCTTCCGGTATTTGCAGATGATGAAGGAACACCTGCTGTTGACTGCGAACTCATCAAAGAGGGCATCCTGATCGGATATATGAATAACCGCGAAACCGCGGAGATCTTCAATATGGCTCCGACAGGAAACGCAAGAGGATTCACATTCTCTGACGAGCCGCTCATCCGTATGAGAAATACGGTTGTTCATCCGGGCAAGGACAAACTCGAAGACATGATTGCGTCTATCGACGACGGATATTATCTCATCGATTCCGGAAACGGTCAGGCGGACACAACGGGTGAATTCATGTTTGGTGTTACACAGGGCTATGAGATAAAGAACGGAAAACTCGGCAAGGCGCTTCTCGATACAACCGTGTCCGGTGTTGCATTCGATATGCTTAAGACTGTCGATATGGTAAGCGACAATCTCACATGGTCAAGCTCCGGTTACTGCGGAAAGAAGCAGCCGATGCCAACCTCCATGGGAGGCCCGGAACTTAGATGCCGCATCACCATCGGTGGTCGTTAAAGGAGGCTCAACATGGAAACATTAAAGAAAATTGCAAATATGATATTGGAAGACGCTAAGGCGCAGGGAATCGACTTTGCTGCATGCATGGTTAGCGAAAGCGAAACGCAGGAGATTAATATTGCGGCAGGCGAATTCTCACTCATGAGAACACTCTTCAACAAAGATATAAGCCTGAGCGTTTATAAGGACAACAAAAAGGGAAGCGTCGCCATGACGGGATTTGACGAGGATAAGATTCACGGTCTCGTGCTCGACGCATGCGCAGCGGCAGAAAGCAGCGAGCCCGACGAGGCGTGGGAAATCGATCAGAGCGGAAGACATGAAAAGTTTACCGCAGGAGTTCTTCAGGGCGACCTCGACAAGCTCTTTGAAAGAACAAAGGAATTGGTCGACGACATCAAGAAAGACTATCCGAAGATTTTGATTGAAGAGGGACTATCTGAATATACGCGAGGAAAGTCCGTCTATGCAAATACATTCGGAACTATGTACGAGGTTGAAAAAGGCAATTACGAATATGAGCTAATGTTTTCGGGCCACGAAGGAGACGAAGGGTCGAGTTTTAACGCTGCAGGAATTGAAACCGTGGATCTCGATACGCCGTTCATAGATAGAGGAACGATAAGAAGAGACCTCGCGGATACGGAGAAGCAGATTCACACGGAATCCGTGGACGAGAAGTTTGTAGGAACAGCAGTATTCACGCCGGACTGCCTTGGTCAGCTTGTCTTTGGAACGGTGCTCGGCTTCACATCGGAGCGCGCGCTGATAGACGGAACAAGTCCGTGGGCGGACAAGCTCGGCCAGAAGGTCTGCGACGAGAGAATCACGTTAAGCCTTGCACCGCACGATGAGAGAGTTGTATGCGGAGCAAACTTTACGGGTGAGGGTTATCTCACGGAGGACTTTGACCTAATCAAGGACGGTGTTCTTAACAGTTTCTGCATCGGTCAGTATGGCGCAAACAAGCTCGGCCAAAAGCGCAGCGGGAACACCACATATAACGGAATCGTAAAGCCGGGCGATAAATCCCTGGATGAAATCATCGCAGGAATCGACAAAGGCATCGTATTCGGCCGCTTCTCGGGAGGGTCTCCCGCGCCGAGCGGAGAGTTCTCCGGCGTAGCCAAGAACTCGTTCCTGATTGAAAATGGAAAGATCACAAAGGCCCTCTCTGAGACCATGGTAAGCGGAAACCTCACGGATATGCTCTTTAAACTCGTTGATATAAGCAGCGAGGTAAAGGAAGATGGAAGCACATCGGTTCCGTATATGGCATTTGACGGGCTTACAATCTCCGGCAAATAAATATTTTAGCCCCTGCCACAGAATCGGGCCGCCATACACCCGAAAACCTGTGGCAGAGGCTCTTTTTTTGCCCTTGCCACATGGCAACGCCTATTTTTTCACCCCTGCCACAGAAGCGGTCCGCCATACACCTGCAAACCTGTGGCAGAGGCTCTTTTAGTACCATAAAAGTGTAGCAGATAGAGAACATACTCTACTTGCTGCACTTATTTCATATAATGGGGGAAGTAGTTGGTCTGGCGAGGCTCTTTTTTGGGTCATTGCATCCGACATAAAAACCGTCAACCAGCCCCTT
>JAGAFN010000050.1 GCA_017612585.1 Bacillota bacterium | reverse complement strand
CTTACCAATTCAAAGACAGCTGAGTTCTGGCGCGAGATGGGAATGAAGAGACTTGTGCTCGCGAGAGAATTATCCATTGAAGAAATCAAAGGTATCAGAGAAAAGCTTCCGGATGATGTAGAACTTGAGGCATTTGTTCACGGAGCCATGTGCATTTCTTATTCGGGACGATGCCTTCTCAGTAATTTTATGACGGGAAGAGATTCAAACAGAGGAGCCTGTGCGCATCCTTGCAGATATAGATATGTTCTCGAAGAAGAAAAGCGTCCTGGAGAATTCTATCCAATAGAAGAAGATAAGCGTGGAACGTATATCATGAACTCCAAGGATCTCTGCATGATTGAGCATATTCCGGAGCTCGTAGGGGCAGGAGTGTCGTCTGCAAAGATAGAAGGACGAATGAAGAGCATCTTTTATATTGCTGAAGTTATATCTGCATACAGAAAGGCTATAGATGCCTATTATGAAGACCCGAGCAGCTGGAAATTCAAGCAAGAATGGATGGATGAACTTAAGAAAGCAAGCCACAGGGAGTTTACTACAGGCTTCTATTTTGACTATCCAGATGATGCGCAGAATTACGGAACATCTTCATATATTAAGACATATACATTTACCGGGTTGGCTCTCTGGTATTATCCTGATGTAGAAGGCGTACTAGTTGAACAGAGAAACAAGATGGTTGTCGGTGATGAAGTGGAGTTTTTTGGACCTGACGGTAGATGCTTCACTCAGAGAATAAATAAAATGTGGGATTACGAATCGGGCGAAGAGATAACGGAAGCCCCGCATCCAAAGCAGAAGATTCTTATCAAGACCGATGAACCGGTTTCCGAATATTATATGATCAGAAAGAAAATAGAAAATAGCGAGGAGGAACAAAATGTCATCTGACCAAGTGCCGTTATATCTAATGATTATAGCAGCTATACTGCTTCTTAATGCCCTTGTTGTTCTGTGCAACACAGCTTATAGCAATGCAAATGTGAATCTCTTTTTTCAGCTAGCAAATGACGACGGGGATCAGAAGGCAAAAAGAGCCGTTGAGATTCTTAATAAGCCTTTTAGATACAGGTATACCAATAGGCTGATTAACTATATTCTCCTGATAGCGGGTACTGTGCTATCGGTTATGCTTCCTTATAACGATTACATCACTGCGGGAATCTTCCTTTTGCTCACCGTTACACTGGGAGAACTCTTTCCGAGAAAACTTGGCGTCCAACATAGTGACAGTATCGTGAGGAGTATGGGGGGATTTCAGAAGGCACTTCTCATAATCTTTATGCCGCTTGTTGCTATAGTCACGCTGATTACGGATGGAATCCTGCTTCTTTTTAGGCAGAAGACAAAGATCGAACTAAACCGATACTCCGAAGAAGAAGTCATGTCGATGCTTGAAGCGGGACAGCAGAGCGGTGAAATCAAAGAAGAAGGAAAGCGGATGATTAACAGCATCTTCGAATTCGACGATGAGCTTGCTTATGAAATAATGACACCGAGGACAGATGTATTCCTAATCGATATAAATGATCCGCCGGAAGAATATATGGATGAGCTCATGAAGCTTCAGTACTCCAGAATACCTGTATGTGAGGGAGAGTCAGACAATATCATAGGCATACTCCACATCAAGGATTATCTGATTCAGGCCAGGGACAAAGGATTTGAGAATGTGGATATAAGAAGCATTCTTCGTACGCCTTACTTTGTTCCAGAGACCAAAAATATCGATGCGCTATTCTTTGAACTCCAGAAGGAAAAGCAGCATATTGCCATACTGATTGATGAGTACGGTGGATTCAGCGGTATCGTAACTATGGAAGATATCATCGAGGAAATCGTTGGAGAAATAGACGACGAATTTGACGAAGAAGAGTTTGCGCTCAAGAAAATCGATGACAAGACGGCGGTTATAAATGGAAAAACCTATATTGATGATTTGAACGAGGAGATGGACATCAATCTCGAGTCGGAGAACAGCGAGACTGTCGGCGGGCTCGTAATGGAACTTCTCGGAGAGATCCCTGCCGATGGCGACAAAGGAAGAGTTGTCGAATACAAGAATTATAGGTTTACGGTTCTTTCTGTTGCGGACAGAAGAATAGAGAAGATTAAGATGGAGATTCTTCCGGAAGAGGAAGGGCAAGAAGAGGATGAAGACTGATATCACAAAAGACATAAATGAAGATAAGCTTGCTTTCCTCATTCGGAAGTCGGCCATTGGTATGGAAGGTGTTACCGGGATGGCGGATATGCCCGAAGGACTAAGAGGTGGAATACTCGGAAGGGACACCGTGATGAAGGATGGTGTCAAGCTGTCACGCGATAAGGAAGATAATGCTGTAGTCGACGTATATATAAGGGTTGAATACGGTATCAAGATTCCTCAGCTTGCTTGGGAACTGCAGCGAAAGATTCAAGACGATATCAGAAGCAAAACAACGATAGTATTAAATGACATAAACATCCACGTTGAAGGTGTGGAAATGGGAGACAAGAATGACTAGAGTCGAAGCAAGGGAATATATGATGACGGTTGCATTCCAGATGGATGCCCTAAATAGTTTTGACATAGACAAGACAGATAAATTTCTCGGATTTCCCCTCGGAAGACAGAAGGAATATTGCTCTGAAGTCTTCAGCGTCCTTTGCAACAAAAAGGATGAAATCGACGAGAAAATCCAAGAAAATTGCATCAAATGGGACGTAAAGAGAATGCCCAAAACGGACGTCGCAATTCTTAGGGTTGCGGTAGCGGAAATACTCTACTCCGATGTTCCTGCTTCAGTTGCGGTGAACGAGGCTGTTGATCTTGCGAAGAAATACAGCGAGGAAAATTCACCTTCATATATCAATGGAATACTTGCTTCGATAGTCAAACAAAAGAGCAAGAGTAAAAAGTAGTATTGGAACATTTCGTAATCTGAAGTCTGAGAAATTGAGAGTTTTGCAAATGAAAGAATATGCCTTAGGTATCGATACAAGCAATTATAAGACGTCGGTTGCGGTTGTGGATAGAGAAGACAATATCGTCTACGACGGAAGAATCTTTCTCTCGGTACCTGAAGGGCAGATTGGAATAAGACAACAGGAAGCGCTCTTTCAGCATATCGGTAATCTTCCCGAATTGCTTAAGGAGGCCTTTGATGCGACAAGGGATGGAAAGATTATCTCTGTGTCTGCAAGCAATAGACCGAGACCAATTGAGGGGTCATACATGCCATGCTTTTTGGCAGGTGAGAAGGAAGGACAAGTGATAGCGTCTCTTCTCTCATGTGAATTCAATTGTCTCAGCCATCAAGAGGGACATTTAGAGTCTGCGCGTAGGTTTACGAAGCTCTGCGAAAACGATGATTTTATATTCTTTCATTTTTCCGGGGGCACAACAGAGATACTCAGGTACGGATGCGGAAGAATAGCAGTACTCGGCGAATCAGAGGATATTTCTTTTGGGCAGCTCCTGGATAGGACTGGAAACAAGTTTGGTATAAGCTTTCCTGCGGGTGAGGTTCTGGATGCCTTGGCAAGTTCGTTTGTGCCAAGCGATGATTACGAGAATCGGCTTCCTAAAATAAAAGTTGGTGGACTAAAGTTCAATCTTTCCGGAATTGAAACGGCAGCCGGAAAATACGTGGGCAAGATGCCGGCCGATGAACTCTCATATATGCTGTTTGAGAGAATCCTTGAATGCATCAAGAATATAGTGATTAATGCATGCGATGAGAGTGGACTAAAGAATGTACTCTTTGCGGGAGGAGTCTCGTCCAGTAGTTTTATAAGAAAAGGAATGGAGGGATTTGAGAAGTATAGTATTTATTTTTCGAAGCCCGAGCTATCGTCTGACAACGCTATAGGGATTGCATTTATTGGAGGAGATAAATTTTGGCGGGAAAACCGATAAGCGTATCGCAATTAAATGAATATATCAAAAACATCCTTCAGACTGATCCTCTCCTGAGGTATGTTCGCGTGTCAGGAGATATTACGTATTATAAGCTTCACTCCAACGGAAATATCTATCTTACGATTTCAGACGGAAAGAGCAAGCTTCAATGCATAATTTTTAACAACAGAATTGATGAAACAGCCCTCAGAATTCAAGAAGGCGATGAGGTCATTCTTGAAGGATCTATTGGAGCATTCACTGCAAGGGGAGAGTATTCTCTGTGGGTGATAAGGGTAGAACTGGCCGGAGAAGGGGAACTTGCAAAAGAATTTGAAAGGCTCAAGGCCAAACTGGAAAAAGAAGGACTCTTTGCAAAGTCACATAAAAAGCCTCTACCGAGATATCCAAATCATATAGGTATCGTCACATCAGATTCGGGGGCGGCATTTGATGATGTGAAGAAGATACTTTGCTTAAGGACCAATCTTACCGACATAACTTTGTTTCCAGTGCTGGTCCAAGGCAAAGCCGCCGCGGCAAATATTGCGGAAACTATCGACTTTATTAACAAAGATTATAAAGGGGAGATAGACCTTCTGATAGTAGGAAGAGGAGGTGGCGCACCGGAGGATCTTGCGGCCTTCAATGATGAGGGACTTGCGAGAGCAATTTACAGAAGTGATATTCCGATTATATCAGCTGTTGGCCACGAGATAGATGTCAGCATTTCGGATCTTGTAGCGGATGTGAGAGCGGAGACTCCTACCGCTGCCGCGCAGATTGCCGTAAGAGACAGGGAAGATATTCTCGGTGAGATGAATGAATACATGCATAGTCTTGGAACACTTCTTACGGGAAAACTACTTCAGGCTGAACTGTCGTTACAGAATACGATGAACAGAATAGATTCTTCGATTAGAAATCTGATTAGCGACAAAGAAAATGAAATATCAAAAAGCATTCTAATACTTAAGGAAAACGATCCGAGGAATGTTCTGGATAAGGGATTTGCGATTGTTTCCGGAGACGGAGGAAGACCTGTTACTTCAGCAAAGAATCTGTCTAAGGGAAAGAAATATGTAATAACCATGTCAGACGGAAGCAAGGACTGTCGTATAGAATAGGTGGTAATATGGCAAAGAAAAAAATAAGCTTTGAAGAAGCCTTGAACGAGCTCAATGCCTGTGCAGAAAAGATAAAGAAAAAGGATTTAACTCTGGATGAATCGATTTCTTGCTACGAGGAAGGCTTAAAGCAATACGAACTCTGCAAGGAAATCCTTGAGAACACCAAGCAGAAGATTTGCGTTTTTTCCGAGGAGGATTACGATGAGGGAGAACTATGAG
>JAGAFN010000049.1 GCA_017612585.1 Bacillota bacterium | reverse complement strand
TCTTCAAGATAGAACGCATGGTGGTGGATTGTGTTCGGTCTCTCGTATTCTACGAATGCGATGTCATGAGCCTTGTTTCCGCCTGTTAGCCATACAGCGAATCTCTTGCCGTCCGGTGTGTTGCAGAACTCCGGAGCAAACATTCCGAGAACTTCTTCGAAGTATCTTTCAGCCTCTGCAATGTTTGGTCCGTAGAGAAGGAGATGGTCAAATCTCTGAGCCTTCATTCCGCGTGGCATCTCAACCCATGGATCTGGGTTAACGAGCATCGGAGTGTTCTCTGCCATTGCTACCTCTGCATAGAGCTCGATTCTGTGGCCTGTGCAAAGCGTGAAGCCATATCTCTTGCCGTATCCCGGCTGCTCATCGCTTGCGATGTCAACAGGATATCCGAAAGCTTCTGTAGCAACCTTCAACTCCTCAAGAGTCTGCGCATCAACTACCTTGAATGCAACATAGTCGAATCCGGACTCGGGTGCATGCCTAAGAACTACTGAGTGATGATCGAACTCATCGTAAGTCTTGAGCATAACACGTCCATCAGAAGTCTGTCCTACAACATCGAGACCCATAATGTCTCTGTAGAATGCTACGGACTCTTCGAGATTGACAACTCTAAGTTGAATCAGTCCCGGACGTATAGTTTTAGTAATAGCCATGTTTTACCTCCTTTATGGTTATTAAAAAACGTCTCCTTTATACACAATTTAGCTTGCGCTAATTACGTCTATTTGAATTTGGCAACCGTCATATCGCTCTTTGGCTTAATACAGCATGCCAGGACTATCCCCTCTTTTTCTTCCTCTTCGGATACGTGGGCGCGGCTCATGTTCTTGAATTTTTCATACTCGCCTTCAGTGACGCGGACTTTACAAACTCCGCATCCTCCGCCTTCGCATCCGTATTTGATACATCCCTTACCGCTTCTTATCATCGCTCTGAAGAGAGATTCTTCCGCCTTGGCCGGGTATTTTGTTTCCGCCGTCAAATCGGTTATTTCGTATACCATACCCTCACCTATTGGCTCTGTTTCTGCTTGAGCTGATATGCAACGTCTATGATCATATCTTCCTGACCGCCTACCATCTTGCGTGCTCCGAGTTCTACAAGGATATCTCTCGGATCAAGATCGTATTTCTTGGCTGCATCATATACGTGAAGCAGGAAGCTCGAGTAAACGCCGGCATATCCTAGCATGAGTGAACCATTGTCTATTACCTGAGGTCTCAGCATCATCGGCTGAACAACATCTTCTGCTGTATCCATCAGCTTGTAGAAGTCGGTTCCGGTTTCATATCCTTCACGCTGGAGGATACCCGCAAATACTTCGATCTGGCAGTTACCTGCGCCGGCACCGAGTCCACGGAGCGTTCCGTCAACATAGCTTGCTCCGGCTTTAACAGCAGTGAGTGAGTTTGCGATGGCAACACCGAGGTTGTTATGCGCATGGAATCCTACAGGAATCTTTACGGCTTCTTTTACTGCCTTGATTCTCTCTTCAACTCCTTCCGGAAGAAGATATCCGGCCGAGTCTGCGAGGTTGATATAGTCGGCGCCATAGCTTTCCATCTTGAGCGCCTCCCCTACTATTGTATCAATAGATGCCATATGTGTCATCATCAAGAATCCGACAGCCATCATATCCATATCCTTGGCAGCCGCGATATGCTGTGCGCTCACGTCCGCCTCGGTTACGTGTGTAGCTACACGTACAGCCTTTGCACCTACACTTTTGGCTCTCTTAAGGTCCTCAATCGTTCCGATTCCCGGGAGAAGAAGGACTGTGAGCTTGGCACGCTCTATTACATCGTTTGCCGCCGCAAGGAGTTCGATTTCATCAGTCTTTGAGAAACCGTAGTTATAGCTCGATCCGCCGATTCCGTCGCCGTGTGAGAGTTCGATAAGTTCCACACCGCCTTCGTCGAGTCCCTTTGCTATAGCCTGAACTTTGTCGGGTGTATAGCTATGTCTCAGAGCATGGCTTCCGTCACGGAGGGTTGTATCCACTAATAATACTTTGTTTGCCATTAGTTTGCTCCTCCTTCCTTCAGCATATTCTCTGCAATTTTTTCAGCAGCAGCAACAGCAGCAGAATTGATGATGTCCAGATTTCCGCTGTATGCCGGAAGGAAGTCTGCCTGACCTTCTACCTGCACGATTGTGGTAACTCTGTCGCCGTCCATAATTGGCGGTACGCGGAGCTGATAACCCGGTACATACTTCTTGATTTCCTCTACCATCTCAAAGATTGATTCCTGAATCTTCTCGAATGGTACGCTCTTATCCTTTACGCGTACGTGAATCGTATTTGTCATCATGAGCGGTGGTTCAGCAGGGTTAAGGATTATGATAGCCTTACCCTTGTCAGCGCCGCCGACAACCTCTATCGCCTTACTTGTCGTCTCCGTGAACTCGTCCATATTGGCTCTCGTTCCGGGACCTGCACTCTTACTCGAGATGCAAGCGATGATTTCTCCGTACTCTGCTCCCGCAACTCTGGATACGGCATATACGATTGGAATCGTTGCCTGTCCGCCGCATGTTACCATATTGATATTCGGTGCCTCCTGAAGTTCTTTCAGGTTTACAACTGGAACGCAATAAGGTCCGATTGCAGCAGGTGTAAGGTCTATAGCAACCATGCCGTTTTCTTTTAACTTTGGCCCATTGAACTTCAGGTGAGCCGCCGCGCTCGTGGCATCAAAGACAATCTTTATGTCCTTATCACCATCCTTGATGAGACCATCGACACCTTCTATTGTCGTTGCCACACCCTTGGAGCGCGCACGGGTTATACCTTCCGATTCGGATATTCCAGCCATCATGGACATTTCAAGGTACTTGCTCCTGAAGATTTTGTACATCAGGTCGGTACCGATATTGCCCGGGCCTATGACGGCTACTTTGATTCTATCGCCCATTGGATATATCTCCTTCTTTTATACTAAACAAATTTTGCATGCACCGTTCCGAAGTCTCCGAAGTCAGCCATGAACTCGTCGCCCTTTTCTGCGGTTACAGTTGCAGATAGCGCTCCCGATAGGATTACTTCACCTGCAAAGAACGAAACGCCGTAGTTCCAGAGCTTGTTTGCGAGCCATGCAACAGCTTCAGCGGGATCCCCGAGTACTGCGGAGCCCACACCCTCGTTAACAAGTTCTCCGTTCTTGTAGAGCTTCATCTCTACGCTCGGAAGATCGACTTCGTCAATCTTTGACTTCTTCTCGCTGAGTACATATCTTCCGGAAGACGCGTTATCCGATACTGTGTCGATCAGTTTGATTTTCCAATCGACCACGCGGCTATCCACTATCTCGAATGCCGGAACAACATAGTCAGTCGCTTTTCTTACATCGTCTGCAGTTACGTTTCCGCCGCTGAGGTCTTCCTTAAGGATGAATGCTATCTCGCCTTCGATTCTTGCACTTATGAGTTCATCAATCTGGCAAATTCCGTCAGAGCAATCCATCGATTCGAATAGATGTCCGTAGTCAGGTTCGTTAACTCCGAGCTGCTTCTGAATGCCCTCCGAAGTGAGTCCGATTTTCTTTCCGGAAATAACCTGACCCTCACCTACTACGCGCTCGATATTGGCGAGCTGAATCGCATAGGCATCGTCGATAGTTAGGGTGCTGTCCATCTCAGTGAGAGGTTCAATCGGAACTCGAGTCCTTTCGGCCTCGTAGAGCATGTCGGCAAATTTTTTGATCTTATTGCTCATTTCTATACCTCTATCCTTGGGTATCCTATTAGCGCTGAAAAAAGAGTTTCAGCTGATCAACGAATTCCTGTGTATGCTCGATCTGTGTCCAGTGTCCGCATTTACCGAATACGTGAAGCTCTGCGTTAGGAATGAGATCGAGAAGTTCGTACGAATTGTCTAGAGGAATTACTCTGTCTTCTCTTCCGTGGATAATCAGAGTTTCATGCTGGATATCTCTGATATATGCTTCGTTGTCTGCCATATCCTCTACGCCGTTCTGTCTCGGTTCCGGGAACATCGAGGAGAAGCTCTCCTGGAATCCAGGCTGAATGCTTCCCTGATAACGGGACTCAGCGAGTTCAGGTGTTGCAAACTTGTGGTTGTATGTGAATATGTTGAGAAGCTTTGCCATATTCTCAGGAGATGGTGTGTATCCCCATACCTGGTCGAGACCGTATGTGATTGGGAAGCTTACACCCATAGCACCCATAAGTACCAGCTTGTTTACTCTCTCCGGATGCTCGATTGCCATCGAAAGCGCAAGAGCGCCACCGAATGAATTACCAACCAGATTAGCCTTTTCGATTCCAAGTGCATCAAAGAGTTCAACTGTCTGCTGTACCCATACGCGCATGCTATATGTCTGGCCCTTAACTCTCTCCGTATATCCAAATCCTACTAGGTCCGGAGCGATTACTCTGTATTCATTCTCCATTAGCGGGAACACCTTGTTCCAGTTCGCATAAGCCGTAACTCCCGGGCCGGAGCCGTGAAGGAATACTACTGGATATCCCTTGCCTCTGTCGTGATAATTTGTTTTAAATTTTCCTGTCTTGATGCTATTGGCAATCTCAGGTCTCGTTGTCTTCTTTGCCTTTGGTGCCTTTGTCGCTGCTTTCTTTACTGCCATTGTCGGTCTCCTTCCATTTACATTAATATAAATTGTTATTAATATCTATCGCTTATGGTCTGGCATTCGCAATACTATGCGATATTTCGTCAGCCCCTTTTCGAACTTCAGCTATTATGCTCTCCAAGCGCTTTCCGTGCATGTCTCTTAGCTGTCCCGAGATGCTTATTGCGTATTTGGCCACTCCGTATGAATCCTTGATTGGTGCCGCCACACAACGGAGATTTTCCATTATCTCGCCATCGTCTATTGCATATCCTTGCTCTCTTATCTGCACGAGTTCCTTCTCGAGCTTGGTCTGCGTCGTTATAGTCTTATGCGTAAACGCCGGAAGACCGCGCATGCCTATTATTCTCTTGAGCTCTGACTTGCTCTTGTTTGCAAGGAGCACCTTCCCGAGTGCGCTGCAGTGCATCGGGAGTCTTATTCCTACATCGGACACTATGCTCACTATTGATTCCGGAGACATCTTTTCTATATAGAGAACCTCTCCGTTATCCTCCGCACCCAAGTGAACCGTTTCTCCGAATTCGTTTATCAGCCTTCTTAGAACCGGTCTCGCCGCGTCGCGTATATCCCATGTTCTCGAAACCTGCGTACCGAGTTCAAAGAGCTTTATCCCTAATTGATAGCGACCGTCATCAGGCGATTGCTGTATGTAGTTGTAATCTCTCAGAGTCGACAAAAGACCGAACACCGTACTCTTTGGAAGCCCTATCGATGATGAAATTTGAGCCAAAGAAAGTCCGTCTTCGCTCGTGGCAATGATATCAACCAAAGCCAACGCACGATCTACGGACTGTACCTTTGAAGCCTTTGTTTTAATTTCCTGTGGATGGTGTTCGCTCATGTCGCCTTGCCTTTTTAATGGTGATAACGGTGGCTGAGTGCCGACAAATAATTGTCAGTTAATTTAGATTATTTATATCATAAATGCCCCTTTCGAGGCAAGAATTTTATTCGGTAATAACGCATTGTCGTTCGGCATTATCGAATGTTTGGTATTAACGAATGCAGGTTCGGTATTATCGTATACTTGGCCATTTTTTAAACTTTTTAAGTGTTACCCTATTGTTACTCCGCTCCATTTGTGCTATAGTGTTATACTTAATGTTTTGTACTTTGCTTTTTCGGCAGCCTTATGCGAGCTGCAAGAACTATAATCAATTAACAGGAAGGTATTGTGAATAATTCTCAGGGCGTAAAAAGTTTTAAGAAGGAGCAGGTTCTCTTTGTGACCATTCTCGTTTTTCTGATTGTGGTCATAATGATGTTCTCTTTCCGTGCGCTCGGAGGCGGTAGCAACAATACCGACTTTAGAAAGCGCTTCATTACTTATAATGACAACTGGACGGTTACAATAGACGGAGTTTCAACTACGGAAAGCTTCCCTGCTCACCTAAAGGGAGGAAAAGACCATGCAATAACGCTCAGCAGAACTCTCCCGAGTACAATCGCCTCATATAGCGCAATAGCTATGCGTAACTACCATCAGGTTATGCACGTGTACGTCAATGGCAATCTCATTTATACTTATCCAAACAATCCCTCCGATAACTTCACTCTCATAAGCGATGCCTGGAATGTAATCACGCTGAGACCGGAATACGCGGAAGGAACTCTTGAAATTATTCTTAAGGATCCCTCGTTCAGACCATTCAATAATTATATCTATGACATCTATATCGGCGACAGCAATTCAATAATCCAGCATATAAGCGACACGGCTTCCTTCCCCTTTATTACGGGAATCATACTATTTGTAATTGGTCTCTTTATAGTCGGTCTCAGTGCACTTTTCAGAAAGCACATAGACCAAAGACCCAATATACCGCTCGCCTTGGCACTCATGTTCTTCAGCTTATGGATGATGAACAGATCCAGACCCGCCATGTTCTCTGGAAGCAATGGTCGTATATTCCTTCTTTCAATCACAGCTTTGCTCCTCGTTGCGCCATTCCTTTTCCTCTTCGTCGCAAGGCGCAGCGAAAAATATCGTAAATATGCATACATCGGATTCATTGTGAGCATGCTGTACGGGATTTTTGTTGTGGCCGCACGTTCGCTCGTAAGGTTCAATGCGGAAACCGTCACCTTGGTTGCGTATGCATTCAGTTTTTTGGCACTTCTTCTGAACCAAAAAATCCTTTTTGACAGATCTTTTGGGAATGACTCAATCCCCCTTTCGAGGGAAGAACGAAATTTAAATAGAATTGAATTCTTCACGTTGGCGCTATTCTTGATAGGTTCATTAGTGGGAATTCTCAAAAACAATGATCAGCTTATAACAGATATCAGCATCTCATCCCGCCTACTGATCAACACCTATTCGATAGCCTATCTTGGAATCATCGTCTGGAGAATCTATATCGTAGCAAAGGAGAGAGAAGTCGTATCCCACAAACTCCAAGAAAGCCGACTTGAACTTATGATGGGGCAGATTCATCCCCACTATATGTTCAATACAATTAGTTCGATACGAACCATGGTCAAAGTGGACCCCGACACCGCATACAATATGCTTTACGATTTTGCAAAATATCTTAGGGCAAGTGTGGATAATATGACTAATATCAACGGCATCAAATTCTCCGAAGAAGTCGAGAATATCAGGAGCTATGCAAATATAGAGCTCGTGCGATTCTCGGGAAAGCTAAATATTGAATATGAAATCGAGTCCGATGACTTTCTCGTGCCCGCACTTTCAATCCAGCCGTTTGTGGAGAACGCTATCAAGCACGGTGTAACAAAGAAACCATCAGGCGGAACCGTAATTCTAAAGAGCTATGAAGACGATTTAAATTATATTGTAGGAATCAAGGATGACGGAGTTGGAATCGGTCCAGAGGCAGCATATAGATTGTTTGGTATACCAGAAGATACCGGTGACATTTTTAGTGATACAAATCGTCTCGCACAGGCGTCAATGGAAGGCATCATCCACGACGTAACCCTTCTTGATGAAAATGGAGAAAAGCTTGATGTATACGAATGGCTCAAGACATCCAAAATATCAGGTGGTGCGCCTGACAGGCATAAATCCGCCGGCATGGCAAATATAATCATGAGACTACGAGAAATGGCCGATGCCAGAATTGAAATCTCAAGCCAAGTCGGTGTCGGCGCATCCGTCAAGGTTTCGTTCCCAAAAAATAGCGAAATGCAGAGCCACAAAAGCGAGTAGCCCATATAGCACTGACCGATATAAAGGCTAAAAGTAACTGGATATGATATCTTTATAAAACAAAAACGCTACGAGGCAATTCCTCGCAGCGTTTTTTGGTGGAAGTGGTGGGAGTCGAACCCACGTCCGAAAGCACATTCACTAGACTTTCTCCGAGCGCATCCGATGATTGAGTTTTCGCCCAGCCTGCTGCCCATCGGCAGGCCACAGTCTGAGTTATCCCGTTAGTCCCTCGCTGCTACGGGCATCACAGCGAAGTTTTCCTGTATAGTCGACGCCAGCATCCGAGCCTACAGGTAAACCCGGAGTGACGCGCGGGCTGCGATACTAGGCAGCAAATGCGAAATTGTTATTGTTTGCGTTTGTATTTAACGGCCAGCTTTTTACGTGGATCCGGCGGCCACGGCTCGCTTATCCGGCTTCAACACCCCCGTCGAAACCTTTACACCCCCATATAAGAATCATACCCTACAATAATCATCATATACGAGTTAAGTTGTTTGCGATGAGCGACTATCTCATCGCCTGAGAATTATATACCCGCATATATCAAGTGTCAATCAAAGCGGATTAAACCGCTGATATAAACTCATGATATAAACCTATCCAATGCACATCGATTGGCATACTCGCAAGGTATCAATATGTCATGTTCTACCCGCGCTTCCTAACCGCGCGCTCCATTGAGCGCTTGGCATCTCGCTCAGCAATTGCTTCTCTCTTATCGTACTGCTTCTTTCCGCGCGCGAGCGCAATCTCAACCTTTGCTCTTCCCTCTTCATTTATGTACATCTGAACGGGAACTATCGTCATGCCCTGCTGAGTAGTCGCACCAATCATTTTTCTTATCTCGCTTTTATGCACGAGAAGCTTTCTCGGACGGAGCGAATCGACATTGAATCGATTCCCTTCCTTATATGGACTTATGTGCATTCCATACAAAATCAGCTCGCCACCGTCAACCTTGGCGTAGCTTTCTTTGATGCTGACCTTGCCTGCGCGTACGGATTTAATTTCCGTACCCGTAAGCGCAATTCCTGCTTCTATTATCTCTTCCAGAAAATAATCGTGGCGAGCTTTCTTGTTGTTCGCCACGAGTTTCCGTTCCTTCTTGCCCATATTAAAACTCTACAATAAACCTCTATATCAAAACTCTATATCAAATCCTATAATCAATCTCCGTCATACGGATTATCTATCAAACCAATTTTGTTAAGCGGCAAAAGTCTGAATATAACCTTGCCAAGAATATCATCGTAAGAAATAAGTCCCACGCTGTCGTCTCTCGAATCGACGCTAATTCTTCTGTTGTCGCCCAAACAGAATACAGTGTCGGACGGAACTACAAGTCTGTCTATATCTCCCGTCGTTGTCTGCTCCTTGGTATAGCTGTCGTCGAGTTCTTCTCCGTTCAGATAAACCTTACCACCGTAGATGCTTATTTCGTCTCCTGGAACACCTATAACCCTTTTTATAAGAAGTTTGTTATCACCTTCCGCTGTTTTCATTTCGGTCGAAAAAACAATTACATCACCGAGCTTCGGTTCACCATGAAAAAGCTTATACGACTGCTTGCTTATAAACAGATAATCGTTCGTCTCAAAATTCGGTTCCATCGAGCGTTGCTGAACTATTGTCGGCTTGATGAACTGCAGAATCGCCACCGCTATAACCACAGCAATAGCCGCACCCTTGACCCATTCAATTATGCCGCCCTCTTCCTCTTCGGCCTTTGCGGGCTTTGCTTCTTTCACCGCCCCCGCTGCTTCTTCTCTCCTTGCATCTGTGGCATTTAGTTCGTCCACTATTTTATTTCTTAATTCGTCGCCTTGTACACCACTGTTTTCAAGGTCCTGAAACTTCTCACTTCTCACTTCTCTATCTCCAAAAAATTAGTATCGCCAAAAATATCTTTTGCTATTTCCGTAAATCGCTTGGTCGGTTCTGCGCACAATGGCCTTCCCTCCAGGTAATTAAGAGGGCTGTCCTCAAGATGCGAAAACTCAATCTGCCATGCATGAAGGAGCTGCCAATTAAGGCCAAAGCGATTTCTTATTTTTTCATTGATATCTTCGTCACCGTATTTCGGGTCGCCCACTAGCGGATATCCCGCGCTCGCAAGATGCGCCCTAATCTGATGACTGCGACCCGTAACGAGTTCAACCTTTATCAAAGTATATCCATTCGCAGTTTTAATGGGCTCCGCGATCGTAACGATTTCCCGCACCGCATCAGATTTCGTGTCGCGGCTCGACTCGTCGCCTTTCGCCGCAATTCTTACCGCTGCATTGCCGCCGCGCACAACCGTCACGCGATTCTTTTCTTCGTCTTTAACAAGCGCACCCGAAAGTTCAAGTCTTTCATTCAGTTCGCCTGCCGCGATAGTAAGATAAAGCTTTCTTATGCCGTCTCGCCTTCTTATTCTTCGGTTCAAATCGCGAAGCGCTTTGGCGTTTTTCCCAAAGAGAACGATCCCCGTAGTATTTCTGTCCAGCCTGTTTGCCGGAGCGGGAGTGAATCCTTTGCTCGATTTTGGGTCGAATTCACCGCGAATAATAAGGTCATCCACAACCTGATTGGCAAGATGATGTTTCTTCTCAACACTGTCACCGTGCGTAAGAAGCCCAAACGGCTTATTCACCGCAATTATGTTCCCATCCTCGTAAACTGTAGTGAATTCTCTCTTTACCTGCTTGGTGCATGCGGTACTTCTAGCCTTGGGCCTCAGTTCCTCCAGCTTCTCATCCGTAATATATATGTCGATTCTGTCGCCGGAATTGAGAATTAGCTCACGCGAAACTCTCTTTCCGTTGACTTTGACATCTTTGCGGATAGCCTTATAGATAAAAGAAAGCGGTGCCTCGCCCAGGTATTTGCGCAAGAAGCGATCGAGCCGCTGACCCTCTTCATTTTCGCCAATTTCTACGTATACCACCCGAACATTATACATCAATGACTACCCTCATGCAAATAACTCAGCGGTATAAAATAGGCAAACTTTGGCTTATATGCCTATTATCGGTAAATTTGCGAAATCTGCTCTATTGTGCTAAATTATATGTGCTAATGTAGACAGGGGGGAATCATGAAATACATCAAAGATTTTTTCTACAATCTGAGCGACCTATTTATCATTATTTTGATTTTGGCGATCGCGGGGGGATTGATTTATTGGAGAGTCGGCATCATCATGGACTATCCGGAGGCACTTGCAGCCGAGATTAGAGATGGCGGAAACCAGAGCCTTGTTCCTGACGACTTGGTGAGCGGCAATGCCGAAGACGGTGAAAACGCTGAGGCCGGTGAGAACGCCAATAGCGAAGGCAAGGAAAACTCCGGCGAGAATGCCAACGGCGAAGGCAAGGAAAACTCCGGCGAGAATGCCAATAGCGAAGGCAAGGAAAATGCCGAGCCGGGCGAAAACGAAGAAGCGTCCGGCGAATCAACCGAAGGCGAGCAGAACTCAGACTCCGGCCCCAGAGATAATACCATCTGGAAGGACGGCAAGCTCCGCGTCGACATGACGGTTGAACTCGAGAGCGGTTCATCAGAGACCGCAGTAGAATCACTCGTCAAGGCAGGTCTCTTTGAGTCTTATGAAAGCTTTGTGGCTATCTGTGAGAGTATAGATTTGGATCCGGGAATGGTTATGGCACTCACATACACATTCCCCGCCGGTAGCACACAAGAAGATATAGCAAGGCAAGTCACCATTGAATAGGAGGTCAATATGGCTTTAGTAACCACCAAAGAAATGTTCGCCAAGGCGCTTAACGACGACTACGCAGTTGGCGCGTTCAACGTAAACAATATGGAAATCATCCAGGGAATCATGGATGCGGCTGCGCTCGAGAACGCTCCCCTCATCCTCCAGGTTTCCGCAGGTGCACGTAAATACGCAAAGCCCGTCTATCTTCTTAAGCTCGTAGAAGCTGCAATCGAAGATACAGGCCTCGACCTTGCGCTCCACCTTGACCATGGTGAAGACTTTGATATCTGCAAGTCCTGCGTAGACGGCGGTTTCACCTCCGTAATGATTGACGGGTCTAAGCATCCTTTTGAAGAGAATATTGCACTCACCAAGCAGGTCGTAGAATACGCACATGATCATGGTGTAGTTGTAGAAGCTGAACTCGGTAAGCTCGCAGGCGTAGAAGACAATATCAAAGTTGACGCACGCTCAGCAACATTTACAGATCCAGAAGAGGCCGCTGAGTTCGTGGAGAAAACCGGAGTCGATTCACTCGCAATAGCAATCGGAACAAGCCACGGCGCATATAAATTCAAGGGTGAACCGTACCTCGATTTTGAAAGACTTAAGACGATTCATTCACTTATTCCCGACACACCGCTCGTTCTTCACGGAGCATCGACAGTTCTCAAGGAATTCGTAGATCGCTGTAACGAATATGGTGGAGAAATCCCGGGCGCACAGGGCGTTCCCGAAGACATGATCAGAGAATCCACAAAATGGGGCATCTGCAAAGTAAACATTGACACAGACCTTCGTCTTGCGATGACCGCAGAAATTCGCCGCGTGCTAACGGAAACTCCTGCAGAGTTCGATCCACGTAAATATCTTGGACCCGGACGCGACGCAATCACCCGCATGGTACAACACAAAATCAAAAATGTCCTAAACGCAAGCAATAAGAGATAGCGTTTGGATTATCAGAGGCGGCGCATGGAGATAGTTCCTTGAGTTTTTCCGCAGGAATGGCAACAATTACACGATAATAAAATAAGAACCTCTGTGAGGTTGGCAGCGGGTCGAAGACCTTCGATGCAACCCTCCAGAGGTTCAATTTTATTGAAGTTGTAATTGTCCATTCCGAGGACTTACGAAAGGAATCTATTTCTATGCGTCGCCGTTATCATCCAAGCGGAATCTCAACTACTTCTGCCATCTTGATGAGACACTGTTCTATCTGCTGAGAAATTTCGTCAACCATACGGCTCGTGATTTCTTCATTCTTCTCTTGCTCAAGGCTCTCATAGAAGCTCCCCTTAACCGATGAACTTATGCTCTCCATTCTGGACTTGAATGTACTCTTTGGTATGAGTTTTCTCATCGGATTTGGTATGTCGGTTTCGAGAAGCTTAGTTTCCATCTTGTCCTTACCGAGAATCAAGATGACCGCAGATGCGATTACCCCTACGATCACACCCTCAGGTCCCGCAAGGAACGGAACCACGTCTATCGCCGCAATGAGAAGTCCCACAAGAACCGTAACGATTGAATCTATGAGCCATGTCATTTCCTCTACCGCAAAGATATTCTTGGCATCAACTTTGATGTCAATGTCCGATGCGGAGAGGTATGATTTGAAGCTAAGTGCCGTATAAGGAACTCTGTGGTTTATGCAAATCGGACGAGTATATTCCTCAAGGTCGTCCGCTACAGGCTTGAGCCATGCCGTAATAGGTCCTGCAAGAAGCTCTCTCGCCTCATCCGACCTTATGTATGCGCCAACTTCCCTCTGGAGTTCTTCATCCGTATCCGAGAGCTTTCTTATCTCGCCGGCTCGCCATCTATCAAAGATCGGCATCGCAACCTTTGTGAGTATTGGCTCAATCAGACAGTCAACCGCATCCTTATAGAGCTGCTTGATATGCTTTCTAACTATCTCCTCAATCTTGGTTGATCGTGTCAGCTCTTCGAGATCCGCCTTGAACTCTCTAAGATCCTCATCTATTCTTCCGCAATATGCCAGTCCTCTCGCAACAGAGAATTCAGGCTCTGTTCCGGAAACTACCACTGCCTCTTCAAATACTGATGCGCACCAATCTCTTATCGCAGGGAGTTTACTCACGCCACCCGTAAGGAATATGAGTTCAGGCTGCGACCCCGATATGTTTTTCTTCACATCGTTCAGCGAATTTATGAAAACCTCTTTGAACGATTTTCCGCCAAGTTTGTCGAGTTTCTTGTTAACGAGTTTGTCGGCTACTTTCTCATCCATCTTGAGCGTCAGCTTAACTGCAGGCCAATTGTACTGGATGATTATAGTTTCCTTGCAATCGTGAGTGCTCCAATAACCTTCATCCGAGAAGTATTTCTCCTTAAGACGACGTGCCGCAAATTCGCAGTATGTTCTCCAAGGTTCGCTCTCTTCAAAAATATTTCTTATCTTCTTTCTCGTGATGGTCGTTTCACCTACGGCTTCATCGAGAAGAATCTCATCCATGAGTCCGCCACCGAGAGCGACCTCTCCTGCAGTCTGCATCTCGACTTCTTTTCCGCCCATGATATATGCAAAGTCCGTGGTGGATGATCCGATATCAACCACGAGAACCGGCTTTGACTTAATATCCAAACCCACCTGGAGATGCTTGGATTGGACAGCGCTTACCATAGCTGCGCGAGACTCGGAAATGATCTTCGCCGGAGGATACCCGGCTCCTTCAAATATTTCTCTGTAATGCTCTCGCGTATTCTTGTCCCAACCTGCAGGGCAGCCTATGTAGAAACTACAGTCCTCACCTTTGATGAGGTCTCCGTTCGTATAGAGCTCGCCGAGAACACCCGCGGCGAAACTCTTGACATCGTTTGCGACACCGCCATCGGTTAGGAATCTGCTCTTGAATCGGAGTTTACGCTTGATGGCATTATCCGCATAGCAGGCCTTTTCTCCAATTAAAAGTTCACCGGAAGCAAGCTGAGCGTAAGCGGTGATGAAACTCTTCTCATCTACCACCGTCAGCATTTCCGGCGTTACCTGATCTTCTTTACTTAACCTTGCGATTGCGCTTTCCGCGTCGCCCAGGTCAAATCCAAAAAAACGATCCATAGCATCCCCTATATTGCACAAGGGGAGAAGTACCTATACCTATCCCTTAAAAACTTTGTATATCGCATTATCTTCCGCGCGACGCGAGTCCCTTCTTTAGAACTTTGCCGTCCGCAACGAGCGCAGGCCTAATCGTTCCCGTCTGGGTTCCCGGCATGATATCAAAATACTGCTTTGTCTCCTCACCGTAATCCATGACCTCTATCTGCTGTTTATGGAGATAGTATTTTAGATCTTCGATTTTTTCGAGCGCATACTCGCCGTCCTTGCTGTACGCCGCAGTAAGAAGATCGGCAAAGAGATCTGTTTCTCCGCTGCTTATGGCCTTCCCCTCAATGGTTCCGGCCTGCTCCTTCTTGGCCCAGCGATCTTGAGCCTGAACTTCTTCAAGGCTCTGGTCGATGGAAAGAACTGCAGTATGAATGCTACGATAGACCTTGTCGGCATCAATCTTGATTTCGACCTGCTGCTTGCGATTCTTCTTTGGTACTACCGTTCCTATTCTCCTGAACAGTCCAAATGCGAGGATGCATACCACCGTCGCAAGAAGAAGGAATGTCTCAGGCTGCGCAAGTTTAAGATCATTCACGGACATACCCATCTTGAATTTGATGCTGTTCATGAAGATCAGCGTGAGAACTGCGCAAATGAGTCCGGCAACCAAAAGAATAAGCGCAACAGGATTAACCTTGTGCCTTGCCTTGGCACCTTCCTGCATCTCCCAAACCTTTGTTTCGCCCACGGCATCAACCAAAGGAAGCGAGTGGCGAACCGCCTTCACCATATAAGCTGCGGCATCGCGTTCTCTGTCGCTCGATGCCTGTTCATTATACTTGAGAAGAAGCTTGTCGAGCTCCGTCTCCAGGACTCCTGCTGCCCTCTCGGGAACTCCGGCTCTGGTCAACTCGGTAAGCAGATTGTCTTTGTCCTTTTCCAGAATATCTATCATTTTCATAATGTTTTATTATACACTATTTCTCTAGTTATTACTCTTTATTTCTTATTGCTCTTTCTCCAGATTCCCATCTTCTCAGCGTCAGCGATGAGCTCGTCTCTGAAGTTCGGATGAGCGATTGAAATAATGCGTTCTACCCTCTCCCATGTCGGAATGCCCTTTAGGTTAATCATACCGTATTCCGTTACGAGATAATGAATTGTTGAACGCGGGTCGGTTGCGATTGAACCCGGTGTGAGAGTCGGAACGATTCTGCTCTTTAGGTTTCCTTCTTTATCTTCAAAGCTCGAAGACATGCAGATGAAACTCTTTCCGCCCTTTGACTGATAGGCACCCATTACGAAGTCGAGCTGCCCGCCTGTTCCGGAAATATGTTTTACACCCGCCGACTCTGCGTTTACCTGACCAAAGAGGTCAAGGTCTATCGCATTGTTTATGGAGATAAAATTATCTATCTGCGAAACAACGTGAACGTCATTCGTATAATCAACCGGCGCACCTACTACGTTCGGATTGTGGTTGATGAATTTATAGAGTTCCTCGGAACCTGCGGCAAACGCAAATACCTGACGACCCTTGTCGATATTCTTCTTCTTTCCTGTAATCTTTCCTGCCTTTGAGATTTCAACAAAGGCATCGACATACATCTCGGTATGAACGGAGAGGTCCGTAAGATCCGACTGCGCAATCATTGTTCCTACTGCGTTAGGCATTCCGCCGATTCCGAGCTGGAGGCATGCGCCGTTTGGAATTTCTTCTACGATTAGCTTTGCAACTGCCTTGTCTACATCTGAAGGCTCACCACCTCCACCGAGAGCCGCTACAGCTGGGTTATCGCCTTCTACAACTATATCGACGTCAGCGATATTGATTTCCGCACCGGTAAGACCGTTGACCCATGGCATGTTTTCGTTTACTTCAACGATGATTGTCTTAGCTACGGAAAGCATGTCAGCGATATGCGAGGTTACGATACCAAAGTTAAAGTTTCCGTGCTCATCCATCGGCGTAACCTGAAGCATAGCAACGTCCACAGGAGCGTTTCCGTCTCTATAGAATCTCGGGAGTTCAGAATAGCGCATAGGGATGAAGTACCCCACGCCCTTTCCTATTATCTTTCTGTCAACTCCCGAGCAATGCCATGCGTTCCAGGTGAAGTGCTCGCCCGCATCGTCAGCTTTGCAAACCTCCGGCATCCACATTGTTACACCGCCGCGTAGCTTAACGTCCTTTAGTTCATTCTGACGAGCAGCCAGAGCGGCATCTAGTGCAACAGGATGGTTGGTGGCCCAGCCGTAGTCAACCCAGTCACCTGATTTAACTACCTTCACTGCCTCTTCAGCTGTCTTTAGCTTTGAATCGTAGAGTTTTTTGATATCCATGTCTCCATTCTCCTCCGATATTGATAATTAAACGTTAATTGTTAAACATTGGTTAATTTACATACATAGTAATGATATCAAAAAACAGCCAAAATTACAAGGTCGCCTACGCCAAAAGCACGGCCCCTATTTCTGTAGATGGCACAAAAAGAGGCGGCCTTGCGGGACCGCCCTCTCCATATTGCTATCTCAGCGCTTATGCATTATCTTTTCGGCGCCTGATTGCATATACCGTTACACATATACCGGAAACAAGTGCTAAAAACAACCACATAGCTATGTTACTTTGGTCTCCGGTCGCGGGCGATGCGCTTTTCTGCTGCGTAGGCTGAGTCTGTGTCGGCTGTGTCTGTGTCGGTTGAGTCTGTGTCGGCTGTGTCTGTGTCGGTTGGGTAGGCGCTGGTTTAGTTTCCTGTTCGCCTTCCTCCTCAATCTTATCAGCTACGAGCACAAAGTTTCCGAGTTCCTTGAGTTCGAATATAATAGTTCCGTTCTCCATCTTTGCAGGTATTTCTTCGCCCGTGTATTCAGGTTCCCCGAACTGCGACACATCGATCAATCTAAAATTCTCGTAGCCAATCATATTATCGGTCATCTTAATTGTGAGCTTAATCTGCTGTCTTCCCCAAATTGCTTCACCATCGTTCTTGTCCATCAACATAACCACATAATAGTCGATGAATTCCTTTGGGACAGCCGCCTTGATTTCTTCGATAGCGGCTTCGGCCTCTTCACGCGTTGCCCCCATTGAGGCAAGCTGTTCGTCCGTTATTGTCGATACCGCAAGGAATACCAATTCAAACCTATCGTCTTGGCCTTCGCCATCGACAAATTCCAGCGTGTTGTCACCGTCTGTTAGAGAATACACTTTGTCTCCGCTTCCATGCGGTGGATTCTCTTCTTGATTGCCTTCTTGACCCTTATTATCCTCTTCCTGGTTGTTATTCTCCTCTTCCTCAGGTGTAGTGCTCGCTATAGCATAGTTGGAGAAACCTTTCGTCTTGAACGTGATGCTGTTGTCCTCGGCATTATATGACACATCAATTTTCTCGTACTGACCATCGTGCTCATGGATGATGAATATATTCTCTTTATTGGAATAGTCCTGATTAAGAACAAGTTTGATTTCCGCTTCGTTATCGAGATCCTTTACTTCCCTCTCCCAAACATCACTTCCGTCATTTGCCTTATAGATTACGTTGCTGAGGCCAATTTCTAGATATTCGTCAATCTCGCCGTTTTCTTCCTCAGCCTTGTGTTCAAAGTTCGCCCTAGAATCTCCGTTTACATTCGCATTACTGACATCTAGGCGCATAGTGCCTTCGCCATACTTGTTCTCCGCCTGCGAAATGGTTCCTTCCTTTACTGCGTCCGTATTGAGCTTGACTTCATCATCAACCTCTTCGAACGTCGCCTGTAGGTGGGAGTTCATTCCTCCTGTCATTGTAATCTTATAAACACCTGGATCCTCAAGAGCTTCTAAATCTTTATCTCCAAAAAGGGATGTCAGCTGATAACCCTCATCCGGAACAAGTTTGAATGTTATTACGGCACCACGCGGGAACGCTGCGCTTCCCCAAGCATCGTGTTCATCACTGTAGTTCTTGTCTCCATCGACCCATTCGAAAATCTGCGATACACCATTATGTCTATATCCATTCCATGCTGCCGCAGTATCAAATACCATTCCGTTGTATTCACCTTTGATAAAACTTAGAGTTCCGTGGGCAATGCAATCTTCACGAGAATCTCCATCCTGAGTTTCCTCCGGCAAATAGTTCCACCCAAATCCACCCATGAGATCATCAAATTCTGCAACGATTTTTACGTCATAATGATCGGCATATGGAACATTACTGATTTCAAAACCGACACTTCTCGGTCCGTTGAGCGCATCCAAGAACTGCTCATCAGTCTGCGGGCACTGATCTGCAAACTCCTGTCCGTTTACTTTGAACGAAGTAATCTTGGTGCTTGCATTTGATATTCCTACAGGAATGCTTACAGTTCCGCTGCCATCATAATGATAGGTTATTTCTACAGGATTCTTTGTACTTACACCACTTGCCCCCTGCACAAAGGGATCGCTAATTGTATAATCACCCTTCCACGAGAGGTTACCTGCGCCGCCCCACTTAATATTGGCTTCCTCATGTTCACCCTGTGGTGTATTGATAAAGAAGTTTATTCTCGACGGATAATCACCGTTCCAGTATTCAAGTCCCGGTCCTATGATGTCGATTGTAACAGGTGCATGCTCCTCCGCGGTGCCACCTCCTCTAAATGCAATTCCCGTAAGTGAGATTGTCGTAGGGGTAGGGTCTCCTGTGAGAATTGCCTCATATCCTTCGCCTTCCAAAAGCGCTCTCGCTTCATCCATGCCACCTGCGGCAAATGAAATACCTCCACCTTCTCTGCCATCATTAAGCCTTGGATCATTTTCGGCATCGTAGTTAACCATATAATACGTTGCGGGCACAACCCTAAACTTGAGTGACGTGACATCGTAGTCAATGTTTATAGTTGCATTTTCGGTTACCTGTTCCCATTCACCGCCGTCAATCTGGTATTCAACGTGGCCCTGGGCAGAATCGTAGCCTTCGACAAATGCAACCTCAATAGTGAAATTACTTAGCGCTTGTGACCTTACGGCTATATTCGGCATAAACATCATGCCAATCAGCAATGCCACCATCAGTATAACCGAACTCTTTTTAAAGGATTTCATGGGAAGTCCCCCTTTCATGAAATCATCTTTGTGTTACTCTTATGTTATTTTAGTTTACCCCTTTTTAATATACCTGTCAAGACACTTGGCTATATACAAAAATGCCGGCTAATATGAAAAGCCAGCATTTCTGTAAAAACCTTATCTTCTGCTCGTTGCGTCAACGTGCGTATGGTTGATGAAGTATCTCTCGAGTCTACATGTTGCCCAGGAGGCATATATTCCGCATGTGATGCATGTCAGAAGCAGGTTGATGAGATATGTTCCAAAGAGCCCGCTTCCGGTTCCGTCGTAGAAGATCCTGTCGTTGCAGATTACGGTGTTCTTTGCTTCCCACTTCTTCTGCATGCCTACTGCCCACGGGAATCCGATTCCGCATGTCGCACTCGTGATAATCGATGTCACCATGCTGTAACCGAGAACCTCAGGCGCAGCACCCTCGAACCTCGACGTCGGATAATATCCTTCCGGATATTCAGGCTCGTCCATATATGCAGTATGGCGCGAAACCCATCTCATATAATCGGCCCTTGCGAATATGCTGTAGATACCGCATGTAATCATGGAGAGGAACCACCACTTGATCCAGAGACCAAAGAGCTGCGGCGCGGTTCCGTTGAATTTGAGTCTTCTTCCCTCGATAACCGTGTGCTCCTTCTTCCACGCTAGAATCTTTACAAGCATGAATGGTGCCCCAAGTCCGCAGGTTACCATGCTGAGAAGCATGAGGAGAAGATTCTTTACGAACAGCTCCGCACCGGATCCATCAAACACAGAATCCAGGCTTTCTATCTCTTCCGTCATCTCATACTGAGGGATATTGGCGTCTGTGTACTTGGACTCATCCACTTTCTCGTGCTTACTAATCATTCCGACAAAGAGCGCTATGTCATCCGCAAGTTTGAATTTTCCGTAGAGTTCCTTCTTCTCGATCAGCACGTTCATAGCTAGGTCTATTCCGAGAACCAACGCACAGAGAGCAAAGAGGAATGTCAGGAATTTCGGTCCGTGCGCCCTGCTTACGATGCAGGATATGAGCACGAGCGCCGCACAAGCTATCCCTATGAACAGCATTTGTTTCTCTTTGTCTTTTCGCTCCATAAGCATCATGTATACGAGGCCCGCGATTGTAACGATTGCAAGAATCAGGATAATCCAGATGAACATGCCTCTTAGCCAACTGAAGATTCTCACGAATGTATAGAGCGGCGACATTACGCCCCAGCTCGCGTAGTAAATTCTGTATAGGATGCGAGCCAAGATTCCAAATACCATCGGAACAATCCAAAGAAAGCCAATCGCCGCAGTCAGCATCGGTATGAACTTAGTGAACTTACTGATGTCCACAGACGCCTTTTCAGTTGACTCTGTTTCCTGCGCATCAAAGGCCGCTCTCGTGATGTCAGCAGTAAATTTACTTTTCTCTTCGGCCGCTTCTTCGATGCCATCAATTTCCGCGCCGAGGTCATCAAGCTCTTTCTCGACTGTCTCTTCGGCTACTTCGATTACTTCTTCAACTTCCGCTTTAACTTCCTCTTCAATGTCGTCAATTTCCGCGCCGAGATCATCAAGCTCTTTTTCGATTTCATCGAAGCGCGGATCCGCATCAAACTTTAGCTCTGTGTCTTTTTTACTCATCGCTCTCTCCTCCGTCTGATAAATAAATAATAATTTCTAATAAATGTTTCTAATTATCCCAAATGCGATGGCAGAAATTAATGCTATCGCAAGAATGACTATTTCAATTTTTGAATACTTTGTTTCGCCCGTCTTGATGTATTTATATGTCTTGAATAACCAATACGGAATCGCCAGTGGTACAAATACGAATATATATTGGTTAGCACTAAACGCTTCTTTAAAATCAAGATGAGCCATGTGGACAAAATAATGGCTAATTCCACATCCTGGACAGAGGCGCCCGGTAACGATCCTAAACGGACACGGAATGTATAGTCCCGTAATAGAAACAAAGATGAAATACGCTATTCCGAGTCCCAGAATCACGGCTATCTCTTTCAGTATTCGATTGAACCTCTGCTTCTCGCTCATATAAGTCAAATACAGTCTGGTAGTGACCACGTATATATCACTTCGGACCGCTCGCGCTCAGTCCTCGCGCAGCGGTACTAAGCTCTCACTTCACCTGGTGGCTCATGAATCGCTAAGTACCGGCGCTGTGGATGTCCTGCGTGATATACGCGCGGTCACTTAAACTTCATAGTATATCTTTTAGGTACTGGCCCGTATAACTCTTCTTGTTTTTGGCGACCTCTTCCGGGGTGCCCTCGGCGACGATGGTGCCGCCCTTATCTCCCCCCTCCGGGCCTAGGTCGATGATGTGGTCGGCGCATTTTATGACGTCTAGGTTATGCTCGATTACGACCACGGTGTTCCCTGCGTCAACCAGTCTCTGGAGAACCTGGATGAGCTTATCCACGTCGGCAAAGTGAAGTCCCGTCGTCGGTTCGTCAAGTATATAGAGCGTGTTTCCGGTGTCTCGCTTTGCAAGCTCGGTGGCAAGTTTTACGCGCTGCGCCTCGCCTCCGGAAAGCTGCGTCGAAGGCTGCCCAATTTTGATATATCCGAGCCCTACATCGTTAAGTGTCTCAAGATGCTTCCTTATTCCGGGCTGATTCTCAAAGAATTCAAGTCCCTCCGCTACGCTCATATCGAGCACGTCGTAAATGCTCTTGCCCTTATACTTAACTTCGAGAGTCTCTCTGTTATACCTTTTACCCTTACAGACTTCGCAAGGAACATAGACGTCCGGAAGGAAGTGCATTTCTATCTTGATTATTCCGTCGCCGGAGCATGCCTCGCAGCGACCGCCTCCCTTCCCCGCAGGGTTGTTAAAGCTGAAGCGGCTCTTGGTGAAACCGCGCATCTTGGAATCCGGAAGCGCACCAAAGAGGTCTCTTATCTTATCAAACATCTTGGTATATGTTGCAGGGTTGGAACGCGGCGTACGCCCGATTGGGCTCTGGTCAATCGTTATTACCTTATCAATATTATCGAGTCCGACAATTTCATCGTGCTCGCCAACATCCTGCTGACTTCCGTTTGCCTCTTGAGCGGCAGCTTTACCGAGAATCTCGTTTATGAGACTGCTCTTCCCTGAACCGGAAACTCCCGTTACGCAGACAAATTTACCAAGCGGAACAGTTACGTCGATATCCCTCAGGTTATGGCAACGAGCACCTTTGATTGTTATCTCTTCGCCGTTTCCTTCTCGACGGTTCTTGGGTACTTCTATTTTCTTGGCACCCGAAAGATACTGACCGGTTATTGATTTCTTGCAAGCCTTGATCTCTTCAACGGTGCCCTGCGCGACGAGCTTGCCGCCGTAGATTCCCGCGCCAGGTCCAATATCCACAATGTGATCCGCAGCATACATCGTCTCTTCGTCATGCTCAACAACGATTAGTGTATTTCCGAGGTCTGTCAAACGGCGAAGCGTCGCGAGGAGTTTGTGATTATCTCTTTGATGAAGACCAATACTTGGCTCGTCAAGAATATAGAGTACGCCGACGAGTCCCGAACCTATCTGTGTCGCGAGCCTGATTCTCTGCGATTCACCTCCCGACAACGAACCCGCTGAACGAGCTAGCGTCAGATACTCAAGGCCGACGTTAACTAGGAACTCTAGACGTGCTTTGATTTCTTTGATTATTTGATTTGCAATCATCTCGTTCTTGCCGCTAAGCTTGAGCGATTTGATGAATGCGAGCGCATCGCGAACCGATAACTCTGAAAATTCCGCAATATTCTTTTCTCCAGAGCTGTTGTCACCCACTGTTACGGCGAGAACTTCCGGACGGAGACGCTTACCCTGGCAGTCCGGGCACTTCTGCGTATGCATATATCGCGCCATCCAATCGCGAATAGCATCTGAACCCGTGTCACGATAACGGCGCTCCATGCTTGCAAGCACACCTTCAAAAGGATGCTCACGCATAGCCATCTTGCCGCTGGAATTTCTGTATGTGTACTGAACTGTTCTGTCTCCCGTTCCGTACTCTACTTCATTCTGGAAGTCTTTTGGCAGAGTCCTGTACGGATCGTGAAGAAGCTTCTTAAGCGGATATCCTGTACGCTTGGAGTAATCCTCCGCTAGAACTTCCGACATCCTCTTATAGTAGCTGGAGAATTCCATGGTGCCATACACTTTTCTGAAAGCACCCATGCTAATTGTTCCATCCATATCGATGGTGCTTTCTCTATCTATAGTCTCCGTGAATCCGAGTCCGTTACACGTCGGACACGCACCGAAAGGACTGTTGAATGAGAAAGATCTGGGTTCCATGTCTTCAATTCCGACTCCGTGGTCGGGGCATGCGAACTTTGATGAATATAGTCGCTCGGTCTCGGTGGTTGCCGACTTGCTTGACGCGCCAGACTTACCTGCCGCACCATCCGACTTCTCCGTTAGATGCGCAATAACAAGTCCCTCGCTCTCTTTGAACGCCATCTCGACCGCTTCCGCGATACGCCCTTCCTGACCTTCTTTTACAATTATTCTATCTACTACAATTTCTATCGTATGCTTGTTGTTCTTTTCGAGCTTAATTGTATTTCCCTGCGAGTCCGCTGTTCCGGTCGCAGCGAGTCCCGCGGAATCCTCTGCCGGCGCGACATCGAGTTCTATTATCTCGCCGTCAATTCTTACTCTCGTAAATCCTTCTTTTCTTATCCGCTCCAGAACCTTCTCGTGCTGACCCTTTCTTCCGCGAATAATCGGCGCAAGAACCATAAGGCGAGTCCCCTCCGGAGACTCCATGATTGAATCGACAACCTGATCGACACTCTGGCTCGAAATCTCGCGACCGCAGACCGGACAATGCGGCACGCCTATCCTCGCATACATTAGACGAAGATAGTCGTGAATCTCCGTAACCGTACCAACCGTCGATCTCGGGTTCTTGCTCGTCGTCTTTTGATCAATCGAAATCGCAGGCGAGAGTCCCTCTATCGACTCCACATCCGGCTTATCCATCTGGCCAAGGAACTGACGCGCGTATGACGAGAGACTTTCAACATAGCGCCTTTGACCTTCCGCGTAAATCGTATCAAAGGCAAGCGAAGACTTGCCGGAGCCCGAAAGTCCCGTAAGCACCACCAGCTTGTCCCTCGGAATCTTCACGCTGAAGTTCCTTAGATTATTCGCATTTGCGTTTTTGATTATTATTTCGTTAGGCATTACAGCTCAATCTTTCTCTTTTCGGGGTCGCGTGCCTGCCTGTATAGAACAAAGCGCCTACCTATTGCCTGCACGAACTCTGCTCCGATTTCCTCCGCGATTTTGTTACAGGTTTCTTTGGCATCGAGCTTTGCGCCCTCCAGTATATTGCACTTAATTATTTCGTTTGCAGTCAGATATTCGTCGATTGTCTTTATGACCGTCGGCGTGAGCCCGGACTTGCCTATCGATGCCGTCGGCGTAAGTCCGTTTGCTATTCCCTTCAGTTTGCTACTCTGTTTACTCGTTAACATATTTCTCTCCGTTTCTGTAATATATGTATTCTAACACGTTTTAAAATATCTTTATAGTCCGTTTGTCTAAGTCGCAGCAAAAAGGATGCCATATCCATAGCATCCTTCCAAACCTTTTGTGTTTCTCGACTACCTTGTTCTATCCTTGCGGTATGGTGGCAGTATCTACGCAAGACTACATTTCGTTCTTTTCTCTATCCAGTACGCCCAGAATGATATCCAGATTGCCGTTCCTGCAGCGGAGTTCGTCAATGAAGTCTTTCTCCGCCCCATAATCCTTAAGCTTCAAAACATAGGTGAGTTCGTAGAGCGTTCCCATATTGGTTGTTCTGACTCTTATTAGGTCCGCATTCTTGGTGTATTTCTCGAATACGTCGTTAAAGAGATTCGCATAGTTGCAGTTCTCAGGGATTGTGATGCGGAGCCTCTTGTCTTTGATGGTCGGAGATGAAAAACCTATCGTCTCCAGAATAAAGATGAACGCCGCAACGATTATTAGAGAGACTATGCTGAGCACGACATATCCCATTCCATTCATAAGTCCGAGCATGAGTGCCACGAAAAGATATCCTATTTCTGCGGCAGTTCCCGCAGCTGATCTAAATCTTATGATTCCAAACGACGCCGCAATCGCAATCGATGCACCGATGTTTCCGTTGATAAGCATTATTATCATTGCGGATACAACGGGAATTATCGCAAGAATAATCGGATACTTTCCCTGCGTCGCATTGTGAATTTTATACAATGTCGCAAGCAGGAGTCCTCCTGTAAGCGAACTCGCAATCACTAGAAGTACCTGCTGAAAAACGAAAGCTCCCGGATGAAACAAACTATCAAACATATCTTCCTCCTATAAATACATCTGCAGCGCCACTTTGTTGGATGTCGCTTTCCAATTATCCAAGCGGTGCGACAAATTGGCTATCGGTCTATACTTTTCTATGCTTCTTCTATAGAAGTTTCCGTACTTGGAGAATGATGTCGGAAAGACCGAAAGGTCCGACATGATTCTCGCAAACCACATTGGTGTGCTTCCAAGTATCTTTGTTTCCATGAGGTGATAATCCGGCGGTAAAAGCAGATTGCCCGTATCGCCCTTTTCTAGCCCCATATCGCTGAACCTCGCGCGTATATTTGTGTCGAACGTCAATCTGAAATCGTCGGTTAAGCATTTCATGGCTATGCGATCGTATGCGAGATAGATGCTCTTCTCCAAATCGTATTTATCCAAGAAGAAGGCGAGTTCAGCGAGAATCTGCTTATCCTGATAGTCCTCGCCTTTGAATGCATCTATATCCTTCTCCTCCACCAACCGATAAGCCACATCGAGCGGCATTGATATTCTTCTCTTGTTTACGATTTTGTTATACTTCTTCTTAATTTCCACGAAGACCTTGCTCGTTTCGCTCGGTACACCGTAGCTCCTTATTCTGAGCTTTTCTTTGTAAACAGGTTTATCTATGGACTTGCGGATTAGTTCTTTGTCTGCTGTGTCGTAATAGATGTTGCAGATTGTACTCAGTCCGTACTCGTCCTCGACCATCCGATCTTTGATTTTCTCTCTAAGCTCAAAATATATTTCTTTCGGAAGAATGTATTTCTTTTCGTATCTGTTAAAAACCGCTTGACTCATCTATTTCCCTTTCGTTCTTTTCGAATTGTCGTCGCTCCGTTTCCCGCGTGACACCACGCACTACTTCTGGCTCATGCGTATATTCTTTCCGTCGCTCGTCACTATTATGTCTCCATCCCTAGTCTCAGCAACCTGCGCACCGCTGTTCTTGAAGAGCTGAATTGTCTGAACGTCCGCAGGATTCTTGCTCGATGTGCACATGGCAACAAATTTCGGATTGAGCATCTCTACAATTGTTTCAAGCTCCGTATTGTATACGCCATGGTGCGGAAGCTTTACAAAGTCGCAAGAAGTTGCCGATCCATTTGCGAACCAATCGCGAAGACGTTTTTTCTCCGCATCTCCCAAGAATACAAATCTATTGTCAAAATGCTCTACAGTCGTTATTAGCGACAAGTCGTTATCGATTTCTTTGTTCCCATCCGCTATGTCGTAGCTGGACGGCGGCTCCACGGTTACCGTGCAGTCTCCAAACGAGAACTTCATCGGCTCATTGAGATATGTAGGGGTAATCTTCAAATCCTCCATCGCCTGAATAAAATCAAAATAGTCCGTCACGCTGCCCGTATAATCAGGGAGTATGATTTCATCAACTTGGATGCTCTCTATAAGCGTATCCGCACCGCCCACATGGTCCTTGTCAAAATGGGTAATGATAAGCTTGCTTATACAATCTACACCGTGCTTTTCCAAATAACGAAGAATCTCCTGTCCGTCCTCTTCTTCTCCCGCATCAATCACGATATATTCATCACAGTTGTTCAGAACTATGGCATCTGCACGACCGACCTTAAAAATCTTGACCTTCAGGATGCTATCGTTCGACCCAACACTGATTAGCGGCTTATATACCGATATGAGCAAAGCAGCCAAGCACAAGACCAAACCCACATATATTAAGTATCTTTTCTTCTTCATCCCTCTTCACCTTATG
>JAGAFN010000048.1 GCA_017612585.1 Bacillota bacterium | reverse complement strand
GATGCGGTTAGGGAGTGCCTCGCAGAAATTAAGCCGGATGCCATTGTGCACTGCGCAGCATGGACTGCAGTTGATGCCGCAGAGGACGAGGAGAACATCGAGAAGGTTTTTAACATAAACGCCAACGGCACCGAGAACGTTGCGCTCGCAGCCAAGGCTATCGATGCCAAGATGATTTATTTCTCTACGGACTATGTATTTTCGGGGAACGGGACAACGCCTTGGGAACCCGACCAGATAGACTTTAGACCGCTAAGTATATATGGGCAGTCCAAACTCGACGGTGAGTTTGCGGTTGCGAGGACGCTCGATAAATACTATATCGTTCGCATAGCATGGGTGTTCGGTGCCAACGGAAACAATTTTATCAAGACGATGATTAACGTCGGAAAGACGCATGACAGTGTACGTGTGGTAAATGACCAAATCGGAACGCCGACTTATACGGTGGATCTGGCAAGGCTCGTCGTGGACATGGCAGAAAGCGATAAATACGGTTTCTACCATGCGACAAACGAGGGAGGATATATCTCCTGGTATGACTTCTGCAAAGAGTTCTATAGACAGTACGGCCTATCAACTGAGGTCGTGGGAGTCACGACTGAGGAATACGGTCTCTCCAAGGCCGTTAGACCGCGCAATAGCCGCTTGGATAAATCCAAGCTTACGGAAAAGGGATTTATGCTACTTCCTGATTGGAAGGATGCAGTTAAGAGATATTTGAAAGAGGTGAGTTTGTAATGGGAAAGCTTGTAATCGAAAAGGACTTAGGTGGTATAGAAGGTCTCTGCACAATTATTCCACATCTTTACGGTGACAAGAGAGGCTCTTTCATGGAAACGTTTAACCAGAAGGATCTGGAGGATGAGGGCATATATGTGGACTTTGTTCAGGATAATCAGTCGACGTCCGTGAACGGAGTGCTGAGGGGCTTGCATTTTCAGGTAAAACACCCACAGGCCAAACTCGTAAGGATACTGAGGGGTGAGGTGTTTGATGTTGCCGTGGATATAAGGCCGGGAAGCAAGACGTTCGGAAAGTGGCACGGAGAGATTCTGTCCGAAGCAAACAGAAAGCAGATGCTGATTCCGGCAGGGTTTGCCCACGGATTCTTGGTGCTTTCTGAATATGCTACGTTTTTCTATAAATGCGATGATTTCTATCATCCTGATGACGAGAGCGGACTTCCGTGGAACGACTCGGATATAGGTATTGAGTGGCCGGAGATTACACTTGCACATAATGAAATCACCGGTGCTGACGAATACGTGCTGGGAAGCGGAGTTCCGCTTATGCTCAGCAAGAAGGATAAGGAATGGCGTTCGTTTAAGGAATACTTGGCGGAAAACAATATCGACTGGGAGGGAATCAAATGACAATTATAGTTACCGGCGGCGCCGGGTTCATCGGCAGCAATTTCATCTTTCATATGCTGAAGACCTATCCGGACTACAGAATTGTATGTCTAGATAAGCTTACTTATGCGGGGAACCTGTCAACACTCGCATGTATCCTGGATCCAAAGTCAAAGGATTACAATGAGGCCTGGGCCAAGAATTTCCGATTTGTTAAGCTGGATATATGCGATAGAGAAGGCGTGTTCAAGCTCTTTGAAGAAGAGAAGCCGGATGTGGTCGTAAACTTTGCGGCAGAGAGCCATGTTGACAGAAGTATCGAGAACCCGGGCGTATTCCTGGAGACAAACATCATGGGAACCGCGGTTCTGATGGATGCGAGCCGTAAATACGAAGTCAAGCGCTATCATCAGGTGAGCACGGACGAAGTTTACGGCGATCTCCCGCTTGATAGACCGGACCTATTCTTTACGGAGGAGACTCCGATACATACGAGTAGCCCGTACAGCAGCTCCAAAGCAGGCGCGGACCTTCTGGTTATGGCGTACCACAGGACGTTTGGACTACCCGCGACAATCAGCCGCTGCAGCAATAACTATGGACCTTATCATTTCCCGGAGAAGCTGATTCCGCTTATGATTGCGAACTGCCTTAACGATAAGCCGCTTCCGGTTTACGGAGAGGGCTTAAACGTTCGCGACTGGCTCTATGTAGAGGACCACTGCAAGGCAATCGACCTGATTATTCACAAAGGTCGCGTTGGCGAAGTATATAACGTCGGCGGCCACAACGAGATGCGTAATATCGATATCGTAAAGATTATCATCAAGGAACTCGGAAAATCCGAAGACCTGATTACATACGTAACAGACCGTAAGGGCCACGACCTTAGATACGCAATCGACCCAACCAAGATTCACAACGAACTCGGCTGGCTCCCCGAAACCAAATTCGAAGACGGAATCAAGAAGACGATTCAGTGGTATCTTGATAACCGCGAATGGTGGGAAGAGATCATCTCCGGAGAATACCAGAATTACTACGAGGAGATGTACGGAAATCGCTAGATATAAAAGTCTCTGATGGAATCATCAGAGACTTTTTGTTGCAAGGACTTATTTTATCGGCTGTCTGTTATAGGCTATCGATAACGTCGTTAATCAACTTTTGTTTGGCGGCAAGGTTTTCTGTTGCGGCCTTGTGGTCATCGTCGTGGATACAGTAATAGATTTTAATTTTTGGCTCGGTGCCCGATGGTCTTACTGCGAGCCATGAGCCGTCCTTGAACCAGTATTTCAGAACGTCTGACGGCGGCATATCTTCTGTGCCGATTGCGAAGTCACGTATGCGCTCTATGTCAGGGGAAAGGGAAGCTCCGAGTTCTCTCAACTTGGCATTTATCGCGGAGATTTTTTCTGCGCCGTCCTTTCCCTTGAATTCGTAGGAGTCGAGGTGGTCGAGGTAATAGCCGTGCTTTTTATAAATATCTTGGAGCACGTCGCAAAGGGTCTTCCCCTGGGATTTGTAGTAGGCGGCCATCTCGCATATCATCATGACTGCGACTGTTGCATCCTTGTCTCTTACGTGGTTTCCAATTAGACAGCCGTTGCTTTCTTCATATCCGAATTCAACAGTTTTCTCGCCGGTCTTTTCGTAGCGGTTCATAAGTGCGCCGATAAATTTGAATCCTGTTAGAACTTCGTCAACGGAAAGGCCGTAGGATTTCGCTATCGCGGATCCAAGTTCGCTTGTTACAACCGTGGTCATTATGCATGAGTTAGGTTTTAGCTTGTCCGCCCTTGCCGTGAGAAGATATTCTATCAGCATTGCACAGATTTGGTTCCCCGAGAAGAATGTGTAGTTTCCGTCAGTGTCTTTTGCTGCAAGACCTATGCGGTCTGCATCGGGGTCTGATCCGAGTGCTATGTCGGCACCCATACTTTTAGCCTGCTCTATAACCATACTCATGGCACTCTCGTCTCCCGGGTTTGGTGAGACGACGGTAGGGAAGTTTCCGTCCGGAGTGCATTGCTCAGCGACTGTATCAACTCCGCTGTAACCGAGCTCTGAGAGAACCTTTGTTATGGGAACGAGACCGGAACCGTGGAGCGGTGTATAGCAAGCCTTAAGGTCAGCCTTGATGTCGGCAGGGATTCCGTTCTCCTGATTCTTGATTGCGTCGACATAACGGTCCATCATTTCGTCACCGAGATATGTTAGAAGGCCCTTTGAGAGAGCCTCTTCTTCATCCATGATTACGGTCTTGGTTATGTCGACCTTTTCTACCTCTGCGACGACTGCATCCGCATCATCGGGATAGAGCTGGCATCCGGTGTCGTCATAGGCTTTGTAGCCGTTATATTCTTTGGTGTTATGGCTCGCTGTGATTATTACTCCGCCGACGCAGCCGAGCTCTCTCACCGCAAAGGAAAGCATCGGAGTGGGGCAGGTGTACGCGTATAGATGTGCAGGGATACCTGCCGCGCACATGGTGAGTGCAGTCTTTTTTGCATACTCGGATGAATTGTTTCTCGTATCGAATGCTATTGCTATTCCGCGAGTTTTTGCAGCTTCTCCGAACTTGTTTAGAAGATAGTTTGCAAAGCCGGTGCTAATTCGCCTTACGTTATATGAATTGAAACGATTGGTGCCGGCGCCCATTACGCCTCTTGCTCCGGCTGTTCCAAACTCAAGGTCTCTGTAGAAGCGGTCCTCGATTTCCTTTTCGTCGGTGAGGGTGGCAAGCTCCGCGTGCGTCTCTTCATCAAAGAAGGGATTGATCTTCCAAAATTCATATGTCTCTTTGTAATTTGACACGGTTATCTCCTTTGCTGTTCGGGAAATTCTCATAACTTTTGCTCCATCGCACGCGTGCTGCGTGATGCGTCGGCGTGGGACTATTCTTTTCCGAGAAGCCTGAACATATTCTTCTTATATTCCTCTACGCCGGGCTGGTCAAACGGATTGACTCCTTGCATATATCCGGAGATTCCGCATGCCATTTCAAAGAAATAGAAGAGCTCGCCCAGGGAATGGGTCGCCTGGTCGTATGCCATTATCTCTATACATGGGACACCGCCCGTGACATGCGCTTCCAAGGCGCCTCTTTTGGCGCAGTCATAGATGTCAAATAGGCTCTTTCCGGCGATGTAGTTTAGGCCATCAGCATTGTCATTAGTCCTAGGAACGAGTACGTCTGTAAGCGGATTCTCAAAGAGAAGCCATGTCTCAAACATGGTGCGTTCTCCGTCCTGGATGTATTGACCGAGCGAGTGAAGATCTTTTGTATATATGCAGGAGGCGGGGAATATGCCGCGACCGTCCTTGCCTTCGGATTCACCGAATAGCTGCTTCCACCATTCGGATAAAAAGCGAGTGGTTTCTGCAGGGCAGCTAAGGATCTCTGTCTTCTTGCCAAGCTCGTTATAGATGGCCTGGCGTACCGCAGCGTATATGAGCGCGGGATTATCCAGGCTCTTCTTCTGGCAAATTTCGGCGCAGTCTGCGGCGCCGTTTATGAGTTTATCGATATTCATTCCGGATGCTGCTATCGGAAGGAGCCCCACGGGAGTTAGGACGCTATAGCGGCCTCCGACGTCGTCGGGAACCACAAATGTCCTGTAACCCTCGGAATCGGCAAGATTCTTGAGCGTTCCTTTTTCTTTGTCGGTTGTGCAGATGATGCGACGAGCAGCTTCTTCTTTGCCATAGGTCTCTTCCATGTAATTTCTAAGAAGCCTGAAGGCAATTGCGGGTTCAAATGTCGTGCCCGATTTTGAAATTACGTTTACGTAGACGGATTTTCCGCGGAGGACTTCAATAAGAAGATGCATCTCCTCGGAATTAAGGCCGTTTCCGGTAAATGCTATTCTGGGGTAGGCTCCGCCGAGGTCTCTCTTCTGCGGCTGCCTCAGAAACTCAATCGCGGCTCTCGCTCCAAGGTAGGATCCGCCAACACCGACGACGACGAGGATATCGGCATTTTCCCTTATCTCTTCGGCACATTCTTTGATTGCGTTGAATTCATCTCGGTCGTAATTAAAGGGGAGATTGACCCATCCCAGAAAATCCGAGCCGGCCCCCGTGCCCGTAAGGAGCGTGTCCAAGGCCGCTTTTGCTGCATCGTAATCGGGTTCTTTTTTTAGAAACCTAAGGGCATGTTCCGTGTTAATTTTTATCATGTCTAATTACTCGCATTTCAGACTTGTATTTCAGACGGTAACTAATGCGAATATTATACCATATTGGGAGCCACTTTGGAGGAGGGGAAATAAGTGTCAGTTTGGTGAAAAGGCCAGCTACGGATGGATTTTGTTTGAGTATATAATTATGCCGGTGAATAAGTCGTTCACCTGACAAAAATATTGCAATTCACGAGAATATTTCAGAAAATTCTTTACAATACGGGGGGGGGGTATTGCTATACTGTAAATGTGATGGAAGTGTGAACTTCCGTTAGTTATTTGTTAATTTTAGGCAAGTTATTTTCCATGATTCACGTGCATCTATGAGAGGAGAAAGCATTATGAGAGAACGATGGATGAAGACAAATCTAAGAAAGTATTGTGTATTTGTCTTATGCTTACTTTTGTTGTTGGGAATTGCAATGGCGCGTCCTAACAACACCTATGCCGCGGAGAAGAACGGCTGGGTACAGGAAGGCGAAGCTTGGTATTACTATGTAGATGGCGAAGGGTTTAACGGATGGCTCCAGGAGGGCAATAACTGGTACTATCTATCCGGCGGATATATGTATCGTGACGTCCATTGGATTTCTGAGAACAATAACTACTACTTCTTTAACGAGAAAGGCCAACTGCAGGGCGCAGACGGCGGATGGATTCATGATACGCATACAGAGACATGGGGTGATGGTTATTCCTATACGTATGACAATTGGTATTATGCTAAGAAGGGTGGCGGTCTGTTAAAAGGCTGGCAGAAGATAGACGGATATTGGTACTATTTTGATCCTTCAATGGCCAAAGGCACACGTCGTGTTGTCGAAGAAGGCGAAGATTGGGAAGATGCAAAAACGTATTTCTTTAACGACAAGGGTCAGCTGCAGGGGGCAGGCGGCGGCTGGATTCTTGATACGCGTACAGAAAAATATGGTGATAATTCGTACACATATGAAAACTGGTATTATGCAAATGAAGACAGCTCACTGGTAAGAGGCTGGAAGAAAATTGATGGTGAGTGGTACTATTTCGGTCCTGAAATGTATAAGGGTGGAACAACGCGTGTTCAAGAAGAAGGCGAAGATTGGGAAAATGCAAAGAGTTACTATTTTAACGAGAAGGGCCAGATGCAGGGTGCAGGCGGTGGCTGGATTAAAGGTAAATATGATCGTTGGTATTACGCAAACAAAGACGGCTCTCTGATAAAGGGGTGGACCAAACTCGGAAGCAACAACTGGTATTACTTTGATAGCTACGAAGGTATGTATGCCGATGGTGCGTATTCAATTTACGACAAAAACAGCGAGAGCGATAAGACATATTACTTCAACAAAGACGGTCAGATGCAGGCCGGAGGCTGGATTAAACACTATAATGATTATAGCTTACAAACGATATGGTATTTTGCAGGAGCAGACGGTGAATTGGTACGAGGATGGAAGCAGATTGACGGAATATGGTACTATTTCAAACCGGAAATGGCTGCAAATACTAGCATTGTTGATGAAGATGGAAAAGCATATGCATTTGATAAGAACGGAAATATGCTTGGCAAGGACGGTGGCTGGGTGAGCACAGTTCCTCAGCGCTATTGGGTTGACAGTTCCAATAAGGAGCATAGAGAAGACAGTGAGCCTCCAACTTGGTATTTTGCCAAGAAAGGCGGAGAACTGGTAACAGGCTGGGACAAGCTCGGCAGCAGCAACTGGTATTATTTCAATGAACGTGGAGTTATGGTAACAGGATCTGCTTATACCGAGGATGGCATATATTATTTTGCAGAGGATGGAAAACTGATAGGCCAGAACGGCGGTTGGACAGAGAAGAAGTATACATACAACTACTATAACGGTGAAGGAAAACAAGTTACGGAGAATAGAAGCTACTGGATATATACAGAGAAGGGCGGAAAGGCTATAGAAGACGGCTGGAAGACCATTGATGGCGTGACATATTACTTTAGCAACGGCCAAATGGCTCGGGGCGAATGCGACGTTTATGATGAAGAAAGCGGTGGTTACAAGACTTATATATTCAATAAAAACGGAACCTTGTCAAAAGGCGGCTGGGTAGAAGGTATTACAAGCGGAGGCAAAACCACTTGGTATTATGCCAATAGCGATGGCACGCCCAAGAAGGGTTGGCTAAAAGATAATGGTAAGTGGTACTTCTTTAGTCCGGAAAGAGCCGGCGGAATGAGCCGTGGAGCTGTCTATGATCCTGATTCAGACAAAACGTATGTTATGAACGATGATGGAACTCTTTCTACAGGTGGATGGGTAGATATCAAGAATAGCAGTTCGGCACTTACCACTCGCTATTATGCAAATGCTGACGGAACTGCTGTAACCGGATGGCAGAAGATTGGCGGAACATGGTATTATTTCGATAATTATATGTTCCGCGGTGGTCGTTATAGCGGCGACAAGGACAAATCATATGTCTACGATCGGGAGACAAATAAAGGAGAATACCACAGATTTGCGCCGAACGGAGCATGGCTTGGCGAAGTATAAGCTGATTCGTAGGTAGCGGGCATGCAAGTAGCGAAACCCGCAAGTAGTTAAACCCGCAAGCAGCGAAACTTGCAAAACAAAAGACATTATGGGGCCGATATTTCGGCCCCGTTTTTATGTCCAAGGTTTTAAGCGCCTCTTCCGATGGCTGCTTTCTGTGAGTAAAGTAAAAATTGCCTATGCACATCAAATATGGTAAAATCTAGCCATGGTTAATAAGAAGTATTTCAAGGTAGCGCTGCTTGTTATTATAGACATAGCCGTAATCGTGGGCGCCGCATATTTGGCCCTTCTGATAAGACTTGAGGGAAGCTCTGAACTCCCACTCTATGCAGAGCGTCTTTTGGTATGCTTGCCCGTATATGCCTTAATCGTAGTCTTTTCGATGTTCCTGTTCAGGCTGTACTCCAGGGTATGGACGTTTGCGGCCCAGAAGGAACTTTTTGATATCCTTAAGGCTTCGCTTCTTATCGAGGCGCTTGTAGTATTCACTCATGTGCTTTTGAACAAGAGCATGCCGCGAAGCTATTATTTTATTCATCTGATGCTTGTTGCCGCGCTTCTTTTGGCATCGCGATTTGGTATTTCTCTCATCAGAAATATTCAGAGCGGACATTCCGCTGAACGAATCAATCGCAGGATTATGGTTGTCGGAGCAGGAGCTGCCGCGGCAATTCTCATAAGGGATTTTGCGCATCCGGGCACCGGAGCCAGAGTTGTATGCGCGATTGACGATAACCCTTCTAAGAAAAACAATCTCATTTCCGGCGTAAAGATTGTCGGCGACAGAGAAGATATCAAGAAGAATATAAGAAGATACGACGTTAATGAGATTATTATTGCGATGCCGTCAGCATCTTCCGATACGATCAAAGAAATCGTTCGCGTTTGCCAGGCTACGGGTCTTCCCGTAAGGATTCTGCCTTCGGTTGCCATGAGCCTCTCTTCATCGATAATCAAGGAACTACGGCCCGTAAGCTACGAAGACCTTCTTGGGCGTGATCCGATAAAAGTCGACCAGAGCGGTATTAACGATTGGATACGAGGAAAGGTCATAATGGTAACAGGTGGAGGCGGCTCTATAGGGTCAGAGCTCTGCAGGCAGATTATTGCATGTGAGCCAAAGAAGCTCCTTATATTCGACATCTATGAGAATAATGCCTATGAGATAGAAATGGAACTAGAGAGGCATTATCCCAAGGCTGATATTTCTACACTGATTGGGTCAGTAAGGGATGTTGACAGACTTGATGCGGTGTTTAACAAATATAGGCCTAATGTAATTTTCCACGCGGCTGCGCATAAGCATGTACCTCTTATGGAGAAATCACCTAACGAGGCGATTAAGAATAACTGCCTTGGTACCCTTAACTGTGCCAAGCTCGCGGATAAGTATGGGGCTGAGAACTTTGTTCTCATCTCGACGGATAAGGCCGTGCGCCCGACCAATATCATGGGAGCCTCCAAGCGAATCTGCGAGATGATTGTTCAGGTCTATGCAAGAAAATCCAAAGTTACTCGCTACTCGGGCGTAAGGTTTGGTAACGTGCTCGGAAGCAATGGATCCGTAATCCCGCTATTCTTAAAACAGATTGAAGAGGGAGGCCCTGTTACAGTTACGCATAGAGAAATTAGGCGATTCTTCATGACGATACCGGAGGCTGTGTCGCTGGTTCTCCAGGCGAGCCTATATGCAAAAGGAGGAGAGATATTTGTCCTCGATATGGGTAAGCCGGTTAATATCTACGACCTTGCGGAGAACCTGATCAAGATGAAGGGATTCATACCGAATAAGGATATAGATATCGAGATTGTAGGACTACGTCCCGGAGAGAAGCTCTACGAAGAGGTCCTAATGGACGAAGAGGGCATGGATAGAACCGCGAACAATATGATCTATGTAGGACATCCTATGGAAATAGACGACGACAAGTTCATGGAGCAGCTCGATCGCCTGATAGAAGAGGCCAAGCTCAACGGAAACCGCATCAAAGAGCTCACAGAAGAGGTTTGCGGAACGTATACGATTACTGATAATTAGGTTCTTAAAACAGGAGAGAAACATGAAAAAGCGCATCGTTGCATTTGTGGTTTTGTTTGTATTTATGCTAGTGCTCGTACCGGCAAATGCATTTGCGATAGAAGAAGCAGAAGAGCAGACAGAAGAACCGGAAGAGGAACCGGAAGAAGAACCGGTGACAGAACCGGTAGAAGAACCGGTGACAGAACCGGTAGAAGAACCGGTGACGGTCGGCTGGCAGAAGGCCAACGGTTCTTGGTATTACTTTGATGCAAGCGGGCAAAAATTTACGGGTTGGAATAAGGTTTCGGACAGATGGTACTATTTTTCTGAAACAGGCATTATGGAGCGCGGCTGGATTAAGGACGAAGGCAAATGGTATTATCTCGGATGGCCTAATGATCCCAATTTCGGCGCTATGCGACGCGGCTGGATTAAGGATGACGACAAATGGTATTACCTCGGTTGGCCCGAAAACTCGGATTCGGGTGCGATGGCAATCGGATGGCGCAAGATTGATGACAGATGGTATTATTTTGGTTCCAACGGTTCCATGATGCGCGGGTGGCAGTATATCAAGGGACTTTGGTATTATCTAGGATGGCCTAATGATCCCAATTCCGGCGCTATGAGAAGCGGATGGATTAAGTACAAGGATACTTGGTACTATTTGCTGCCGGAGGAAGGCGCAATGGCCACGGATATGGTTGTGGACAAGCTATATATAAATGCCGATGGCGTTTTGACAAAAGCTGCGGAGCTGGCAAGTGAAGTGCTGGATGAAATAGGCTGGGATCTAAAAGAGGCATACGCATATTGCAGGGATAAAAAAGTTGTTAACCTGGAGAGTCCTCAAGATAATGGTACCGCGTGGTGCGCGGAGTATTTATTCACAAATGACGAGGGTGAATGTGTAACCAAGAGCGCGGCATTCTATTATTTGGCCAAGACTCTCGGATATAAGAATATTGTACATTTGTATGGATCGGTATATGCGAGCGGACAGGATTGGGCTCATGCATGGTGTGAAATGGAAGAAGACGGCGAGGTATACATATTTGATCCTTGTCACGACGATTACCTGCATCAGGGTATAGAATCATCCGACTACACATCAACAAGCTTTACATCGTATTATGTTCCGTATAAGACATCGGGAACATATAAGTATAACGAAGGATATACTAACGTAGAGAGCTAATTGTCTAAAGACAGAAATTAGGATGGCGGATAACAAGAAACGCATAATTGAATCGCTTGTTTTTATTCTTTTGGTAGCGGTCTGCTGGGTTTTCCTACAGGCCGTGTTTTCTTATAACTGGGATACGGAGCACGTAAGTGCAAAGTATGAGTCATATGTTAATGCGGAGGATGGCTCAATAGACGTTCTCTGGATTGGAACGAGCAATACATATTCCGATATATGCCCGGTTGTAATATGGCATAACAGTGGTATTACTAGCTTCAATATGGGCACTGCAAATAACGTGTCTTTATTTGAGTACTATCAGCTCAAGTATCTAATCAAGCACAACAAGCCAAAGATTGTTGCAATAGATTTTTCGGGAGCCTCTGTGGAGGAGTCTCCGGATAAGTATGCGCAGTTTGAACCGACATATCGTAAGATGGCCGAGACTATGCCGGATCTGGGCATAAGACTCAGCATGATCCGTGATTTCTGCAAAAAATATGAGAGTCTCGACATGCCTTCGTTTTTGCTTCCGCTCCTTAGGTATCATGCAAGATGGGAGGAACTGAAGGCGGAAGACTGGGACGTGTTCTCGGGCAACGATTCTTATAGCGAGTACAGAAAGGGCGCATACTTCAGCACCAATGTTGAGCCTAAGGAGTTTGCGCCGGATCTCTTTACGAGAAAGACAGAAGCCGTTCCTCTCTATGCGGAGTATTATCAAATGATATACGATCTCTGCCACGATGAAGGCATAGATGTATTTGTTACGCTTCTTCCCAATGTAAGGCAGCGCTATGCGGACTATGAGATGGCAAAGGAGTTTGCCGAGACAAATAAGCTTAACATTGCGGCATTTACAACGGTTCAATCCATGCAGATTATAGGGCTCGATGCGGGCAAACATTTTTATGACAACGAGCATCTCAATATAATCGGCCAGAATATTTTTTCTGCGTATATAGGAGAATACATCGCCAAGATTTATGGTCTAACGGATCATAGGGGAGACGAAGCGTATTCCGATTGGGATATGTGGTATGACGAATATTTTGAGAAGTATGACAAGAGGAAGGAAGAAGTCCATTGACGGGCTAGAGTAAGAAGGTGTCTATTTTCTCCCTTAAATTTCTAGCATTTATAATTGTGCTTCTGATTGCTTACTTTGGCATATTTAGGAAGTACCAGTGGCAGTGCTTGCTTCTCGCAAGCTATGTTTTCTATGTCATGGTTGGCGGTTATCTCAGCTCGGTTTTTATACTTCTTTCAACGATAACTGTTTTTCTCGGTGCAAGAGCGATCGAAGGAAAAGAGTCGCCTAAGAAGAAGCGGATACTTTTGACGGTCCTCATTTTTAATCTTGCGATACTTGCGGTGATTAAATACGGAAGATTTGCATTGGGGTTAGTCGGATTAGGAGGAGCAGTCGGGATCGGAGATGTAGTAGGGGTTGAAGGTGCAGTCGGAACAGAAGGTGCAGTCGGAGACATCTTCAGCAAGATAGGTCTTCCGCTTGGCATTTCGTTCTATACATTTCAGGCGCTTGGATATCTGATGGATGTTTATAGGGGCAAGGCGAAAGCAGAGGATAATCCGTTTAAGTTTGCGCTCTTTGTTAGTTTCTTTCCCCAGATTCTTCAGGGTCCTATATCTCGGTTTGGAGAGCTCCATGAGCAGCTTGTCGATACTCATAAATTTAGTTTTGAGAGGCTTAAACTCGGCGCGGAGCGTATGCTTTGGGGATACTTTAAGAAACTGGTTATAGCAGACAGAATCGCAGTCATGTCAAATAATATCTATTCCAATTATGAAGTGGAGGGGTACGCAGGCCTCACTATTTTCATAGGTGTTATTTTCTACGGCATTCAGATATATGCTGACTTCTCGGGAGGTATGGATATAGTAATAGGTCTGTCTGAGGCATTGGGAATAACATTGCCGGAAAACTTCAGGCAACCGTTTTGGGCCAGAAGCGTATCTGAGTTCTGGCAAAGATGGCACGTGACATTGGGAACTTGGATGAGAGACTATGTATTCTATCCGCTAGCTCTCTCTAAGCCATTTGCAAGGCTGGGAAAGAAAGCTCGTAATGTATTTGGAAATAAGACGGGCAAGGTTATACCTACATGCATTGCATCATTTATTGTGTTTACTTTAGTAGGTATATGGCACGGCTCGGGCTGGAACTACGTTATTTATGGGCTCTATCAGGCGATGTTTGTAGCTACGGGTACTCTGTTTGCCGGTGCCTATGAAAAGGTTGATGATGCTCTGCATATCAGTAACGACAATAAGGCATGGCATATATTCCAGATGATGCGGACGTTGGTTATAATTACATTTGGTCGATATCTTTCGAGAGCGGCATCTGTTTCGGATGCTGTTGGTATGATTAAGGCTACATTTAGCTCGTTCAACCCACATATTATTTACGATGGAACACTGTTAAATCTTGGCATATCGGGAAAAGAAATGCTAGTTCTAATCATATCGATAATAATAATGTTTAGCGCAGATGTCATTCATGAAAAGGGCTGCCGCATACGTGAGACTCTGGAAACCAAGGGGCTATTCCTCCGATGGGCGATTTATCTGGCAGGGATATTTGTGGTTGTTATCTTTGGTGTATATGGATACGGATTCACATCGGCAGGATTTATATATCAGGGGTTTTAATTGATAATTGACAGTTCATCATAAGAATAATATATAATATGCATATGTAGACACATAATTTGATAGGTAGTTTGTTTTATGATAAGGGATGTGCGATGGATAAAGTAAGAGAAATACTTGAAAACATAAGACCGGATGTTGATTTTGAAACCGAGACCGGATTAATTGATGATGGGGTTTTGGATTCATTTGATATTATCGCTATTGTTACTGACCTAAATGAAGAATTTGACATAGAGATTAATGTAAATGATTTGGTTCCGGAGAACTTTAATTCCATGGAAGCAATTTATGAGCTTGTGACAAAGCTTCTTCTGCCATAGATATTTATGTTTATTGGATGAGTTAAGCCTCTTGGTTTGCAAGAGGCTTTGTTGTTAGGAGGATATTGTGAAAACAAAAACCGTGCTAGATTATGTGGAACGTTCTGCAGAGAGATATCCGGATAAGAAGGCGATTTTTGACGAAACGTTCGCATACACATATGGCGAGCTTATAGCTTTGTCGAAGAGAGTGGGAACGGGACTCTCTAATAAACTCATAAGAGGCAGGCGTCCGATTACTGTTTTTATGGATAAGGGCTGTGACTGTCTCGTGGCTATGCTTGGGATACTGTATAGCGGAAGGGCATATGTGCCTATGGATATTAAGACACCGCTAGATAGGCTTAATGCAATAATGGCAACAGTTGGGGATGGCATCATATTAACATCAGAAAAGGATAAACGCTTTCTCGATAAGATTGGTTACGAAGGCGAACAGATAATACTAGAGGATTTGTTGGCAGAGTTCAAAACTGCGGATGAGACGCTCCTTGAAAGAATAAGGGGGGATATTTTGGATACGGATTTGATGTATATTCTCTTTACATCTGGATCCACAGGCGTTCCAAAGGGAGTGGCCATACTCAATAGGTCGGTTGTTGATTATGTTGAATCATTCAGCAAGGCTATCGGAACTAAATCTGATGATATAGTAGGGAACCAGGTTCCTTTCTATGCGGATATGTCTTTGAAAGACATATATATGACACTTCATTCGGGAGGCAGCATTTGCGTAATACCTCAAAAGTTTTTTATGGCTCCGAAACTTCTTCTTGATTACCTAGAAAAAAATAATGTAACAACCCTTTACTGGGTACCAACGGCATACGGTATAGTGCAAAGATTTGACGGGTTAAGCGAACTGAGCCCCAGAACAATAAATAAAATCGTTTTTTCTGGGGAGTCGATGCCAATATCGGTATTTAGGTATTGGAGAAAGCACTATCCGGAGGCTACATATATCCAGCTTTACGGACCAACAGAAATAACCGGTGCTTGTACATATTTTGTTGTGGACAGAGATTATGATGAAGGAGAAATAATACCTATAGGAAAGCCATTTGATAATACGGGGATTGTTTTATTGGATAATGATAACAAACCTATTTACGAGAGTGGTGAGGAGGGAGAGATATGCGTATATGGATCGTGCCTTGCTGCAGGGTATTATAACAATCCGGAGAAAACAGAGGAGGCATTTATTCAAAACCCTTTGGTGAAGGGGTATCAGTCTCTTATGTACCGAACGGGAGATATTGCCAAGTGGAATGAACAAGGAGAGTTGGTGTTTATCTCGAGGAAGGATTATCAGATTAAACATGGAGGCAGAAGAATTGAGCTTGGAGAAATAGAAACGGCTGCTCAGTGTGTAGAGGGTGTTATGGCATGTTGTTGTGTGCAGAGGCGGTCGCAGGATGCGATAATTCTCTACTATGTTGGCGATATAGAACCAAAAGGGATTATGCTTGGAATGAGGGAGAAGCTCCCGCAATATATGATACCTTCTGAGTGTAGAAAGCTTGAATCTATGCCACTTCTGCCAAACGGCAAGACTGACAGGAAGACTATCGATGAATGGGCCAATGCGTGATTTACAAGAAATGAATGGGCCAATGCGTGATTTACAAGAAATGAAGGAAGGGTTATACTTGAGAAGTTGAGATGAAATATTTGGGGGAAGACATGAAAAGAAGAGTGTATGTTATCACTTTGATAATGATTGTCGCGATAATGTGTTTATTGTCCGGTTGCGGCGGTTCAGACAAGTCTGGAAGTGCGGCAAGTACGTCGAATGCTGCGAGCGGGTCTGAGGCGCAGAGCGAAGCGAATCAGCCGAGTGAGGCGAATGATGCAAAGCAAGAGAACGATGAAGACAACGAGAATGTCGGCGAAGCAGATGCTCAAGCGGCAAGTGTGAAGATAAAAATTATTGCGGATGGTAAAACTCAGGAAGTGGAGGTTTCTGAGGGAACAGTTGAAGATGCACTGAAGTCGGCCGCTGTTACAATCGGAAAGGACGATATCGTTTCTCCGGATCTTAAGAGTAAGTTGTCGAAAGGTGTGGAAATCGTTGTGACGAGGGTTACATTTGAAGAAGCGGAAGAAACGGTTGAGGTGGCGTATGAAACGGAGTATGTGCCTGATGACACTATATACGAGGGCAGCAGTTACTACGTGCAGACAGGCATAAACGGAGAGACTGTGAACAAATATAGAATTACTTATCATGATGGCAATGAGGTCGCAAGAGAGATTGTTAGTACTTCTGAGAAGGTACTTACTCAAAATGAAATCATCGCATATGGTACATTGGTATACGTTGCGCCGGAGGAGGGTTCGGGAGATTATAGCTCAGAAGGTTCAAGTGGATCAGGGGAAGAGGAACCTGAGATATGCGTGCCGAACGACGACAACTGGGATTAGATAACCGATAATTATACTATCCAAAAACCCCTTGAAAACTATTCTTGTGTGTGCAATAATAATCAAGCGTGGCATTAGCGGAACCGCCGAAGTGCCACGTTAGTTTTGCGGTCTTGGCGGAATTGGCAGACGCGCACGGTTCAGGTCCGTGTGAGGAGACTCATGGGGGTTCAAATCCCTTAGACCGCACCAATTTACACTGGGGACGGTACTAAGTCGAAACGGTTAACTATAAGCCGTCCAAAGTGACGGGATGTGGCTCAGCTTGGTAGAGCGCCTCGTTCGGGACGAGGAGGCCGCAGGTTCAAATCCTGTCATCCCGACCAACGGAAAATCGAGAGTGCTGGAAGGCGCACTCTCGATTTTTTGATGTTGACACCCAACCGTGAATCGTATATAGTATTATTGTATTAAGCACCTAATACAATAATCGAGTTACCAAGATTCTTAAGCAATCAAATGATCAAACAAGCAAGTAGTTGAATAATCAATCAACCGGGTAACCAAATAAGCAACTAATTTAGTTATTGTTTACGTCTTGCAAGGCGATAGAAGTGAGGGAGATATGGACGAAAGAATAAACGAAATTAAGACTGCGCAGGGAGCTTCACAGGAACAGCAGGCGCAGCAGGCATCCGTCGCGCCGGCCGATTGCGGCGGTGCCCAGAGCCAGCAGGCATCGGGTACGCCGTATTGGAACGGACTTGAGAAGAACCCGAGTGGCGGCTATACATTTACAGGAGATAGAGGCCAGGGAGGATATGCCCCGTACAACGTGAATGCGAACGGCGGCTCCGGCGGTAGCTCATATAATGACGGCTTATCCAGCGGCGGTTCTTACCGCGGCGGATCGTATGCTTCAGCAGCCTCTGCAGCAACTGCCAAGAAGATGCCGGGCTGGGTCAAGGGTCTCATTATATTTTCCGTTGTCTGCCTTTGTATTATAGGGCTCGGTGCGGCATGTAGCCGCGCGGTCAAGGACGTTACGAACGTGGGAAACAGCAGTCAGCCGACTTACAATTTCAAGGGTGACTATGTCGGCGTCCTCTATCTTGAAGGCACGATTTCTGACGGCGTGAGCGGCGACGGATATAGCCAGGGCTGGATTTTGGAACGCATCGCACAGATGACTGAGGACAAGAATAATCGCGGCATCATGCTCCACGTGAACACGCCGGGCGGAAGCGCTTACGCGACCTCCGAAGTTTATAAGGCGCTCCTCGATTACAAAGAGGAGACGGGGAATCCGATCTATGTCTACATGGGTCAGCAGGCGACTTCGGGCGGCTATTACGTTGCCATGGCTGCGGATAAGATTTATGCGAACGAGGAGTGCTGGACGGGCTCGATCGGTGTCGTAGTCGGTACCCTCTACGATTTCTCTGAACTCTTTGAGAAATACGGCATCAAAGCGACCAACATCGTTTCAGGTGCCAACAAAGATATGGGAAGCTATGCGAAGCCGCTTACGGAGGAGCAGGTTGCGATACTTCAGTCCCTCGTGGATGATTCCTTTGGTAGGTTTGTGAAGGCCGTTGTCGACGGAAGAGGGCTTTCGGACGCTGCTGTAAGAAAGCTCGCGGACGGTAGAATATACACCGCGGCGCAGGCACTCGAGGGAGGCCTTATTGACGCAGTAGGCAGTCTGGACGAGGCGCTGACAGACATGGTTAATTCTAATGGTTTAAGCGGAGTTAACATCGAAGCTATAGAATATGTGCCCGAGGACAATTTGCTAGGTCTCCTCGGTCTTCTGGGGCTTAAGAGCCAGATTTACGGAGCGGGAAGCTACGGTGTGAGCGGCGGCTCGGGCGTATCGGGCGGTATTGGCCTCGGCAGTGCCGTGAACGCAGGCTCGGGCGACCTTGCTATCCTCATGCAGCTTATGGAGGAGAGCGGCAAGGTTAGCATCGAGTTCATCTGCCCGCTGAGGAAGTAGGGCGGTGGAGCGTACTAGAAAAAGTTGACAAATTATATTAGGGTGTTATAATTTAGGTGCAATGTAGTAGGCTAAGTTAGTACATAGCACACGAAAAACCCCAGGGGTGCAGACCTGGGGCTTTTCATTTAGGCTCATTACCATCAATCACGCCCGTCGAGCCATTTGCAAATATAGTATGCAGCTATATCTGCTATGACGGATACTAGTAGGCTAAGTATCACTTCCATAGAACACCTCCTTCCCGTCGCCGGTATAGGTGATGGCAACAAATGCATAATACCATAAATTACCTAACATAACAATATATTCAAAAGAAAAAATTTACAATTATCCACGCTTGACGGAGCACGCTTTATACAGTATACTTGTCAAGTAATTTTACTTTACAGAATGCGTATAGAAGGCATGCACTGCCAGACGGCATAAGCCGTGCAGTGAGAAAGGGCGAGGTATGGCGACAGGTAAGAAGAGCATGAACGACAATCTTGAACACGTCGCCGAAACGAGCCAGCTGTTTGATGTTTATGGCGGGCTCCTGACTGAGAAGAAACGCGAAGTTATGCAGCTCTATTACGAGGACGATATGTCGCTCGCGGAGATTGCGGAGGAGTTTGGAGTATCGCGAGCGGCGGTTCACGACTCGCTGCGCTCCGCTGAGAAGTCGCTAAGGGAGTACGAAGAAAAACTCGGAATGCTCGCCGACTATCAGAAGAGAAAAGCGCTGATAGAGGAACTCGTCGAAGAAGTCGAGTCGCTGAAAAAAGAAGTCGAAAACTACGATAAAAAAAGTGCGACCGCAGCAAACAAGTCGTGCATAAGTCGCATAGAAAAGATAATCAAGGAACTCGAAGAATAATGGCATTTGAAAGTCTATCAGAAAAATTACAGAATGCATTCGCAGGTCTTAAGGACAAGGGCGTAATCGAAGAATCCGATATTGATCAGGCGATGCGAGAGGTCAAGCTTGCGCTTCTGGAGGCGGACGTCAATTTTAAGGTTGTAAAAGAGTTCGTTGCCGAGACAAAAGAAAGATGCATGGGCCAGGAGGTCATGCAGAGCCTTACTCCCGCGCAGCAGATCATCAAAATCGTAAATGCGGAACTCGTTCAGTTAATGGGCGGAACCGAGAGCAAGCTCACGTATTCGCCGTCTGGATTCACAACAATTATGATGGTCGGTCTTCAGGGTACAGGTAAGACGACCACCTGCGGAAAGCTCGCAAATTATCTTAAACAGGTTGGAAAGAAACCGATGCTTGCAGCCTGCGATATCTATAGGCCTGCCGCTATCGACCAGCTTGAGGTCGTCGGAAAATCAGTGAACACTCCGGTCTATACCGATAGAAATTCCAAGGACGCAGTCGCAATCGCACTTGCAGCTCGCGAGCAGGCGGAGCGTACGGGGTATAACGTCCTCATCATAGATACAGCCGGTCGTCTTCAGATTGACGAAGCGCTCATGGACGAGCTTGCTAACATCAAGAAGGCCGTTAAACCTCACGAGATTCTTCTCATCGTCGACGCGCTCACCGGTCAGGATGCGGTTAATGTCGCAACTGGCTTCAACGACAAACTCGGAATCGACGGAATCATCATGACCAAGATGGATGGTGACTCGAGAGGCGGTGCCGCGCTATCAGCAAAGAAAGTAACCGGAAAGCCCATCAAATTCATGGGTACCAGCGAAAAGATGGACGGCCTCGAACCATTCCATCCGGACCGCATGGCAAACAGAATCCTCGGAATGGGCGATCTTCTCACTTTGATTGAGAGGGCGGAAGCAGCCTTTGATGAGGAGCAGGCCGCAAAGCTCGAAAAGAAACTCAGAAAGAATCAGTTCACTCTTGAAGACTTCCTCGACCAGATGGGACAGGTGAGAAATATGGGAGGTCTCGGAAAAATAATAGAGATGCTTCCTGGATTCGGAGGCCAAAAGCCGAGCGATGAAGAAGTGGAGAAGGGCGAGCGCGATTTCAAGCGCATGGAAGCGATTATTCAATCAATGACGACTGAGGAAAGAAGAAATCCATCCGTCCTCGATGCGAGTCGGCGTAAGAGAATTGCGGCAGGCGCCGGTCAATCCGTTTCTCAGGTCAACAGCCTTATCAAGAAATATGAAGAGGCCAAGAAACTTATGAAGCAATTCGCGGATCCAAAGAAGATGAAGAAGAATCCGATGTTCAAGGATTTGTTTTAAGGGATCCGCTCAAGATATAAGTTAAACCGTCGCAGTTTGCGACATAGTAATAGTCGCACTGCGGCAAAGACAGAAAGGAAATAGAAATGGTAAAGATCAGACTTAAGAGAATGGGTGCACACAAGAAGCCTTTTTACAGAGTTGTTGTTGCTGATTCCAGAACAGCTCGTAACGGTAGATTCATCGAGGAACTTGGCTACTACGATCCTCTAAAGAATCCTGCGGAGATCAAGATTGACGTCGAGAAGGCAGAGAAGTGGCTCTCCGAAGGCGCACAGCCCACAGACACAGTAAGAGAACTCCTAAAGAAGGCAGGAGCTTACGGCAAGAAGGGAGCAAAGGCTGCAAAGGCCGTTAAGGAAGAAGTAGCTGAAGAAGTTGTAGAAGAAGTAGCTGAAGCAGCTGAAGAAGCTGACGCATAAGAGTAAATAAAGTTTGACGAAAGCGCGCTAATGCAAACGACATTAGTAATCGCTAACGAGGTGAAGAAATGACTAATCTTGTAGAATTAATCGCAAAATCTCTGGTTGAACACCCGGAGAAGGTTGTCGTAACCGAAATGCCGGGAGAAGGCGAAAAAGTTATTCGCCTTCAGGTTGCGGGAAGCGACATGGGTAAGGTCATCGGCAAGCAGGGTAGAATTGCCAAAGCAATCCGCACGGTTGTAAAGGCCGCATCCGTAAAGGATAACCAGAGCATAAACGTGGAAATCGTTTCAGAAGATGAAATCCAATAAGCAAAGCAAACAAGCAGAGCAATCCGAAAGAGTTTTGCTCGGCAAAATCGTGGGTGCCCAAGGCATTCGCGGCGAAGTAAAAATATATGCTTTTGGAGACGCGCCTTCCGACTTCAATAAGTACGAGAAGGCGCTTGTTGTATTGCTGCGCGATGCGGAAAACGACGGAACTACATCGGAAGCCAAAGCTGATATCGAACAAGGGAACCAAAAGGTTCCGCAACGCGAAATCATTTTTACAATCGACAAAGCGAGAATAAGCGGATCTTTGGCGATTGTAAAATTTGATGAGATAGACGACAGAAATGCTGCGGAGTCACTTCGCGATGCGGAAGTCTTTGTCGATGCGGATGAACTTGAGGAACTTCCCGAAGATACGTATTACGTGAGAGACCTAGAAGGCCTAACCGTAATTGACGACGATACGAACGAGGCGGCCGGCGAGATTGTAGAAGTGATTCAAAACGCTGCGCAGGACGTTTACAGAATTGCGCTTAAGTCGGGTACAACAGCGGATGCATATGGCTCACAAGAACCGGGGACTGAGTCCGAAAAGGCGGGCGATGAACAGTCGGGTGAGGCCAAGTCGAAAGATACGCATGAAGCGCTCGTTCCCGCCGTCAAAGAATTCATAAAAGACGTCGATATCGAGGCGGGAACAATCCGCATTCATTTTATAGAGGGCATGAGGTAAACGAGCGCAATAATCGCAGGCAACAACCACAGGCAATAATCGCAGGCAATAATCGCAGGCAAGAATCAAAGGGATGAGATTAATCCGAGGACGCATGATGAAGATTAACATTCTTACGATTTTCCCGGAGATGTTTAGGCCGCTAAGAGAGAGCATGCTCGGACGCGCCGAGGAAAACGGAATAATAGAATTTAATATCGTGGATGTGCGCGAATTCAGTCTGGATAAGCATAAGAAGACTGACGACTATCCGTTTGGCGGAGGGCAGGGCATGGTATTTATGCCGCAGTCAGCTTTTGATGCGCTTAAGAGCATAGGAGCGGATAAGACGCGAAACATCTATATGTCGCCGCGCGGAAGGGTTCTCGACATGGAACTTGCGCTCGAACTTGCGGATTATTTATGTGGAGATGTAGCCGCATCGGGCGGGGCTGCAAGCAAATCAGCAGCTGCGGCGGGCGACATCACAATTTTCTGTGGTCACTATGAGGGGATAGACCAAAGAATAATCGATTATTGGAAGATGGAAGAAGTCTCGATAGGGGACTATATCCTGACGGGCGGAGAGCTTGCAGCTATGGTTCTAATAGATGCGGTGGCTCGCTTAATTCCGGGAGTGCTCGGAGAAGAGCATTCCGCGCTCGATGAATCTATCTATTCGGGGCTTCTCGAGTACCCGCAGTACACGCAGCCAAGGACATTTGCTCCATGGCAGAATGCAAGCAAGAATGCGGTTTTGGACGACATTTCAGGCGATGAAGCAATTCTCGGCGTACCCGAAATCCTTCTCTCCGGCAATCACAAGGAAATTGGCCTCTGGCGCTTCCGTGAGTCTATTCGAGTAACCAAGCAAAGAAGGCCTGACATTCTAAAGGCATTCCTAAAGAATCATCGAGAGAAGCATAATCGCGAGTTCACCAGGGACGAAATCGCGATTTTGATTGAGGAACTCGACAAGAAAGACTTTGATATATTCAAAAAGCACCTCTCCGACAAAGAAGCCAAGTCGCTTGAGAAGATTTTGGAGAAAAATCGCAAAAAATTATTGTAAACCTATGGTAAAACTACATATAATAGTGTAGAATATATTGTGTATTGGGATGTGGGGTATCCCAAATTATGGATTAGAGATGCAGGGGTAATGATGAGAAAGGGGATTATCACATTTTTTGTGCTCGCACTTATAGTGCTGTACGTAATAATCTACCTTGTGCCCGAGGTCACGGGCATGCTGGATTCCACATATGTTGTGGAGTACGGCGTTCTTTCAATTCACGACGACACCACCGGTTATCTAATCAGAAACGAACGAGTATACGCTGCCGAATCGAGCGGCCTTGTTAATCGTATTGCAGCAGAGGGCGATCTTCTTCGTCGCGGCAATATGGTGGTTGACATAAGCGGCGGAACGGCTAGCGCGCCGACAGAACGGCTAAGGAAGATCAAAGATTCTCTTCAGGGTCTCATGATAGATGTGCACGGGAATACGAGTCAAAGCGGCGGTATCGTATCTTATTATGTTGACGGCTTTGAAAACAAAATGACTACGGAGAATGCACTCTATTACAGAAAGAACGATTTTGAAGGGGTCACCCAGGATAAGGTGGTTGCGCTCGGTTCGAGCGTAAACGAAGGTTATCCGGTATTCAAACTCGTCGATAATACAAAGTGGTATCTGATAGCATACGTGCCGAATAGTAAATCCGCAAACTACGTAGTCGGAAGAACGGTCGATGTAATATTTACTAAAGCGAGCGAAACCTCCGTCGAAGAAGTTGACGAGACGGATGACGAAGAAATAGATGAGAGCGAAACGTACGGAAGTGTAGAAATGGAAATAGTCGCTGCTGAGGAAGAAGATGGATCGATAAGACTTGTTCTTGGATCCAACAGATTCTTCTCTGGTCTTGGAGAGCTCAGAACAGCACAGTGTAGGATTATTTCTTCAAGCGTAAGAGGTCTTAAGATTGAGAACGGAAGTATCGTAGAGGAAGATGGTCGCCTCGGAGTATATATGAAGAGGAAGACGGGAAAGTACAGATTTGTTCCTATAAACGTTCTCGGAAGCGACGACAAGACGACAGTGGTTTCGGATATGTATTTCTACGATGAAAACGGCGTGTGGACGAGCACGATAGATCCGTTTGACGATATACTTAGGGATCCAGAGAAGCGCGACAAAGATGATGAAGATGACGAGAACGCCAAAAGTGACGACGCGGCCGAAGCCGATACTGAGTCCGACGCTGCGACTGACGATGATGCCGACACGGAATCCGACGCTGCGGCCGACGATGATGATGTCGACTCTGAATTCGGGGAGGATGACTGATGTCTATCCGTGCCAACATAGATCACATCAATAAATTAAAAGAAGAAGCTGCGGTGCGCTCGGGAAGAAAGAGTGAAGACGTTCTTCTAATCGCTGTCACCAAGCTTCATTCGCCGGACGAAATTAACGAAGCTATCAACTCCGGAATCACCGATATCGGCGAAAACAAGGTTCAGGAAATTCTCGATAAATACGATCGTGTAAAGCCTGTCCGCTGGCACCTAATAGGTCACTTGCAGACCAATAAGGTCAAGTATATAATTGACAAGGTTAGCCTAATCCACTCCGTAGACTCGATTAAACTCGCCAAGGAAATTGAAAAGAGGGCGAGCGCGGAAGGAAAAACTATGGACATTCTCATCCAGGTTAATTCCGCCGAGGAGGAGAGCAAGTTCGGAGTAGGAGTAGATGAAGTGGAAGCTTTGATAGACGAAATAAGAACTACCTGTCCTCATATAAATATCAAAGGACTCATGTGCATTGCACCGCTCGAAGATGACCCGGAAGAAGCGAGACCATTCTTCAGAGCCGTAAAAGAAATATTTGATGAGCACAAAGAATTTACGTTGCTTTCCATGGGTATGAGCAATGATTTTCAGGTGGCCATAGAGGAGGGCTCGACTGCAATCCGAGTGGGCACTGCAATATTTGGAAATAGAGATTATCGTTCAGAAGAGAAGTAGAAGAAACGAGGAGGAGAAATGGGATTTGCAGATTCTTTCAAGAAGGTCATCGGTTTAACCGACATCGAAGATGACGAAATCGTAACAGAAGAAGAACTCAAGGCGGAGAGAGAAAAGCTCGCAAAGGAAACGAGACGCGAGAGCGTTCGCGAGAAGAGCTATACTCCTTCCTACAAGGAAATGTCTTCGGAGAGCAAGCGCGTATCAGGAAGCTATCAGGGCATCGGAACAGCGGATCCGGTCAAGAGATTTTCGGCGACAGGAACGGGTTCACTGAAACTAATACTGATCGAGCCGAAGAATTTTGATGAATGTCCCAAGCTTGTTGACAGCCTAAAGGCGAGAAAGCCGGTTATCATCAATCTGGAGAAACTCGAGACGGAAGTGGCACGCAAGATTTTTGATTTCCTTAGCGGTGCAACCTATGCTCTCGACGGAAAGGTGCAGAAGATAGCGAACAATATCTTTATCTTCACTCCGGAAAATGTTTCCGTAAACGCGAGCCAGATGTCCGCGCTTAGCCATCAAGAAAAGAGTCCTTGGAGGTAAGAGGCGTTGGTACTTGTAGCACAGGCCGTATATTGGATGGGCAGGATATTTGATTACGCGCTCCTTGCGAGGGCGATACTTAGTTGGGTTGTCGGAATGCGTATGACAAATAACGATACCGTCGTAAGGATTTACGATGCGCTGATCAGATTCACAGAGCCTATAGTTTCTCCTGTTCGTAATCTCATAAATAGGTTTTTTAGGACAAGCATGATTGACTTGTCCGTTTTCGCCACCATGATTTTGGTCGGCTTGGCAGTTAGAGTTATAGTTCAAGTGCTGCTGATGCTTGCATAGAAGGAGTTAATATGATTACACCTCAAGAAATAGAAAACAAAGATTTTACCAAGTCATTCAGGGGATATGACGAGGATGAAGTTGATGAATTTCTGGATCTCATCATCATCGACATGCAGAAAATCACAGACGAGATAACAAGGCTAAGACAAGAGAACGAAGAACTTCGCGCAGAAAACGACGAGCATAAGAAATCTCAGAAGCGTGTTATGGATACTCTCGATTCGGCAAAAAAACTCATGAGAGATATTTCCGAGAGTGCGGAGAAGCGCGCGGACATCATAATCAGAAATGCCAAGATGGATGCCGAGATGATTCTTAACGAGGCAAAGTCTTCCGCGGGAAAATATGCCGGCGCCGACGGAGAAGAACTTAGAGACAGAGTAGCATATTTTCGTTCGAGATTTAGACAGCTTCTCCTCGATGAATTGGATAGCATGGACAGCAAGGGCGGAGATCTTCTTTCTGCACTCGAGAAGGAATTTGTTTCAACTCCAGTGGGAGGTGGTGAATCTCTCGGAGAGTTCACGTCGTTCGATGAACTTCCCGAAGGATCCACGACTACGATTTCCGAAGAGGAGATGGAGAAGGCATTAAACGAAGTGAAAGATGATTTTGACTTTGCGGTTAAGATTGGTGACGAAGAGTAATGCCGGGAACAATGTCGAGGGGTAATACGGAAGAGTAATCTCGAGGACTTATCATGATAATCTTGATTCCGATAATAGCTATAATAGTATTGGATCAGCTTAGCAAAATGGCTGTAAGAAGTTCCATGTCGCCGGGGGACAGCATTTCGGTGATAGGGAACTTCTTTAGGATTACTTATTTTAGAAACGAAGGCGCTGCGTTTAGTTCGCTGGTTGGTCAGAGAGTTTTCTTGATCGTAATTTCAGCTATCGTTACGGTTGCGGCCTTTGTTTTTCTTATGAAGTACCGTTGTAAGAGCAAGCTTCTCGACTTAAGCCTCGTTCTTGTAATCGGTGGCGGCATCGGTAATCTAATCGACAGAATCGCTTTTGGTTATGTTACTGACATGCTTAGTTTTAGCATATTTCCGCCGATATTCAATGTTGCCGACATAGCGATTACGTGCGGCTGTTTTCTTTTGATAATCTTTGTTCTTTTCAGTAAGTCGGAGGTTCTGAAATGATTCTCGAGTTCACAATAGATAAGGAGGCGGGTGATCGCCTCGATGTCATCTTGGCGGAACTAATCGAGGATACCTCACGAAGTTACATCCAAAAACTTTTTGAATCAAACAAAATTCTGGTGAACGGTTCGCCCGCTAAAAAGAATCGCAAAGCGGAAGTGGGCGATAATATTTCAGTGGACTTTCCCGAGGAGAAAGACAAGGCGCCTCAGCCATCGGATATTCCATTGGATATCTATCACGAGGACGATGATTTGATTGTCGTAAACAAAGCGCGTGGAATGGTCGTTCATCCTGCTCAGGGACATAAGGATGACACTCTCGTCAATGCGATTCTATTTCATGTCGGCGGTGCGATGGATGCAGAACTTACAGAACGCTGCAATAAGGATAGACCGGGGATCGTCCATAGAATCGACAAGGATACGAGCGGCCTTCTTGTTATAGCAAAGAGCGTGCGTGCATTCGAAAGCCTGTCCGAACAGTTCCGCGATCATACGATTACTCGCGTTTATACTGCGCTTACGCATAGCGGATTTAAGAATGACGAGGGGACTATTGATGTTCCAATAGGTCGCGACCCGATTAACAGACTTAAGAGAAAGGCGAATGGAGTTGAAGCAAGACACGCGGTTACGCATTATTGCGTGCTCGAGAGAATAGGTAATTATACACTTATCGAGGCGAGGCTCGAGACTGGGCGAACGCATCAGATAAGAGTGCATATGGCATATAGCGGAAACCCCGTAGTCGGCGATCCGCTCTACGGACCACGAAAGGATAAACTCAAAGCCGACGGTCAAATTCTTCATGCGGGCAAGCTCGGATTTATGCATCCCGATGGCAGCGGCTATATAGAGTTTGAAGCGCCGCTTCCAAAGTATTTTCTGAACGTGCTTGAGAAGGCGCGGAAGCTTAAGTAGCTGTGATGTTATACACGACAAATCATGGAATGATTATCTTGTCCACATTGCATTTAATACGTAATCACATCGAATAAAAAAGGTCCGCAGTTGCGGACCAAAACAGGAAGGCAGGTACCGGGAAGGACGCAAATATTTCTTTGAGTGCATGCTTCCGATGAAACCGGGAATTTATTTCTAAAACTTTGAGTAATAAGGGGTACCCGGCACCTTGCTTGAGGCGATAATAAACCCTCGGAGCATTGAAATCAATAGGTTTTTGCCTATGTGTAGAGTTGAAGTCTTTATTTGTATTTTATTGGGAAAACCTCCCCATAGATTCTTTTTTCTAAGCGATTTTTTTGATATTATTAACTTGATAGTGTAGGTGTCTGCGACTACAGCTGATATGCATAAGTGTTAGTGCATGCATCAGTATTAGTGTCCGAAAGGAGAGCGCTATGTTTGAGAATTTTGTGTTTGAAAATATGCCGTATAAGTTGGTCGGTTACGAGTGGCCGATAGAGAATCCAAAGAAGGTGATGTGCATCATTCACGGAATCGGTGAGCATGCGGGACGGTACGACAGAATGGTCGGTATTCTTAATCAGTCGGGAATAGCTGCTATCGCTATCGACCTTCCGGGACACGGACTCACGGACGGCAAGCGAGGTGACGCCGCTCCGCGCGACAAAGTTTTCGAAGCGGTCGACGAGATGCTCGACTATGCGCGCAAGAAGTATCCTGACATTCCGATAACTCTATACGGACACAGCATGGGCGGTAACATCTGTCTTGATTACAGGGACCGCGGAGGACTAGACCTTCTTCCTGAGAAGTTCATCGTTTCCGCACCGTGGCTAAAACTCGTAAAGGAAGTTCCGAAGCCGATGTATATCGCACTCAAGGCCGCATCAAAGCTTACGCCAAAGGCGGTGATAAAATCCAACTGCAAGACAGAGGACTTAGGCAATATGAGCATTGTTTATACATATTCCACGGATCCGCTCGTGCACGGAGATATTACGCTTAGGACTGCGCTTGATTGCTTTGATATGGGTGAGGCGCTATGCGAAGGAAGAAATAAAAAAGACGGTAATGCGGACGGAAAGCCATTCCTTCTGATGCACGGAACGTTTGATAAGATTTGTGACATAGAGGGGACGAGGAAGCTCGCGGAGCAGTACAGAGAGAAGCCGTGGTTTACATACGTCGAGTGGCCGGGCTACTACCACGAAATTCATAACGGAGGCCCCGCCACCACCGGAGAACTCGTAATCGCGCGCATTCGCGACTTCATACTTACGTAAGCGCCTGTGCCGAAAATACTGTAGTCACTTTCTCTAGTCCTCGGCATGGACAATTAAAACTTCAATAAAATTGAACCTCTGGAGGATTGCATCGAAGGTCTTCGACCCGCTGCCAACCTCTCAGAGGTTCTTCTTTTATCTCGTGTAATTGTACCCATGCCTGCGGAAACGTTCAAGTGACTACAGCATTTTCGGATGGCGCTTACGGCAATTTTGGTGTCACGTATACAGTGCGGTTGTTGGTGAATATGACCATTCCGGGTTTTGCGCCGGCGGGTTTTTTAACATGGCGGACGCGCACATAGTCGACGGGCACCTGTGCGGAGCTTTTGGCCTTGCTGTGCCAGGCGGCGATTTCCGCGGCGCAGTAAATGTCTTCCGCTGTAGGTTCTTCACCGCGAGTTCTAATTATGACGTGCGACCCCGGGATGTCCTTGGTGTGAAGCCATAAATCGGTTTTGTCGGCGAGCTTAAGTGTAAGCTCGTCGTTTTCTTTGTTGTTCTTTCCGACGAGAATTTCATAGCCGGAAGGCGAGGTGTATTTAATCGGTGCGGATTTGAAGCGCTTATTTCTTTCGGTAGTTTTTCTTCTTCTTAAGTATCCGCCCTCGATGAGCTCCTGTCTTATTTGATCTATGTCCTCGGGACGGTCAAGGTTCTCGAGGAAGGTCTGAACGGATTCCAAGTATTCTATGTCTTGTTTTGTCTCTTCTATCTGAAGAGTCTTTTCTTTAATGGCGGTTTTGAATTTTCCGTATTTCTTGAAATAGTTCTGAGCATTCTTTGCTGGACTATATTTTGGATCGAGGGGGATTTCGACCTTGGTCCCGTCGTAATAATTGTCGAGGGTTATGCTCTCTGCGCCCGGTGTTATCGCGTGAATATTTGCATTTAGAAGCTCGCCGTAGATCCTATACTTTTCGGAGTTCTCTGCTTCGAGGAGATCTTCTCCGAGACGCTTATTCTTGAGCCTTGCTTTTTCGAGGAGGCTATCTACGGTCCTCGTTAAATCATTGGAGCGCTGACGAAGGCTGTTAGTGGATGCCTTTCCCTCAAAGTAAGAGTTGATTGCTGAACTTAGAGTAGGGAAGCCGACTCGCGCGCAGGTTTCTTCGTATGCTGCGAGATCAGCGATATGAAAATCGATCGGGGTTTGGTCTTCGTAGTATATATGTGCAGTAAAATTGCCCGACTCTGCGGCATCGACAATACGGCGCAGCTTATCGTAGCGCGACGTATAACTTGACGTATAGCTTGATGTATTGATTGTGCTCGACGTATCCGATATGCATTCTTCGTCGCTTGGGGCATCAATGTTTGCAAGATCCTCAGCGACTTGCATCGAGATTCCTCCGACGTGGTATAGGATTGCCTTTGCGTCCGCAGGGAGCGATTCTAGTTCGTCGCGCGAGATGGCATCGAAACCGATCTTATCCTGCGCGGGTGGATATTCGTATTTGATACCGGGGAGAATCTGACGCGCGCGGCTAGTATCAAAAGAGACGCGCTTAATTGCATCGATGACAATTCCGCTTGAGCCTGATGAGGCACTAGCAATTGCCTCACTCGCTCCATCGACTGACTCGCTTGTGCCAGCTGCACCATCTCTGCTTGCATCAACAAGAATAATATTGCTGTGCTTACCCATAATTTCGAATATGAGTTTTCGCGCGGCTGTAAATCCGAGCTCGGTCATGGTCTCGAGAGTAATCTCTATAATTCTGTCGTATTTTTTTTGTTCAATCGAAATTATGCGGCCGCCGACGAGGTGCTTTCTTAGCAGCATGCAGAACGGAGAAGGCGAGGGCGGATTGCCAGGACTCTCTTCGATTAGATGAACGCGCGGCGCGGTGCTTCCTGCCGACGCGAACACTCTTTTGTTCCCTTTGAGCGTATGCACAGTAAAAACCAGCTCGTCTCTCATGGGCTGGTGAATCTTGTCGATTTTTCCGTGGAGGAGCTCGCTTCTTAGCTCCGTTACCATCGCCTTTGTGATAATTCCGTCGAATGCCATATTATCTATTGGCCAAGAATATAAACTGTTGCTAAATCATGGATTATGTAGTATCATTGGTGCTAGGAAGGGATCGCTTTAAGCGACTAACCCAACCAACTTGTGGTTGCCGCCTTAGTTACAGGCTTTGGCGGCTTTTTTGATGGTTATCGTAACCCTTAACCCCAGACGGGGAATCGAGATTGTGATTCGCATCTCTAATCCTTCCTTTCAATCAGTCTCACCATGGCCATCACCTCCTAGCGGTGGAAATGTAGTGGGCGGATTGTGGTTGGATCAGCCGCTTTAGCTCTGCCTTCCTAACAAGATTATAATAACATATCGCATGGTTGCAATCAACCATAAAATTACAGTTATTTTTTCCCATACAAATCAAGCTTTTTCAATGGCAGGAAGGTTTATATGATTAAAAGTATGACAGGCTTCGGTAGGGCCGAGGACGGAGACGGAAAGAGAAATATCGTTTGCGAAATAAGAAGCGTCAATCACAGGTACTGCGACATCAACGTCAAAATGCCGAGGCGCTATTCATTTGCTGAGGAGAAGGTTAAGCAGGCCATCAAAGAAACCGTTAACCGCGGCAAGCTCGATGTTTCAATCATGGTTGAGAACGTCACGGAAAACGATCTTAATATCAGACTGAATACCATGGTTGCCAAGCAGTATATGGAGAGTCTAAAGGAACTTCAGCAGGAGGTTCCTGTTGACGGAGACGCAAGTGTATCGCTCCAGTTTCTCGCATCGCTTCCGGACGTAATCAAGGCCATCCCGGATGTAGAGGATGAGGAGGAAATGACCAAAGCCATTCTCGCGCCGGTAAGGGAAGCTGCAAAGAAACTCGACGAGATGAGAACTGTCGAGGGCGAAAAACTCGCAGAAGATTTGCTGATGCGCGGAAGCCTAATAAAAGACATGGTTTCTGAAATCGAAAGAATCGCTCCTGACGTTCCAAAGACCTACGCAGAGAAACTCCGTGCCAGAATTAAAGAGTTGATCGGCGACAGCGTGCAGATTCCGGAGGAGAAGATTGCGCTCGAAGCTGCGATCTTTGCCGATAAATGTAGCATCGCCGAAGAACTTACACGCCTAAACAGCCATATGGATCATATGGAAAAGATTATCGAAGAAACAGGACAGCCAGACGGTAAGAGACTCGACTTCCTCGTTCAGGAGATGAATAGAGAGGCCAATACAATTGGATCCAAGGCCAATGACCTCGGAGTTACCGAGATCATGCTTAAGATTAAGGCCGAGGTCGAAAAAATCCGCGAGCAGGTCCAGACCGTCGAATAATCGTAATTGTGAAGATTCTGTGAAGAAAATATTGAAATTGTTTGCGAGCAGGTGCTATACTTTCCTAAGTGTTTATGTAAGGAGAAAATATGAATCACGAATGCAATCATCCGGGGGAGCTATTTATCATCTCGGGGCCATCGGGAGCAGGCAAAGGAACAATCTGCAAATATCTGCTTGAGGACGCAACCAATATGGTGCTCTCGGTATCCGCGACAACCAGGGCGCCGCGTGAGGGCGAAGTCCACGGCGAAAGCTATTTCTTTATTGACAAAGAAACCTTCATCACGAGAATCGAAGAGGGCGGATTCCTTGAGTATGCCGAGGTCTTTGACAACTATTACGGAACACCAAAGGAGAATGTCGTCGAGAAGCTTGAGCAAGGAATCGACGTCGTGCTCGAGATAGACATTCAGGGCGCAAAGAAAGTAAAAGAAACTTATCCGGAAGGAATATTTATCTTCATACTTCCGCCGTCGCTTAAGGAACTTAGAAGAAGGCTGATAGGCCGCGGAACGGATTCAATGGAGGTAATCGAGAAGCGCCTTGCCAAGAGCCTCGATGAAATCAGAGAAATACATTCGTATGATTATTTTGTAATAAACGATGACTTGGATATAGCTGTTGCCGAGGTTGAGGCGATAGTTACTGCCGAGCACGACCGCGTGGTTGACCACGGGGATGAGCTCGTCAAGATGTTCGAAGAAGAAAAAGAAAAAGAAGGGGAGGAAGAATAATGCTTTATCCATCAATAAATGAACTAAGAAAGAAAGTTGATAGCAGATACAGCCTTGTAATCATGGCAGCAAAGCGCGCTCGCGACATCGTAGAGGGTAAGCCGATCCTTACAGAAAGCTGCGATAACGATAAGCCAATCTCCGTAGCTGCTTACGAGGTTGAAGAGGGCTATATCACATATAACAGGGACGAGGAGTAGGCTATATTTAGTACTTGCGCGGGCACATATAATATAGTAAAATATTTGACGGTCGCTTTTGACCGTCATTTTATTTTTCACACCCGGGCTAGCCGAGCCCTTGGTGCCGTAAATGCGGATGTTAAGTAGCCTCACGACGACAGTCTGAAAGAATGCAAGACATGCTGATGCGGTTTCGGCATAGGCCAACGCTCGAGTGGATGTTTAACCAGGAGGAAAAACAATGTCAGTAATTTCAATGAAAGACCTGCTCGAGGCAGGCGTGCATTTTGGTCACCAGACCAGAAGGTGGAACCCGAAGATGGATGAGTATATCTTCACGGAGAGAAACGGCATCCATATCATCGACCTTTCCAAGACAGTAGGCAAAGTTGACGAAGCTTATGCCTTCATCAAGAACGTTGCCGAGAGCGGCAAACCAATTCTCTTTGTTGGAACAAAGAAGCAGGCGCAGAACGCAGTCAGAGACGAGGCTCTCCGTTGTGGCGAGTACTACGTAAGCGAGAGATGGCTCGGCGGCATGCTCACCAACTATAAGACAATCAGCGCTCGTATCAAGAGACTCCACGACATCAACACAATGGAAGAGGACGGCACATTCGACAAGCTGTCCAAGAAAGAAGTTATCAAGCTCAAGGCTGAGCGCGATAAGCTCGAGAAGAACCTCGGCGGAATCAAGGACATGAAGGGAATGCCGGGAGCAATGTTTGTTGTCGATCCAAAGAAAGAAAGAATCGCAGTTAAAGAAGCTCATACACTTGGAATCCCTGTAGTAGGTATCGTGGATACAAACTGCAACCCGGAGGATGTTGACTTTGCTATCCCGGGTAACGACGATGCAATAAGAGCAGTCAAGCTCATCGCAGGCAAGATGGCTGACGCCGTAATCGAAGGACACCAGGGCGAGAGCTTTGACGATGTAGAAAATGCTGAAGTTGAAGCTGCTGAAGTTGCTGAAACAGTAGAAGAAGCTGCTGAAGAAGCAAAGGACATCGAAGAAGTAGTAGCGGAGGAAGAGTAAAAGAATAATAGTCATAGGATAATAGATGCGGGACTTATTCGCGGTTGCGAGGGTGCTCGCAGGCAGAAATAAAAAACAAGTGCGCGGTGGCTCGTCCATGGCGCTCATTCTGAACAGGAGGAATAGATATGGCAGTAACCGCTCAAATGGTTAAAGAGCTGCGCGAAATGACAGGCGCAGGCATGATGGATTGCAAGAAGGCTTTGGAAGAAGCTGATGGCAATATGGATCAGGCTGTTGAAAT
>JAGAFN010000047.1 GCA_017612585.1 Bacillota bacterium | reverse complement strand
GGCGTCCATCATAATACAATTGCTCGCAATGGCATTCCCGTATTTTGAAAGACTTGCCCAAGAAGGTGCCGAAGGCCGCAAGAAGATGGCGCAGATTACGCGTTATCTGACAGTAGTGCTTGCACTTATTCAAGCTACCGGACTTACCATCGGTCTATTTAGACAGGCCGTTGCTACACAGAATGCATTTAACTTTATAGTAATCATCATGGTGCTTACTGCAGGTACTGCATTCCTTATGTGGCTCGGCGAACAGATTAATGACCACGGTATAGGAAACGGTATTTCGCTTCTTATCTTTGCCGGAATCATTTCAAGAATTCCGACGGATATAAGAAAGATATGGGATCAGTACAGAGACGGAGGAATCAGTATCCTCGCTCTCATACTCTTTGCAGTATTCGCGATCGTAGTTATCCTTGGTGTAATCCTGATTAACCAGGGCACCAGAAAGGTTCCTGTGAGATATGCCAAGAGAGTAGTTGGCCGCAAGATGTACGGTGGACAGTCCACGCACATTCCACTAAAGGTCAACCAGGCAGGTGTTATTCCTGTAATCTTTGCTCTCTCGCTGCTGCAGTTCCCGCTTACAATTACATACTTCCTTAGATCGGATTCAGGTTTCACGACATTCGTGAACAAATGGCTCTCTCCTTCGGGAAGCCCCGGTGTATGGGTATACGCGATTCTGAACATTTTGCTCATCATCGCATTCACATTCTTCTATACATCGGCAACATTTAATCCGATTGAAGTAGCGCAGAATCTGAAGTCAAACGGCGGCGTGATTCCGGGAATAAATCCGGGCCGCGCTACGGTTGGATATCTTCAGAAGACCATGAACCGCCTGGCGCTCGTGGGTGCGCTCTTCCTTGCGATAATAGCTACGCTCCCGACACTGATAAGCCAGTACACCGGAATGAATATCCGTTTCGGTGGAACGTCTCTCATCATCGTAGTCGGTGTAGCAATTGAAACAATGAAGGCACTCGAGAACCAGATGGTAATGAGAAACTACAAGGGATTCCTTAAATAGGACCGGAAAAGAGGCGTAAGATGTTAAGAACGATTCTACTCGGAGCGCCGGGTGCAGGAAAAGGCACCGTGGCAGCAAAGATAACCAAAGAATATAACATCCCTCATATTTCGACGGGAGACATCTTTAGAGACAATCTGAAGAGAGAGACCGAGCTCGGACTTCGCGCCAAAGCATATATGGAAAAGGGCGAACTTGTGCCGGACGATCTCACCTGTGAGATTGCGACAACGAGACTTCTGGAGGATGACTGCAAGAACGGTTTCCTTCTCGATGGTTTCCCGAGGACTGTGTATCAGGCAGAGAAGCTTGAAGCATTCCTCGCGGAGCACGGTCAGTCTCTCGACAAAGTGGTTCAGCTTGTGGTGGATGATGAGCTTCTAATCAAGAGGCTCACGGGAAGAAGGGTCTGCAAGAACTGCGGGGCGACCTTCCACGTAATCACCATTCCGCCAAAGGAAGAAGGAATCTGCGATAACTGCGGATCTGAACTCATCCAGAGAGCAGACGACACTGAAGAAACTGCAGTGAACAGACTCAAGGTATATGAGGAACAGACTTCACCGCTCGTAGAATACTACGAGGAGAAGGGACTCCTTGCTCCGATAGACGGTGCGGGAACTCCGGACGAAGTATTTCAAAATATACTCGATGTTCTGGGTGACTGATCCGGGTGACTAAAATGATAGTTATCAAATCCAAAGAAGAAATCGATATCATGCGCGTACCTTGTCGCATGACAGGCGAACTTCTAAACGACCTGGAGGATTATATCAGACCGGGACTTTCGACCTTGGATGTTGATACCTTCTGTGCGGAGTATATAGCAGAGCACGGAATGATTCCGACATTCAAGGGCTACGGAGGTTTCCCCGGAAACGTATGCGTATCCGTAAACGAAGAAGTAGTTCACGGAATACCGGATGCGGAGAGAATCCTCGAGGAGGGAGATATCGTGAGCGTCGATGTAGGAGCCATATACAAGGGCTTTACAAGCGACGCCGCGAGAACCTACCCGGTCGGAAAGATAAGTGAAGAGGCCGAGAAACTCATAAGGGTTACGAGAGAGAGTTTTTTCTCGGGTATGGTCTTTGCCAAGGTGGGATGCAGATTATCAGACATCTCACACGCAATTCAGGAGAAGGCGGAAGGCGAAGGATTCTCGGTAATAAGGGACTTTGTAGGACACGGAGTCGGAAGAGATTTACATGAATCTCCGGAGATTCCGAACTACGGAAAAGAGGGAAGAGGACCAAGGCTTGCAAAAGGCATGGTGCTCGCAATTGAACCGATGATAGCCGTAGGAACCTACGAGACGGATACACTGCTCAATAATTGGACCGCAGTGACGACGGACGGCAAATACTCCGCGCACTACGAGAATACCGTGGCTATCACGGAAGATGGTCCTGAAATACTGACGCTGGTTGAATAAGAGGTACGACGTATGGCGAAGAAAGATACAATAGAAGCCATCGGAACCGTGGTAGATGCCCAGCCGAACGCAATGTTCAAGGTAAGGCTTGAAAACGGGTTCGAAGTTTTGGCCCATATATCCGGCAAGATCAGGATGAACTACATCAGGATTCTTCCGGGCGACACGGTTAAGGTTGAGCTTTCACCTTATGATTTGACAAGAGGCCGCATAGTGTGGCGTGACAAGTGATATCGAGCTTAAGGAGGATAGAAATGAAAGTTAGAGCATCAGTAAAGCCTATCTGCGAAAAGTGCAAGGTTATCAAGAGAAATGGCAAGGTAATGGTCATCTGCGAAAACCCAAAGCATAAGCAGAAACAGGGTTAAATATTGAAAACGCGCGTTACGGCCATTGTACTGCAGGACCGCTCGCGCTTAGTCCTCGCGCAGCGGTACTAACCGATTTCATCGTGACCATCCACAAGTGGAGGTCACTCGAAACCGCTAAGTACCGGCGCTGTGGAAGTCCTGCAGTACAATACCGCAACTTACGTTTATATTAAAACGATTGTCGGCTTTATGTACCGGGCGCCGATGGTTGTAACAATTTGTTAAAGAAGTTTCCTGTCTATATCACCCCCGGAAGGTGACGGAAGATAGGAGAAGGAGGAAAGTATGGCTAGAATAGCCGGTGTAGACTTACCAAGAGAAAAAAGAGTTGAAATCGGTCTAACCTATATCTACGGTATAGGAAGACCAACAGCCGCTATCATCCTCGAGAAAGCCGGTGTAAATCCTGACACGAGAGTTAAGGACCTTACGGAAGAAGAGGCTGGTCGCATCAGAAAGATTATCGACAATGAGTATTCTGTAGAGGGTGACTTAAGAAGAGACGTTAACCTCAACATCAAGAGACTCATGGAAATCGGTAGTTACAGAGGTATCAGGCATAGAAGAGGTCTCCCCGTAAGAGGACAGAGAACCAAAACCAATGCCCGTACAAGAAAAGGCCCCAAGCGTACAGTGGGTAAGAGGAAGAAATAGGAAGGAGGTAGGATGAAATGGCTAAGCAAGTAAAGAAGACTAACGTAAGAAGAAAAAGAAAAGATCGCAAGAATATAGAAAAAGGCCAGGCGCATATCCAGTCCACCTTCAACAATACTTTGGTGACTCTCACCGATATGGACGGCAATGCCCTTTCCTGGTCCAGTGCAGGTTCACTGGGATTCCGTGGATCGCGTAAATCCACACCGTTTGCTGCACAGAGTGCCGCAGAGGTAGCAACAAAGGCTGCTATGGAACATGGTCTCAAGACCGTAGAAGTTTATGTAAAGGGTCCGGGCGCAGGACGTGAAGCCGCAATCCGTGCTCTTCAGGCAGCAGGTCTTGAAATCACAATGATCAAAGATATCACTCCTATTCCTCACAACGGCTGCAGACCGCCGAAGAGAAGAAGAGTTTAAGAAGGGAGGAATATAGAACATGGCAGTTAATAAAGATCCAATCCTTAAGAGATGCAGATCACTTCAGTTAGATCCCAGCCATATGGGAATTTATAAAGAATCAAGACGTAAGCCAAAACAGAGCTTCAGAAAGATGAGTGACTACGGCATTCAGCTTAGAGAAAAGCAGAGAGCCAAATTCATCTACGGAGTTCAGGAAAAGCAGTTCAGAAATACTTTTGAAAAGGCAGCAAAGAAGAAGGGTATCACGGGTGAAAACCTTCTCGTAATGCTCGAAGAAAGACTGGACAACGTCGTATATAGAATGGGTCTTGCTATGACACGTCGCGAGGCTAGACAGCTCGTAGTGCACAGCCACTATACTGTAAACGGCAAGAAGGTAAACATACCTTCATATCAGGTTAAGCCGGGCGATGTAATCGCAGTTAAGGCAAAGAGCCAGAGCTCTCCGAAGTTCAAGGAAATCAAAGAGATGCAGGTAGGCGTTCCGGGATGGCTCTCTGTTGACAGAGAAAAGCTCGAAGGAAGAGTACTTGCAGATCCGTCAAGAGATCAGATTGATACTCCAATCGAAGAGCGTCTGATCGTCGAGTTGTACTCCAAGTAATAGCGTTCAATAAGTTAATGCTGTTATTAGGGAAGGAGGACTTTAATGATAGAATTCGAAAAGCCGACAATTAGCAAGACAATCAGCGATGACGGGACTTATGGAAAGTTTGTTGTTGAACCGCTTCAGAGAGGATATGGTCTTACTCTTGGCAATTGCCTGAGAAGAATTCTTCTTAGCTCTCTTCCGGGAGCTGCGGTTACTTCAGTCAAGATCGATGGAATTCTTCACGAGTTCAGCACCATTCCGGGTGTCAAGGAAGACGTAACGGAAATCATCCTGAACCTTAAGAAGCTCGCCATCAGACTTGACGGTGAAGACACAAAGCGCGTTATCATAAATGCTGTGGGACCAAAGGAAGTTACCGCAGCTGACATTATCGGTGATTCCGACCTTACGATTTACAACCTTGACCAGCACATTGCAACTCTCGAAGATAACGCAACGCTGGTTATGGAAATCAATATCGGAAAAGGTAGAGGATATGTTCCTGCAGAGCAGAACAAAAACGAAAACACACCGATTTCAGTAATTCCGGTGGATTCAATCTTCACACCTGTCCGCAGAGTAAACTACCTCGTAGAGGATACCCGTGTAGGTCAGGTTACGGACTTTGATAAGCTCACATTGGAAATCTGGACAGACGGATCGGTTTCTCCTGAAGAGGGCGTTTCAATCGGCGCCAAGATTATGCAGGAGCACCTTAATCAGTTCATCAGCCTGGACGAAGCCGCAAGCGGAATGTCCATCCTGGTAGAGAGAGAGGAAGATCAGAAGGAGAAAGCACTCGATAAGACAATCGACGAACTCGAACTTTCGGTGCGTTCCTACAACTGTCTCAAGAGAGCTTCCATCAACACCGTTGAAGAACTGACAGAGAAGACAGAAGAAGATATGATGAAGGTCAGAAACCTCGGAAAGAAGTCTCTGGACGAAGTCAAGAAGAAACTTGCTGAGCTGGGTCTTAGCCTTAGACCTAGCGATGAATAATAAGGAGGAAGTAAAATGCCGGGATATAGAAAACTTGGTAGACCTTCTGCTCATCGCAAGTCCATGCTGAGAAATCTGGTTACAGACCTGCTCAGAGAAGGAAGGATTCAAACCACGGACACGAGAGCAAAGGAAGCAAGACGCGAAGCTGAGAAGCTCATCACTCTTGCAAAGAATACTACCGAAGAGACAAACGTAAAGAACAGACGTCAGGCAATGGAATATATCTTTGATGAAGATGTTGTTTCAAAGCTCTTTGACGAGATCGCTCCAAAGTACAAGGAGAGAAACGGTGGTTACACCAGAATTCTAAAACTTGGACCCAGAAGGGGCGATGCCGCGGAAGTAGTGTTCTTGGAACTTGTATAATTATCTAAATAGTGTAAACAGAGAAGAACCTCATAAGAGGTTCTTCTTTTTTGTGCTCTAGTTCCGAGAAAAACAGTGACATATTATTCCCTCACTAGTCCTCGGAATGGACAATTACAACTTCAATAAAATTGAACCTCTGGAGGTTGCATCAATGATTCCTCGCTTGCAGCATTCTATTGGCTAAACAAGTTTAGCCAATAGAATGCTTGCGCTCGTCACTGATGTCAACCTCACAGAGCTTCTGCTTTTATTTCGTGTAATTGTACCCATTCCTGCGGAAACGTTCGCGGAATAATACATCACTGTTTTCTTGAAATTATGCTAAAAAATGCGAAAAAAATTGAAAAAAATTTTTCTGTTACTCTGATCAAATCACACATAAGGAACACTTCTGAAAACGGGTAAAATGCGTATAATTGTTGAAGTTTCAACCTTTTCGTGTAAAAATGGCTAAAAGCCAACGTTTTAAGGCGCGATAAGTGTTACTTAAGGGTGATTTATAAAGTAACAAAACGGTAGTGGAAATAGCACATTTCGGTAATAAACGGTATCTATACTAAAGGTATCCTGATGAATGAAGTATGGTTTACCGAAAGGGCAAAACAATGAAGAAATCAATGAAAGCATTCACAATCGTAACTCTGATCGCACTCCTCGTTATGGGTATCATGATGGCAAGTGCGGTTTTCGCTTTAGATAATACAGCAGCTCCTGAGCTTCCTGAAGCTCAAGGAACACTCGAAGCACCAGAACTTCCGACAGTAGATGGAGAGCTTGCTCCTCCGATGCTTCCGAACTGTGCTCCGACAATCAATATGTAATATTAGTCTAAGGACTAAAGGATTAGGACATGCTCGCAAGACGGACTTGCGAGTTTTTCTTTTTTGCTTTTTTGAAGTTTCTTTTGGTCGCTTTTCGGTACCTTATGACGTTCAATTGTGAGTCTCGATATGATAGAATAAATGGGTACGAGGAGACGAGATGGATTTAACTAAATTAAATGACAAGCAGCGCGAAGCTGTTAAGTATATAGACGGCCCGCTTCTCATTCTTGCGGGCGCGGGATCCGGAAAGACGAGCACTATGACGCATAGGATTGCGTATATGCTCGAGCAGGGAATAAGACCGTATAATATCTTGGCGGTTACGTTTACAAACAAAGCCGCAACCGAGATGCGCGAGCGCGTCGAAAGGCTCACGGGAAATACATTTGGCATGTGGATAATGACGTTCCACGCGATGTGCCTTAGGATTCTTCGCCAGGACGCGGACGCAATCGGATACGACAAGAATTTTGTTATCTACGACACCACCGATCAAAAGACACTAGCAAAGAATATAATCAAGGAACTAAATCTCGATACGAAGTCTTATAAGCCTTCGTATATTCTTGCTGTAATAAGCGAGAAGAAGGAGCAGGGAATAAGTCCGGATGACTTTGAGGAAGTTTCGGGAACGGATCCGAAATCTGTTGCGCTTGTAAAGGCATACAAGCTCTACGAAAAGAGACTCCAAGAAAACAATGCGATGGACTTTGACGATCTTCTGCTCAATGCGGTCAAGCTCTTTGAGCAGAGAAAAGATATACTCGAAAAATACGTTCGTCGCTTCCGCTATATTATGGTCGATGAGTATCAGGACACAAACCACATTCAGTACAGACTTATCAAGATGCTCGCAAAGGACCACAAGAATATCTGCGTTGTAGGTGACGACGATCAGTGCATCTATGAATGGCGCGGTGCCGACATAAGAAATATTCTGGACTTTGAAAACGATTTTTCGAATGCCAAGATTGTAAAGCTTGAGCAGAACTACCGCTCCTACGGGAACATTCTCGCGGGCGCACATTCAGTAATAGAAAACAACAAAGGACGAAAGGACAAAAAACTCTGGACTGATAAAGAAGCCGGAGAAAAGATCGTCTATGAACGCGCGGATACGGAGAAGGATGAGGCACAGTTCGTTGCGAGTGAGATTGCGCTCTTTGTTGACGGTGGAAGGCCTGACGGAGGCGACTGGCATTATAAGGACTTTGCGATTCTCTATAGGACCAATGCGCAGTCCAGACAGTTTGAAGAGGCACTGACCGCGAGGAGTATACCCTACAGGGTGCTCTCCGGGCTCAGATATTACGATAGAAAAGAGATAAAGGACATCATGGCATATATGCGCCTTGTTGTTAATCCAAAGGACGATATGTCGCTTAGGCGCATCATAAACGAACCAAAGCGCGGTGTCGGCGAAAAGACGATCGACAAGCTTCAGGCTTTCGCTGCCGTGAGGGGCGAGAGCATGCTGGAGGCCCTTGGAAGCGAGGAAGTTCTTGCGACGCTTCCCGGCAAAGCATATTCAGAAGTAAAGAATATGGTTGAGATAATCAATTTATGCCGAGAGGAGCAGGATAACCTCCGAGTTTCGGATATCTACGACCAGCTCCTGGTTAAGACAGGATATCTCTCTGCGCTCGAAAAAGAAAACACAATAGAGGCTGAGGGCAGAATCGAAAACCTGATGGAATTCAAGACCGTAATCTATGACTATGAGCAGGAGATGGGGATGAAACGGCTCATTGATGAGAGTGAGCTAGACGTGCTGGTAGACGAGCGTGAGATGGCTGGCGAGGCTTACGCGGGGGTGGCTGCAGAACCAGATCTTGATTTTGCGGGAGAGTTCGCGGATGAGTTGGCCGGAAATTTCACATCGGATGAGAGCGGTCCCACGCTAGCAGGCTTTATGGAGAAGATCTCTCTTATGGCGGATGTTGACAATCACGACGAGACGCAGGACGCGGTGGTCATGATGACGATGCATAGTGCCAAGGGACTAGAGTTCCCGGTGGTATTCCTTCCCGGTATGGAAGATGGACTTTTCCCGGGACATAGGAGTTTTGATTCTCTGGAAGAGATGGAGGAGGAGCGAAGGCTCTGCTATGTCGGTATGACTAGGGCCAAGGAAAGGCTCTTTCTTACGAGCGCAGCGATAAGAACCATTTATGGCCGTACGGAATATACCAGAGAGTCGCAGTTCCTCCGTGAAATCGATCCCAAGGTCATGACGGGAGACTCGATATACATTAGAAACGACGACTACGGCATGGGCAGAGTCGCGGGGCCTGGGGTTCCGACAGGATCATTTGACGGATATGCAAATGACGATTACGCGGGATATAATCCGTTTAATGCGCTCAAGGCGGCAAAGGACGCACTCAAGAAGCAGGTCGCTCAGGAAGAACGAGAGAGCGAATTCGAGATAGGCGATATCGTGGAGCATGCCAAGTTCGGAGTCGGGCATGTTACGGATGTGACATCGAGCACGGTTACGGTAAACTTTGCGAGCGTGGGGACAAAGAAACTTGCGAAGGGAATAGCACCGATAAAGAAGATATAATCTAATGCCGGCAGCAATAGTATTGAACGTCGGCAAGTCAGCTTAAACACAGAATAGCCACCTAGGAGAAACGATGGACGTCAAAAAACTGATGGAAGAAAAAATCCGCATCTTAAACGAGGCGGCAAAGGCATATTACGTAGAGGGCAGAGAGATCATGTCCAATTTTGAGTACGACAAACTCTATGACGAGCTCGAGGAACTCGAAAAAGAAACAGGAATGATTCTCGCGGGAAGCCCGACTCAGAGAGTCGGCTACGAAGTCCTTTCGGAACTTCCAAAGGAAGCGCATCCAAAGAAGATGCTTTCGCTCGACAAGACCAAGGATAGAGAGGCGCTAGCCGAGTGGCTTGGAAACCAGGAGGGACTTCTCTCCTGGAAACTTGATGGCCTCACGATAGTTCTTACGTATAAGAACAAAAAGCTCGATAAGGCGGTTACGAGGGGAAATGGAGAAGTTGGCGAAGTAATTACGGCGAATGCAAAGACATTTGTAAATGTTCCGCTTTCGATTCCATTTGACGGCGAACTCGTAATCAGAGGTGAAGCCGTAATCACTTATGAGGATTTTGAGAAGATAAATGAAGCGATTCCGGAGCTCGATGCAAAGTATAAGAATCCGAGGAATCTCTGCTCGGGTTCGGTGCGCCAGCTTAATAGCCAGGTGACTGCGGAGAGGAGAGTTAGATTCTATGCGTTCTCGCTCGTGAGCGCTGGGGAAGTCGATTTCTCAAATAGCCGCGAGGAGCAGATGAAGTGGCTCTCCGGTCAGGGTTTTGATGTGGTCGAGTACAAGAGGGTGAACAGCGGAACCGTGGTTAAGACCGTGGATGAATTTGAGCATGCGATAGAGAAGAATCCGCTTCCTTCGGACGGACTCGTTCTTATTTATGACGACATCGCATACAGTGCTTCGCTAGGTGTGACGGCAAAGTTCCCTAGGGACGCGATAGCGTTTAAATGGCGCGACCAAATTGCGGAGACCACGCTTAGAGAAATAGAATGGAGCGCATCGAGGACGGGGCTTATAAACCCGGTTGCGATTTTTGATTCTGTTGAGCTCGAGGGTACTACGGTATCGAGAGCATCGCTACATAATATAAGCATTATGGAAGAACTCCAAATCGGAATTGGAGACACGGTGCAGGTATATAAGGCCAATATGATTATTCCGCAGATTGCGGAGAACCTGACGAGGAGCGGAAACTTACATATTCCCGAAACGTGTCCGGTCTGCGGTGGGCATACGGAGATTCACGACGAGACCGGAGTAAAGACACTCTTTTGCATAAATCCTGAATGCCCTGCAAAGAAGATAAAGAGCTTTACTCATTTTGTTGCACGTGATGCAATGGATGTGGACGGGCTTTCGGAAATGTCCATAGAGAAGCTCATAGCGAGGGGAATTCTAAAGACGCCTGCGGACATCTTCCGCATGGATAGATTTAAGTCTGAAATAGTTTCGATGGAAGGCTTCGGAGAGAAGTCGTATGACAAGCTTATCGCTGCAGCCGAGAAGGCGAGACACACGACGCCGGACAGGCTCCTCTGCGCTCTCGGTGTCCCCGGAATAGGGACGGCCAATGCCAAGGTGATCGCCAAGGCCTGCGAGAATAGCTGGGATAAGATGCAGAATATAAGTTTGGGCGAACTCAAGACCATAGAGGGAGTCGGAGAGGTCCTGGCTTCAGGTTACAGGGGCTTTTTTGACGATCCCGAGAACAAGGCCGAGATTGAGGAACTCCTCTCCGTAATCAAAATAGACGAGACATTTGAGAAGGGGCAGGATTTCATGGCGGGGCTCACCTTTGTTATAACGGGCTCGCTAAATCATTTTGCCAACAGGGATGCTCTCGTGGCGGAGCTTGAAGCATGCGGAGCAAAGGTTTCGGGGTCGGTAAGCGCCAAGACCTCATACCTCATAAACAATGACGTTTCATCAAACTCCGGAAAGAACAAAAAAGCCAAGGAACTCGGAATCCCAATCGTGGACGAAGAGACGGTTTTGAGCTGGCTCGAGTCGGGAGAAGTTGTGCGATGAAGGCGAAAAGATTTATGAGCCGGTTTGGATCAGGAGAAATTGTGCGATGAAGACTGGAATAATTGACGTAGGCGGAGGAATGCGCGATATATACGGAGTTGGTGTGCTCGATCGATTAATGGACCTCGGGATACGCATTGATTGCTGCATAGGAGTATCTGCGGGTGCTGCCAATCTCTCGTCTTATCTTGCGGGGCAGCGCGGGAGAAACTATAGGTTCTATATGGAGTATTCGCATCGCTCCGACTATATGGGATTTCACAATCTTGCGATGACGGGATCTTATATAAATTTGGATTATATATATGGCGAGCTTTCCAATACGGCGGGCGAATACCCTTTGGACTATGACGCCATGAAAGCGGAGTTCGAGAAGGGAAGACAGTTCATAATCGTAGCGACAGACGCGGAGACGGGGAAACCTGTTTATTTTGACGGAAGCAAAATCGAGCGCGATAACTACGGTGTAATCGGCGCAAGCTCCTGCGTCCCGATTGTAAACAGGGCATATACCGTTAACGGGCGAGAGTATTTTGACGGAGGACTCGGGGACCCAATTCCGATAGATAAAGCCCTTGAGGCCGGATGCGACAGAGTGGTAATTTTACTCACTCGTCCAAAGGATTATTACTGCGAGACCATGGAAGATATCCCGATTGTAAAACTTTTGGAACTCAATTATCCGAACTGCGCCAAGAAAATGGCCATAAGGGGAGACGTATATAACTGGAATTTGGATAAGGCCAAGGATCTCGAAAAAGAGGGCAAAGTTCTCATAGTCGCGCCGGACAGCATCGGCGATATGAGGATGCTCAAAAGACGTAACGAGGACATGGAAGTACTCTATAGAAAGGGATATAGGGACGCGGATGCTATCCTAAAGTTTTTGCCGGATGAGAAGGCGTAAAACGGCCGTTTTGAGCGGTTTTTATGCCGTAAAAGAAGTGGAATTGAGGCAGCCCCATTCGTTGACAGTAAAGGCCAAAAAACATATAATATTTAGGTAATCAAATATTGCCTTTTAATAGCTTCGTATGGCATGGTTTGGGTCCTGCGCAATGTGATGCCGTGAACCTTGTCAGGTCCGGAAGGAAGCAGCAATAAGCGGATTTTTGCATGTGCCGCAGATAAGCCTTCTCCTAACCTGCGGAGCTATTAAAGGGCAATATTTTTAGAATGCGCGAGTAGGTTTTTATGTTGCGGATATCAACAAAACGCGTTCGGCATTATAAGATGTAGGAGAAGTATGTACACAGCATTATATAGAACCGAAAGACCTGAGACCTTTGATGAAATTCTGGGGCAGGAACATATAGTAAAGATACTGAAGAACCAGGTTGCCACAGGGACGGTTGGTCATGCCTATCTTTTCTGCGGGACGAGGGGAACAGGTAAGACTTCGACCGCAAGGATACTCGCCAAGGCCGTTAACTGCACGGGCGAGGGCGAAAAGCCATGCGGATGCTGCCCTTCGTGTCTCGCAATCAAAGAAGGCTCTTTCATCGATATGATTGAAATCGATGCCGCATCAAATAACGGCGTTGACAATGTTCGCGAGCTCCGCGAGAGCGTGAACTATCCGCCTGCAGTAGGAAAGAAAAAAGTATATATCATAGACGAAGCGCATATGCTGACTACGCAGGCTCTAAACGCACTCCTTAAGACACTCGAAGAACCGCCGGAGAATGTCATGTTCATCCTTGCGACAACCGATCCGCAGAAGCTTCTTCAGACTATTCTTTCGAGATGCCTAAGGCTTGACTTCAGAAGAATCCCTGACGTAAAGATTGCGGAGCATATGAAGAAAATCTGCGACGCGAGGGGAGTTAAGATTACGGATGACGCTCTTAGGCTCCTTGCATCAAATGCCGACGGATCAGTAAGAGATGGACTCTCGCTTCTCGATCAATGTCTCTCGGGCGGAGGAGATTCTCTTGACAGAGATACGGTGCTTGAATATCTTGGAACAGTTGCAGACGACTTCTTTATCAAACTCACGGAGTTGGTTGTGAGTGGCGATGCAGCGTCTGGAATAGTGATGCTGGATGAAATTCTTCGCGACGGAAAAGACGTCAAGCAGCTCGTATCAGATTGGCTCTCGCATTATAGGTCACTGCTCGTGAGTAAGTACGTCGATAACCCGGAGAATATTCTCAATATGTCAACAGAGAACGTGGCCAAATTAATCGAGCAAAGCCGAGGCATGGACATATCGGAAATTGAGCGCGGAATACTCACTTTGTCAAAGACGGTGAACGACGTGCGATACTCGAGCCAGCCACGAATCCTTATGGAACTTGCAATAGTGATGCTGGCGGGAGCACCGGATTTGACGGTGGATGCTGATTTGCGAGCAAATTTAAAGAAAAATGATGAAAAGACACGCATTTCGGAGAAAAATGCGATTTCTGACCATGAAAATGCCAAAAAAGCAGTGGATGGCGGGTCAAATCCTGTAAAACAACCCGAAAAGACCCGAAATCTGGAAAAAAGTGAGCATTTTGACCAAGAATCGGCAGCAAAAGCCACACCTGCGGAGGCAAAATCCGCACATGTAGAGGCAAAAGCATTATCTACGGCAGCAAAAGGTAATCTCTCTGCTATTTGGGAGGCCGTTTGGGACAGAGTAGGAAGCCGTGGTAGCATGGTGATGGCTAAGCTGAGCAGCTCTCTTGCAGGAATAAGCGAAAGCGACTTCAAGGTTATCTTCACAAACAAATATGCGATGGAGCAGGTTGAGAAAAATCGCGATGACTTTGTAAATGCAATGGAGGCGGAGACAGGTAAGGCTCTAAAGATGGTAACTGTATTTGCAGAGCCGAGCGAGGACGAGCCCGCGCAGCAGAGTTTCCTTGGAGAAGAGGTTCCACTTAAGGATATTGTGAACATTGGAGCATCTGATAGCGGAGTGAGCACCGCAGCGGACGATGACGGCGTTGATAGCGGAGTTAACATCGCAGCGGACGATGAAAGAACTTCGGACGAAGAGTTTGAGGCTTTGGCGAGGGAACTGGAAGCGGATCTCAATGTGAAACCGATAATAGAATAAACACAGAAATGGCTTTCGGGAAATTGTAAAGTCGAATACGCAATAAACAATAGCAATAAACAATGGGCAAATAGATAAATGATAGAAAGGAAACAGAAATGGGAAAGGGAATGAAGGCCGGAAAGAAGCCAAAGAGTAGACCTGCAGGAGGATTTGGCGGCGGCGGCAATATGCAAAAGCAGCTTCAGCAGGCTCAGGCCATGCAGAGGCAGATTGAGCAGCTCCAGGCTGAGCTTGAGGAGAAGGAATTCACGGCTACTGCAGGCGGTGGAGCAATCTCTGTAGTTGCAAACGGAGCAAAGGAAATCAAATCGCTAACAATCGATAAAGAAGTTGTCGATCCGGACGATGTTGAAATGCTTCAGGATTTGATTGTTGCTGCTGTGAATGAAGTGATGCGCCAGGTTGAAGAGGCATCAGAATCTGCGATGAGCAGCATTACGGGTGGACTTAATATCCCGGGCATGATGTGATGAAACAATATCCGAAGTCTTTAGGTAAATTAATAAACGAACTATCAAAGCTTCCGGGAATAGGGGATAAGACCGCGCAGAGGCTTGCGTTTCATGTACTCTCGTTAAGCGAGAAAGAGGCGGAGGCTCTGGCGGACGCAGTAGTGGAAGCCAAGCGAACCCTCAAGTATTGTTCCTGCTGCGGAAACTTCACGGACAAGGACCCTTGTGATATTTGTAGCGACGAGGAGAGGCGTAAAGACGTAATCTGCGTCGTCGAGAGTCCCAAGGATGTCGTTGCTATTGAAAGAATCGGTGAGTTTGACGGTAAATACCATGTTCTTCACGGAGTTATCTCCGCGATGGACGGAATAGGTCCTGAGGATATCAATATCAAGTCGCTCATCAAGAGGCTGCAGAACAGCGAAGTGCAGGAACTCATTATCGCAACAAATCCGAATATCGAGGGTGAAGCGACTGCAACATATCTTGCGAGGCTCATTAAACCGTCAGGAATCAAAGTTACGCGCATAGCTAACGGTATTCCGGTCGGAGGCGATTTGGAATTTGCGGACAAGGTTACGCTTCTGAAAGCGATAGAAGGAAGACGCGAGATATGAGATTTGTTATCCAGAGAGTTTCTTCGGCGGACGTAAAAGTTGACGGAGAAATCGCAGGAAAAATTGATAAAGGCTTTCTAGTTTTCATAGGTGTGAGCGCAGAGGATTTATCTGATAAGAACGCCGGCTGCGACAAAGCGAATGCTGGCTGCGATGCAGAAATAGTTGACCTTGGGCATGCAAAATTAATTGCAGACAAACTCGTCAAGAAGCTCGTCAATTTGAGGATTTTTGACGATGAAGATGGAAAGACTAATTTAGACTTGAATTCGGTCGATGGAAAGCTTCTTCTTATCTCGCAGTTCACTCTCTACGCTGATTGCAAGAAGGGAAATAGGCCGAGCTTTATAAATGCAGGTGCACCCGATCCTGCGGAAGAAATATACGAATACATTATCGATAGATGCAGGGAAGAACTCGGTGAAAAAAGAGTCGAGCGAGGAATCTTTGGTGCAGATATGAAGGTGAGCCTCGTGAATGACGGACCTTTCACTGTGATTTTGGACTCTGATGAAATTCTTTAATGTACGCCCGGGCGTGGTCGATGCAATAAATTATTGATTAACAGAAGAGCGCGATATGGTACAGATTGATTTCTTTGATAAGGATATAGTGAGCACACTTCTCCCGGTTATAACCTTGGAGCCGGACAAGGTGTGCTTTTTGATTGACAAGAGGAATCTTACGTGGCGAGACTCGCAGAATGTTTCGGATGCAATAAGTAAGCGTCTTCCTGGAACGGAAGTTGAATTCTATCCTGTCACAGTAGACGATCTTTCAGACATAAGGGAAAATCTTGAACGCTTAATAGATGCTTATGGTGAAGATGTTGAGTATATTGACCTTACGGGCGGAAGTGAGCTCATGAGCGCCTGTGGATACAAGGCCGCGCAGGACCACAATATTAAGGCTATCTACATAGACGTAAAACGCGAAAATGCGCTTGATGTGGAAAGCGGCCAAGTAATAAAAAAAGTTAACCACCTTACGCTTGATGATTGCCTTACGGCAATCGGAGCAAAGAGGTTGCGTGAGTCAAGAGAACTTCCGCCGGAAGAAGAGTTCGATGATGTAATTGCAGTGTGCGAAGTTATCTTTGACAATATGCCTGATTGGCAGAAGCTTTGCCAGCATATTGCAAACAGAGTGAGCCAAACGAATGGTATGGAGGTCGAGGTTCCAATTAACATAAGCAAGACCAAGAAGGGACTTTCGGCAATTGAGGATGCGTTCGAGGACTACGGATTCTGGACGCGCATAGATAACAACGAGAATGGATCAGAGCGAGTTTATAGATTTACGGACAAGAGGAGAAGGGGCTATATAACGACATTTGGAATCTGGCTCGAGTTCTATATCTATATCAAGGCACTCGAGGTCTATGACGAGGCCGAGGTCGGAGTGGTAATCGACTGGTACGAGGGGGATAACGTTGATACGGAGGATAACGAGATTGACGTTATGGTCATGAAGCGCTCGGTTCCGATTTTTATTTCATGCAAGATGAGAAAACCGGTATCTGGAGATCTCTACGAAGTTGGATTCATGGCGAGCAGGCTCGCAGGTGCAAGCGCAAAGGGAATAATCGCAACGACTTACCCGGTCAAAGAATATGGAACGAGCCCCAAGCGTATGTATCAGAGAATGAAGAAACTGAAGATAGGACTAATAGAAGCGGAGTCGTTTAGAACAAATGCACCCGCGGAAGTATTTAACTACGCGATTCAGATGACGGATTAGTTCAGTATGTCTTTTTTTGAATGAAAATGAGATTATACATAGATAACCGAAAGGAGATATATCTATGAGCGAAAAGAGTATATACGTAAGACCGCTTGAGGCGCAAGATGTTCCAAAGGTTATGGACCTTCTGGTGCAGGTCAATCTTGTTCACTATAACGGAAGGCCTGATATATTCAAGAAGGATACAAAGTTTACTGCGGAGGATGTTGAGCACAACTTCATCGGAAACGAAATGAATCCGGTTTTTGTCTGCGTCGAGGCGGACGGAGATGGAAACGAAACGGTGCTCGGACATGCCTTCTGCGAGATTCATGAGAACCTAGGAAATAGCGTCCTTCAGGCAAAGCGTTCGCTATACATCGATGATATATGTGTCGATGAAGAGTCGCGAGGAAAGGGCATCGGTCGAAAGCTTTATGAATATGTGCTTTCTTATGCGGAGAAGGATGGGGACTTTGATAGTATCTTGCTTAACGTCTGGGCATTCAATGAACCCGCATATAATTTCTATACGTCGCTCGGTATGAAGCCGCAGAGAATATTCATGGAGAAGGTACTTGAGCGCGGTGAGGAGCAGAGAGGAAGAGTCGACGCTGACGAAGTCGATGCTAAGAGAGATTGCAGTGAGTTTAAGGACGAGGAGAATCAAGGCGGCGATGAGTAATATGGAGTACGATAAGAAGATTCTTTTGATAGGAACCGGAGGAACGATTGCGTGCAAGGAAACGGAATCGGGACTTATGCCTGTGCTCACTGCGGAAGAGATTCTCGAGCACGTTCCGGAAGTAAAAAAGTATGCTCTTATAGAGACGCTTCAGGTTTGCAATATCGATAGCACCGATGTAACCCCGAGCGAATGGATGCTCATCGCTTCCGCTATCAAAGAAAACTATGACGCATACGACGGATTTGTAATATGCCACGGAACTGATACGCTGGCCTATACGGCTGCTGCGCTTTCGTATATGATTAGGCACTCAGTAAAGCCGATAGTCGTTACCGGTTCACAGAAGCCAATCAACTCTGCGGACACTGATGCGAGAAGAAACTTAAGAGATAGCATTGCCGTTGCCGCAAACGATGATTCGCACAGAGTCATGATAGTCTTCGACGGCAAAGTTATTGCGGGAACAAGAGCCAAGAAGGAGAGGAGCAAGAGCTTTGATGCGTTCTCCAGCATTAACTTTCCGAATCTTGCCGTGGTGCAGGACGGAAAGATACATAGATATATCAAGGATTTTGATTTATCAAAGCCAACCAAGTGGTCGGAGAGGATGAGCGACAAAGTCTTCATCCTCAAGATGACACCAGGAATGTCGCCTGAGGTTCTCAAATATCTCTTTGATAAATATGAATGCATCATAGTTGAGAGTTTTGGGGTGGGCGGAATACCGAACTATTTGATGGATGAATTCAAGAACCAAGCATCGGTGCACGATGTGCTCGTAATAGTTGCGACCCAGGTTGTTCAAGAGGGAAGCGACATGGGAATCTATCAGGTCGGTCATGACGTGAAGGCAGACCTTGATCTTCTTGAAACTTATGATATGACGCTGGAATCTGCATACGCCAAAGCTTGCTGGCTCATGGGTCTGAAGGAAACGGATGGACTAACGCGCGAAGAACTGAAAGCAAAGTTCTATAAACCTATCGGCTATGACATGACTTTTTTTGAGTAGTGAGCGTACCAATGTCATTTAGTTAAGGACAAGAATCCAGAAATCTGGGTTCACCCTTGCTAAATAGGCAAAAACCCATTAAGTTAAGGGTTAAGACAAAAGAATAAGAGCCTTGCCAGAGGATAATCCTCGAAACAGGCTCTTTTTCTATGCCCTCAACTGCGTTTTATTGCATAAGAAATTAAGGGTTAGGCTATGCAACCCTGTAGATAAAGGTTATTACTTTCTGTGCTCTCATTTTGCGCTTATCTGCTCTGCCCTCACGGACAGGAAGAATGTACCTCTTAATCAGAAACGCAATATCCGGAGGTGGTCTGCTAGATGAGAAATAATCCCTGCAAATGTGGATGGCCATTGTGAAATTGACCTGATATGTGTGTTTGCGACTATCCTTCTGGGATATAACAACGGAGAGCGTAATCCTTTCGCAGAAGTTATACATTATGAGGCTCGCGAATATTTCCTGGATAATAAAGTGTTCCTTCTTGGCGTGGAAGTTGATGGCTCCAATAGCGTATTTGAGTTCCCGGAAAGATGTCTCAATCCCCCAACGCATACCATAGAGTTTCTTGATTTTTTCTGGTGGGAAGGTATCTCTATCAAGAGAAGTAATAACTGTTTCATAAGTATCCTCGGTAATCTTGAAACGAACCACCCTGTAGGTCATCTTAAACGGAGACTCAAAATCCCAAGCCGTATATCTGTCTTTACCAAACTTAGATTTGCCTGCGATATACTTAGCTCTACCAGACGCGAAGGCTTCTTTATCTTCCTTCCTTTGGGTGGTGCGAAGTTCAAAGGATATGTCTATGTCGAGGTCACACATAGGAAGGGTTCTTGTCTCCCTCGTGCCTGCATTCTTAACTCTGATTAGGAAGTCAAGGTTTGGTGTTCTTCTAATATGCTCAACGAGGTTAACGGACTCATACCCTCTATCAGCAATAAGAATTGATTTATATGGCAAAGACAAGCGACCAATCATTTCGATAGCCGCTCGCTCCTCATGTTCTTTGGGCGAAGGCTGTATGACAACATCCGTATAGGTTTTATTGAGAAGGTCGTACAAGGCGTTTATATGGAACTGGTTAAAACCTTGCTCGAAATATGTATCGGAGTCAGGGTTCTTTGGTATGTTAATATCAGAGCCGTCAACCGCCAAAAGATGATAGCCCTCATAGGTTAAATCATCAGAGCAAGCTCTGTTAAACTCGTGGAATAGATGTTCAAATGCGTCAGGAAGGAGCTTATCTCTCTGCTGCACGAAGGCAGAAGCAGTCATTAAGTCTTGCGGTTCAAAATAGTCCAAAAGTTCTTTGCTTATGGAATTGCCCCTCATAGAAAGGATGAGGTTTATAAGGGTTGCGAAGTCGAGCTTACGCTTTCTCGTAAAATCGGCTCCAGGATTAACAACAAAAGAAGACGGATCTCCAGCCATAGCGGAGATAAGCCCCTGAAGAAGAAATTTAAGATTTTTAGCTTTATCGTTTGACTTTTGCCTCATAAAATGTAAAATATAACTAAAGAGAGCAAGGGTTAACCTTGCGATTAGTAGGAGCATCGAAACGGGGTCTCAAATCCATAGTTCGGTGCTTTTTCTTTTGTTCGTTTTTTTGATTTCGAACAATTTAATTATATCATAAATCGTTGAAGTTGCAAGGTATAAAACGGTTTTAGGTAGAGCGAACTTGTTCTTTTTTCTTGCTTCTACTATGAAAAATGATATAATACTTTTAATAGTTATGGTTGCACGATAGGAGAAGAATATGAGTGAGCAAACTATTCAAAACGATTTATACTCTAACCCCGTAAGTATTTTAGACAAATATACCTGTTATAGTCTCGGAGCGACCACTGTCCGTGATTTGGTCGCACAGAAAGTGTTAGAGGGCGTGCCACTTACTGTGAATCTAGGCAAGAAGCCAGATGTCCTAATAGTCGATAAAGATAAACACGTTGTGGTGTTTTTAGAATTTAAAGTGCCTTCAGAACTAGATAGTGCAAAGAAAATAGAAAAAGCGGTCAAACAAGAAATCCATGTCGCAAGAGATGTAAGCGCAAAGATTTATGTTGTTTCGGATGGAACATCATTTTATTGGTACAACCCATATACAGAAAATAGGATTAAAGATGAAAATGGTAATGAAATCTGCACAGAGATTAAGCCGAAAAAGGAAGAGTTAAAACTTGCAGATTTTATCAACCGTGTTGCTTTAACCATCTCTGCTACTAATGACTGCCTGCTAAAAACCGTAGATTGTGACCCAACCAATCTAGCAATGAAAATAGGTGGCATTCTTAAAAACATTAGTTTTGCTACCCCAAAAGATTCTTTATATACTTTTGTAGAATTGTTCCTTTTCAAGTATTTATCTGATATAGGGATTCTTAAGGGCGATGATTCTTTTAATGCTATTTATACATCATACAATAAGGTGACTGAGGAGGAAGTGCTTTATAAGTATCTTTATGGGCCACGAGAAACTATAAATGTTCTGTTCCCTGTTGCACCAGATAAAACTACTATTATCAACGGAACAATTTTCCATGCCTTCAAGGATTCAAAGGGAATGTATAGATGCAACGGCACTGATGCAAAAACTTTCCACGCCATTCTTAAACTATTTTATGAATACGAAAAAGCTAACGGACCATTCTTGAACATAAGCAGAGATTTCAAGTCAAAATTATTTGAAACATTTACGAAACAAGAGAAATCCAAGCAAAATGCTGGGAAATACTTTACACCATTAAAAATTGTTCAAGGCATGGTTAATATGGTAGACATTAAAGAAGGAATGAGTATATGCGACCCAGCGTGCGGTGTTGGTAAATTTCTACTTGAAGCCTCTATGAAAATAGATTCCCCTTTTAGTTTGCAAGGGGGCGTTGTTACAAAGCGGTTAGATTTGATTGGCTTCGAGAAAGAAATGGACGAAAAGGGTGCGACAAGTGGATACGATCTTACCACAATCTTAGCTAAAGCAAATACCCTTATTTATTATTCAAATCTATTTAAGGATAATAACAATATTACAGACATTCAGACGCTTTCACAGGAGCTGTTAAATAAAATGTTTGTATCTAGCAAGACAATATGTGGCACGTTGGATAACTTGGACGAAAATAAATATGATTTAATACTAGCAAATCCGCCATATTATCAAAGTGCTATTATCACAAGCGAAGCTAAATCAAAAGGCTATTATTCAGAAGGAGGCTCAGGCGTAGAAGGCTTATTCCTTGAATGGATAGTAAAATCCTTAAAAAAGGGCGGCACCGCCAACATTGTGTTGCCGGATGGAATTTTTAATAATCTGGCGAACCAGAAGCTACGTGATTACATAATAAAGACCTGTTTTGTTGAGGCGATAATATCTTTGCCATTAAACACTTTCTTTAATACGCCCAAAAAGACTTTTGTGTTGACCATTATCAAAAAAGAAAATGTAAACGACACACAAAAACATCCTGTATTTGCATATCTTTGTAATAGTATTGGTGAGTCGTTAGATGTAAATAGATTTGATATTGACGATAATGATTTTGGCGAAGCTGTAAGTAAATATGTGCATTATCATAAAGCTGATGATAAAACACAACTGCCTAGATTTCTCGCAGATGCTTATGCACAAGACGGGAAACTGAAATTCCTGCCAATTTCCTCTTTCAAAACTGGAGACGATTGGTTTATAGACAACCGTTGGACAGATGAAGAAAAAGTACAACTAGGATTCAAGGAACAGGCTAATGCGATGACCGTTTCAGAAATGCAATCTTTTATAGATACCGTGTGCGATGAAATGGCAAGCTAGAAGGAGGAACTATCATGCCTGAACGAAGAATAGAACAAATCTCGCTACAGCAACTCTTTACTATAAAGAAGGGAAATAGCAAATATACAAAAAAATATTGTCATTTCCACAAAGGCGAATATGAGGTTTATACCGGCACAACTATAGGCAAATTTGCTAGCATTGATACTTATGAGTATTCTGAGCCGCACTTAACATATACTACAGACGGAGTGTATGCAGGAACTGTCGAGATTATTAAAGATAGCAAATACAACATTGGCGGCCATAGAGCTGTGTTGATTCCTATAGATGACAGTTTAGATATAAACTATTTTAAGCATACGTTAAGGGCTGTGTTTAAGAAGAAGGTCAAGGAGGGAAGCGTCCCTTCGTTGACGTGGTCAAATATCAAGACAACACTTGTTCCCGTCCCTGTCGATGCTAACGGTAATTATGACTTATTAGAACAGCAAAGGATAGCCGACCAATATAAAAGGGTCGAAGCGAAAAAGGAAATTTTAAGAGCAAAATATCATGAGTTGAGAGAAAGTTATATAACAATCGCAGAAGATGATAGGAACTATATGGAAGTACCTCTCAATCAACTTTTTGATTTCAAAAGAGGCGGAAACTGTACTCGCGCATTTTGTAATCAGCATAAAGGCGAATATCCAGTATGGTCAGCCAATACGATAAAGCCTCTAGCCTATGTTGATTTCTACGATTACGATGGTCGCTATATTTCATTATCGAGAAATGGAATAGCCGGCAAAATAACTATATTGGAAGGAAGGTTTAGCATAAACGAAGATCGGTTTTTACTCGTTCCAAAGGTCGATAATGTCCACTATGACTATATCCGTTATGTGCTTGAACCGGTTTTAAGAGCAAAGAAAAAGGGACGCTCCGGGCACAACGGAGAAAATGAATTTACGAAATTATCATTTACAATACTGAACAACACAAAAATTATGATGCCAGTATTGGACAATGGAGAATATGATATAGAAGCGCAAAAAGAATATGCTCAAAAGTACGGAAAGGCATATGAAATCAAACGTGAAATCTGCCTTATTCTTGAGTCAATTATATCTACAGAAGTAATTGTAGGCTAAGTGTTACAAGCATTGTTCTTAACTTATAAGAGTTCTGAACAGAGAGTGTAAATAATTCTGTGTAAACTAAATACTTAGTAAGTATGAATCCTCCTGGATGAATGGTAGAATGAAACCAAGCCAGGAGGATTTAATTATGGCGAGAAGAAGAAAATTATCACCTGAACGCAAAGCGTTTATC
>JAGAFN010000046.1 GCA_017612585.1 Bacillota bacterium | reverse complement strand
TTGAATACTCTTCCGAGGAAGGGATGGCCTCATAAGAATCCGCACACGATTTACATAAAGCAATCTTGTTGTTGATACTTTCTAAATCACGAGGAGCAGGTTTAATCTTGTTAAAGTTAGGGATAAGGTTTTTATCTAAATTACGAGGAAATATATTCACCGTCTTATAGTTATAAAAAAACTGACCTTTTTTCTTTTGGGTTAATTGTTTTCCGCATAATGGACACTTGTGACCCGTCTCTAACATTAGAGCTGAATCAAGATTAGATATTTGGGAACTTAGTGGGCTATTATCGCGAGTTAAAGCTGAAAGGATAGATGTCGTAATAAATTCACTATAATTCTTTTCGGAAAGCAAGGTGGATATATCGGAGAATGTATTGGGAGGGAAAGATGTGTCTTCCTTCATACACGATAGAAGATCGGAACATAACCCGTTGATAACTATGTCTGTTCGATTATTAACGAAATTAGACAGAACATAGTCATTTACTTTAGGGAAAGACGTTTTCATCGTGGCGGTGTTCGATATATCACTATGAATAGGTAGTCCTCGTGCGACATTACTTACCATTCTAGAATCAACATGGATGTTCAATCCACAAGACGTGACAATAGCATTAAGAACCAGGGCCCCAGCATTTTCTTGAGACTCTGAAAAATAGTTTTGGACTGATTTAATTAAGTACGCCGCATTGTACCTGCGCATATAAATAAACCCTTTATTGCCCTTGAAAAAATAATGCAAAAACACTGCAAAACAGCGACAATTACTTTTTGTGTCAATTCATATATGCTTGTTTTGTAAATAGTTGTTGGTTTTGCAATGCATCTCTGTAAATCATTATAACATGTACGTGTAAGAACCACAACGAAGCTATGTGCATATAGGATAATCTGCATGTTTAATATCAGAGGATTCTATTGGTGCCATATATTACCATAGGTCACAACAGGCGGCTGGCCAGGCTATATCCGATGTTGTGACTAAAGAAGAATAAAATGCTGGCGGCCATCGGATAGCCGTGGTAGATCAGGATGGAAAATCTATGATGCTATCGCGACTTCACATGGCCATTTGCCGTTGATGAAATCCCATCCTTGTCTACTTGGGCGAAAGGGTGGGATTTTATGTTGGCGAATAATCTAATTCGTGGTCCGTAGTCTCGCTAAATTTCGGAAGCTACTACATTCAGAAATTTAGGAGAAAGATATGAAATACAATCATCAAACTGCGGTGCTCAGAGAGAAGAAAGAAGCTGAGCGTATTGTAAGGTGCTGTAAGAAGGCGGGTATGCCTCAAAAGAAAATTGATGAAGTGTTGGAGTATATTCACAGCCAATATACGGCTGATAGAAGGTTTATGGAACATAGTCAACCTTTAGAAATCGAAGATGCAGATTGTAATAGCTGCGAAGAAAGAAATCCTATGCACAAGAGATTTATGGAGGAATTAACAGTGAAAGACGAATATTTTGCCAAAGGAATAGACGATTGGCTTCAAAGCTTAGAAGATCCTCGTTTAATTACTGGGATAAAAAGTCTTAATAAAGAGCAAATTGAACTCCTTTATTGTGTCTTTGTTGAAGGAAGGTCTTTTCTTGAATTCGCAGAGCTTAAAGGAATCAGTAAAGGCGCTGTGAGTCAGAGATTTAGAGTTATAAAAAATAAACTAAATAAAAACATCAAATAACCTAAACTTTTATGTCTTCTCGTCGGCTACCTATTAGAGGGATATATAAGAAAAGGCCACAAGGTATAAAACCCCAAAAGGAGGCCTGAAGAAATGTTCCTCTGAATCGGAACCTATACAACAGAATACACATCTGTCAGGACTTTTTTCGTAGGGTCGGAGAAATCCGTGAGCATGCTTGAGAGGGGCGCCAGGATCCAAGGGAGACTCCCTGGGGAGCGATAAACACAGTTAACTCAATAAAGCAAGTTGGTGACTTGAGAAGTGCGATGAAACCTATGGAAGACAATGATACTCCTGTCCAGCCACAGCCCGGAGTGAAATCCGGATCACGCAATGGGGGCAGCCCGTGGAGATCCCAGGGGAGGTTAGAGACCTGTGAGAAGTACCAACCATGCTTCGCCTGACTGTTTCCTTTTTCCGGGGTGCCAGGGGCAAATATGGATATCTAATTAACAAAACGCAGCCGGCGATATTTGACGTGCATTACTTCTCTTATCGTCGGCTTTTTACATTTAGTATCCATGACCGGATGGGAAAGGATGTGTATTCCAACTGATGGGAGAAAAAGATTATGAGAAAGCTACATGTGAGGAAGAAGCATGAATAGGGAGATTATGCGTGGCGATATTTATGACGCGGATATCCCTAAGGAAGTAATAGGAAGTGAGCAAGCCGGAAGACGGCCGGTAGTAATCATTCAGGCTGACTGGTTAAACCGAACTTCTAGCAATGTGAAGTTTGCGGTTATCACGAGCAAATTAAAAAGACAGGAACTACCTACTCACTTCCTGATACCTAATGTAAAAGGCCTTCCAAAACAATCCATGGTTCTTGGTGAGCATACCGGAACGATGGATAAGAGCAGGCTGCTTAGGTATCGTTGCACGCTAGGTGCAGAAATAATGAACTTTATAGATAGAGCAATTAGAGCATCTATAAAAGGAAGAAAAGCTAAGTGGGGGAAAAGAAATCATAAGTATTGGAAAAAGTCAAGGATGCGATAAAATCGCATCCTTAACTGTAAAAGGAAAAGAGATTACTATTCGAGGAGAAAAAGATGAATATACAGTGTGAAACAAACAGACTACCTATTTCGAGCGAGGTGCGCTTTTATACGATTAGTGATGTAATGGAGCTCACTTCTTGGAGCAAGAAGGTGGTGCTAGGTCTATTTAATGAACCGGAGTTCCCTGCATCAAATCTTGGAAAGGCAAAAGTTGTTGAGGCTCATGCCTTAATTGAATACTTTTCTACAAGAAGAGACAGGGAAAAAGAAGACAGAAATGGAGAATTAAAAAATGAGCTCAAGAAAAGAATCAGGGAGAAGTCGCAGTCCTAGAGGTAAGGGCTCAATCAGAGTCAATAAAGCCGGATCTTATGAATATCGATTCTCATATGTAGATGAGTTTTATCAGTTGCGCCAAAAGTCAATTACCTGTAAGACAATCGACGAGTGTGTCGAAAGGGCAGAGGAGTTTAGGCTTGAGATAGAAAGAAGGGGAAAAAGAATTCAGCCCGAAGCTACTCTCACAGATATTATTTCACAAAAAGCTAAGCAAGATTATCTTAAAAACTATACTAGTGAGCAAGGGTATGGTAGAAATCTAGAGACTATAAAGATAATAGAAAGAAGTAACATCGGGAAGATGAAAATCGGTGATATACAACCATGGCATATTGATCAATTTTTATCTTCAATTACATGTTATGCGGATAAGTCGATTAGTAAGATCTATGGTATGGTCAAAACCGCATTTGAAATCGCATATGCAGAAAAAGCCATAGATGTTAATTATATGAATAAACATGATGCAAGACGGCCAAAGTCAGTGAAGCCTAAAAAAAGAGTGCGAGGCTTTACCGAAGAAGAGCAAGTAGCTTTTTTGAAAGCGCTAGAGGAACATAAGGTTCCCTATGGACGAAATACATATAAGCTTCAACTTCTAATAGAACTATACTCCGGAATGAGAATGGGAGAGATTAACGCATTGCGTCCAGACTGTATTGACTTTAAGAATAAGAGGATATATGTAAGAGCTACAGTGGCAAGAGGTATTGATGCTCGTCAGTTTATCCAAGAAAGCACCAAGACAGAAGCAGGGCAAAGACATGTTCCAATTAGCGCTGCGTTGGAGCCGGTTTTGCGCCAAGCATTAGATGAGATGAAAAGCAATCCGGAGGGACTAATCTTCTTTGATCATAGCAAGAAAAACCGTAAAGGCAGCCCATATAAAAACGGTGGCCTAGTAGAGACTTCCCAGGTCAACGGCTTCTTCAAACGTATATGCAAGAAGGCGGGAATAGATGCTGACTTTGGGCAACATTCCCTCAGACATACCTTTGCAACGCGATGCATTGAAGCAGGCATACAGCCTGTAGTTCTGCAAAGGTGGCTTGGTCATACTGATATTCACATGACATTGGATACATATACGGATGTATTTGCTAAACTGCATGCAGAGTCAACAGATAAGTTTGATGAGCTAATCTCTCAAATAAATAACAATATATAATAGAAGGCAAGCAAAAGGACGGAGATATATTCCTCGTCCTTTTTGCTTTAAATAGTTCAAATTATGTGGTATAAATTATTATACAGAATCCCATTAATTAATGGGTTTTTGAAAGGTGCATTCGATGGTTTTTCCGGTCTACGGTAACCCTTAGGGTTTAATGGGTTTTACTCCCTATGCACTAAAGACGCATTGAAATTACAGTGGGTGTGGAAGATTTCATTCCCTGCGCCCGCTCCAATAAAAAATGCGATGGCTTCATAATAGCTATCGGCATTTTGTTTACCCATACTACTTCTTTAGCAGGAAGAAGTAGAGCAATACGATGATACCCAGTGCGATTCTGTAGTAACCGAAGATTTTGAAGTCGTGCTTCTTGACAAAGTCCATGAGGAATTTGATGCAGACGTAGGACACGAGGAATGCAACGACGCAGCCAATCATCAGGATGACAAATTCCATAAAGCCAAGAGAGGAGCCGAACTTTAGAATCTTAATGAGGCTTGCTCCGGCCATTACGGGAACCGCCATGCAGAAAGTGAATTCTGCGGCGGTTTTTCTATCTACACCGATTAATAGTCCGCCGATTATTGTGGAGCCGGATCTTGATGTTCCCGGAAGAACCGCCGACACAAGCTGGAAGAGTCCGATTATGAGGGCGTCTTTAAATGTAAGCTGCCTTAGGCTTGTGACGCGTGGGGTGTAGCCTTTGTTCTTTTCTTCGACAAAGATGAATGCGACACCGACGGAGATAAGCATTATTGCTACAACTACTGAGTTATAGAGGTGCTCGTCAATCCAGTCGTCGAAAAGAATGCCGACGACAGCTGCGGGTATGCACGCGACGATTATCTTACACCAAAGGTTTAAAACATCATATCTGATGAACGGCTTGTCCTTGACCGTAGTATTGAATGGCCAAATTTTGTTCCAGAAGTAAACGACGACCGCAACTATGGCGCCGAGCTGGATTATTACGAGGAACATGCTCCAGAACTCGGGCGAGACCTTCATGGGCATGATGTCGTTAAGAAGAATCAAATGCCCGGTGCTGCTCACGGGGAGCCACTCTGTAATTCCTTCTACTATTCCGTAGATAATTGCTTTTATAATCTCAATGAATCCCAATTTTACACCTCTTTACTTAAAACTGTAACCGTTATCGCAAACGAGCGATTTGGAGAAAAATGTTTTGAATACCTTTGCCAGATATACCGCATCGAGCATACCGGCTGTTTCGTAGCATGAGTGCATTGCGAGCTGCGGAAGTCCGATGTCAACGGAGTTTACGCTGACATGCGTATTGGATATATTTCCAAGGGTGCTTCCGCCGGGCTTATCCGAGCGGTTATAAAACTCCTGATAAGGAACCTTGGAAATATCGCAGAGTTCCTTAAAGAGCGCTGACGATACGCTGTCTGTTGCATAGTGCTGGTTAGCGGCGTACTTGATTACTATGCCCTTGTTCATCACAGGCTTATTCACCGGGTCGTGATACTCGGGGTGGTTCGGGTGCACCGCGTGGGCATTATCGGCAGATACGAGGAAGCTTCCTGCAATAGCTGCGTGCTTTTTCTGTGCGCTCCATCCGAGTGCCTCGGCGATTCTCTCGAGTGTGTCGTCAAGAAAGGTTGAATCTGCGCCCTGCTTGGTTTCGCTTCCGACTTCTTCATTATCAAAGAGTGCAACCATAGGCATGGATGTCTGCGATGCGCCGACAGGTGCATCGATAAGCGCCCGGATGGCCGTATAAGCGCACTCAAGGTCATCTATATGCTGAACGGAGAAGAATTCGTTATTTGCGCCCCAGATGCTTCCCGGCGTTCTGTCATAAACAAAGAGATCGCAGGACATGATGTTCTTTGGATTGATCTTTGCGGCCTTTCCGATGATTTCTGAGAGAAGGGAGGAGTTGCTGTTTTTCTGACCTTTGTCTGCTTTCTTGCTATCGAGTCCCGGCATCGCAAAGAGCGGAAGAAGGTCCTTCTGCGCATTGTATTCTATGCCCTTGTTGGCGTCTCTATTCATGTGAATTGCTACGCTCGGGAGCATCAGAAGATCGCGATCTATCTTGACGAGTTTCTCGATGAGTTTTCCTTTTTCTTTTACCATTAAACGGCCGGCGAGCGAGAGCGGTCTATCGAACCATGTGGACATGAGGAGCCCGCCGTAGACTTCTACATTTAGCTTAAGATATGCGCCTTCCGTCATCTCTGCTTGCATACCTTTGATTTTGAGTGCAGGTGAGTCGGTGTGAGCAGCAGCGATATTGAATCCGTCGATGTTATTCTTTGGAACCTTGAATACGATAAGTGAAGAATTATTCCTTGTTGTAAAATACTTGCCTTCGGACTCAAGGCGCCAAACGGCTGTTTCTTTTAGTTCTTCGTAGCCTGCATCTTTTAAGTCGCTTGAGATTGCCTCAATTGCGTGAAAGCAGGTTGGGTTAGTCATGGCGAAATCTATGAATTCGGATGTGATTTTTTCGTACATATCGGTTCCTCCAATCAAGTTTTTACAACTAATGATTATATCATTTAAGATATAACATAATCAAATTGTTTATGGAGTACAAAACGTCAAATACAGCGATGACACATACGCGGATGCTATATGGATGATGAAACTACTTTAGGCAGGGGATATGCTTAGCTATTCATTGCAGATTACAATCCTATTATCGGTGTGCCGAGTGTGCGCTAGAGGTTGTAAGCGCCGATTTTTTGGCCGAGTTTTACAGGCGTCTCGATGCCGTATCGCGATGCATCAATGAGCTCACTATTAGGCATAATGCGATTTGGCTCAAACAAAAGAATGATGGTTGAGCCACCGAATAGAAAACGACCTTTTTCATGGCCTCGCACGACAGCTGCGGGGCATTTTTCATAGTTGTCAATCTTTCCGACGAGCATGGCTCCGACCTCTATCTGAGCTATGTCGCCACCGCAAGTCGTCTCTATAATAGTATATTCGCGCGTGTTTTCTATGAATACGGGATACTCTTCCAAGGCGATCGGTCTAACGGTATGATATTTACCAGGGATATGGATATTCTCGCTTTTGTTACCAGTTTCAACATAGGAGTATCTGTGATAATCATCGACCGTTAGCCTGAATACAAAGCAATACCCATTGCGGTATTTATCTGCAATGGTTTCATCGCTCAGCAGGGAGTTGATTGAAAAACGACTCTGCTTAAGGGGGATGACGAGATCGTCTGTGATGCGATAAATGGTGAGCTTTCCGTCGCAGGGTGATATGAGATGAGACAGGACAGTGTCCAGAGGTCTTCTCTCTGGTTTTATTTTTCTCGTAAAGAAATCATTGAAGCTTCCGATGTTATCTAGGATGTATTCATCGGTATCGATATTGTTATTTTTGATGAAACTTTTGATAAATAGTTTGGAGAATGATGAGTCCATAAAAAAGCCACCAAGCGAGGAAAACCATTTTCCGACAAGCGGCCTTAATATGATTCTTCCGAGTTTTGTCTTATATAGAAGATTGAGCATATTACCAAGGCAGTTTCAATATGAATTTAGTTACGATTATTGCGATGAACTCAACGAGCCCTATTGCGAGCATAATCACGAGCCCTCTGCTACCGGGTTTTCTTATTTGGAATTTGCCGAGGAAGAGAATTCCGGTTACGAGTAGGGCGGTGAAATAAAACAATGTCAAATCCAACGGGGTGCAGGCTCTGAGTATCAGGATAAAGGGGAAAATCAAAGCTGCCGTTGTCACGGGGAGTCCGATGAATATGGTGTTCGATGAACCTTCCACCATCTTCTCTTCTGCCATAACGTTAAAATAGGCGAGCCTTATCATTGCGGCGAGCGCATAGAAGAGAGCTATTGTTATGAATATGGCGGATACTATAGTTGTATGTTTGGTTGTGTGCACAAAAGAGATTGGATCAAATTTTGAACTCACTCTTGCTACGCCCACGCCGATGCATGCCGGAAGAACCCCAAAGGCCACGAGGTCGGAAAGTGAGTCAATCTGCACTCCAAAAGATTGTTCCTGCTTGGTCCGTCCTTGTTTTTTTCGTGCGACCTTTCCATCAAATGCGTCGCAAAGTCCAGAAACTAAGAGAAAGAGCATACCGAAATAAGGATGACCGTTACCGCTTAAACTGACAACTATGCCGGAAACGGCGGACATCAGCGAAATATATGTAAGCCATACGGTATAATCATAAAAACCCAGCAATTTTTTACCTCTCTTCTAAATGCCATCTGAAGCTTGGCTCCGCTCCTTTTCCTTAAGCCCGATATATGCCATCAAAACTATTAATCCGGATACTAATACACAGAAGTAAAACGACACTCCGCGAGAGAGCATTTCCATTCTGAAGACTCGGCCTTTGTCCATCAAACCGCCGAACCCGTCAATCATCAAATAGTCGGAGATCCCCATCGCTCCTGGGATAGGTATACAACCTGATCCTAGCGATACATAGCACTGGGTTGCCCAGACGGCGAAGGGCTTCCCGGTGCTTCCTTTGATTGCTAGGTCCATAAAGACGGGGATCAAGGTGAATGATAAGCGCTGCATAACATTGAAAATAGCCGCCTTAATCATCACGCTCGTCTTTCCTGCCATTAGGTTTCTGGCATTGTCATACTCAGACGCGAGGTTCTCGATTCTATTTAACCATTTCTTTGGATTTTTGATAATATGAATTCTACCGAGGAGCTCAACTGTTTTTTTCATGACGAGATGAATGACATCGCCCTTTTTAAGAAGAAGAATGAAAGCGGCGCCAAATCCTACTATTACAATAGAACCTGCGAGTATCAGCACTTTACCCATAGTTCGGAAATTCATAAATATATGCGGATGAGTTAATATCGCAATGCTTGCCAATAACACCATCGAAAATGTGTAGAACACGAGATTTAATACGAGGGCCGCTGTCGCTTGAGCCAAGGGAACGCCGTATTTAATCATAAAGCCTATGATGGCAGGCTGACCTCCGGAAGCAGATGGAGTGATTGCAGAAAAATATGAGTCAGCCGCACCGTATACGATTCCCTGGCGCATGGTTGCGGAATACCCCATAGATTTAATCAGCGTTTTCAAGGCCTCGCCCTCAAAGAAGATGAAACCGAACATTGAAAGGAATGCTATCGCAAGCCAACCTGGCTTAGCTCCTTCGAGGAGACTTCTAAGCTCTGCGAGTGTCATATTCTTACTCTCTATGAATACGACAATTATAGTGATGGCAGCGATACAAAGGGAAAACACTGCCCACAGAGGGTAGTTGTTCTTATTATCTTCTTGAGGATGATTTCTGAGTTCGTTCATTGCGCTATCGATTTAAATTTGAATTTGATATCTCATCATAATTGTAGAGACACTGTTGAAAAATATCAATTTATATTATAATAAATTAAGAATAAATTAAGATGGTCGGGCAGTATAAAATTCTACAAATATGAGGATGATTATCAAGTCGTCGAGGTTGACGAGAATATAGTTGTTGAGGATGTTCAGGGGAGTTAGTCGCCTGATGAGTAGGAATACGATTCCCTTCATTGCCGTTATAGAAAAGAGGTGACCGGAGGCCTAAGCGACGAGGTGTTAAGAGAGCTTAGTGAAAGGTTGATATATCTCAGGGGCCTTGAGGAAAGAAAAGAAGATGTTATTAGGCTAATAGAAGAGCAGGGCAAACTTACTGATGATCTCAAAGATTCCCAATCACAGAGTGCTCGCCATCAACAGGGGAGAGAAGGAAGGTAAACTAAAAGTAAAGCTTGATGTCAATCAGGAAGATATGACATCGTATATGAGCGATAAGGTCATCAAAGGAGATTCAATATTCAAGAGCCTTCTTTTGGATACGGTTGAAGATTCATATAAGAGGCTTATTGCTCCATCAAGCAAGAGAGGCGGAGTTCAAGACACATGCGAAAGAATTCTGTTTGCTTATCCGTCGATCAAGAAAGGAAGAAAGTATTGAGAAACTTGCCGGAGACATTTCAGTGGGAATTCCGACACTTAAGGATATACTGGACGAAATGAAAAAGCCCGGTTGCGATCCGAGAGAAGACGTGCCGGAGGTTGTATTCAGAAGCGATGTGAAATCCTTTGAGAATCTGAAGGAGGGTATGGAAATGTTCGGCACCGTTAGGAACGTTGTGGACTTTGGAGCCTTTGTCGATATCGGTGTCAAGCAGGATGGACTCGTGCATATTTCACAGCTCAGCAATAAATTCGTTAAGCACCCCATGGATGTGGTTTCGGTTGGCGATACGGTAAAGGTTAAGATTCTGTCAATAGATAAAGAGAAGGGCAAGATTTCACTAACGATGAAGCTGTGATGCCAATTTAGTATTTAATGATTTGACCGCTTTGATTAGTAAATTATGAAATCGGAAAAACTATTCAATTTAATGATAGAGAAGGGTTATCCTAAGGGATTCGCGGAAATCATATCAACAGAGCTCCATACGGAGTTCACCGCAAACAGGATGATAGGGTATATTTCGGCGCGAGAATTGCTCCCAATGGAAGAAGTCGCAGATGAAATGCTTGCGATACTGAGTGACAGGGATAGATTGATTCGCAAGCATATATCGCAGGATGCGCAGATGGCGATAAACGAGTTCTACAGGATGCCGGAAGAATGAAAAACCTGTGGCGAACGAGCAAAAAATGCCCAAGACACAAGTAAATGCGAAAAAAAATGCCGTTTGCCACAGAAAATCAATAGTGCGCAGCTATTGAGGAATAGTTCGCGCGGCGCTTAGTGCTAAGAAAAAAACCGGGATGACATTCAGGAAAAATGATTGGGAGATATCTAGATAAAAGAGACATACGGATATGGGTACATACGAACTCAGCCAATTCTTTATTGATCAGCATCAGCGAAGAGGATATGGCATTATGGCAATGGAGTTGATTCTTGAAAAGATGAAGGAAGACGGAAAGTTCGACAAGGTTGAGCTTTGTTATATTGAGGGAGAAGTATGGAGAAAAAAGAAATTCAAAATATACCGCAAATAGATTTTAAAATCGTCTGCGAAAATCTTTACGAAGCCGTCCACATCACCGATGGGGAAGGCAGGATTCTATTTGTCAATGATGCATACACAAGAAATACCGGAATTCCTTTTAGTGAAATCGAAGGCCGCACCGTAGCGGAGATTGAAAAAGAAGGAAAGCTCTATAAGGGTTCGGTAACCGCGAGAGTCTTGGAAACCAAAGAGCGAGTGGATTCGGTTGCAACGATAATTGGGATGGACAAGGAAGTTCTGGTTACGGGCATTCCTGTCTTTGACGATGACGGAGAAATCAAATATGTCCTAACCAATACGCGCGACTTTACGGAACTCGTGATGCTGGAGAGGCAGCTTCAGAATATGGAGGAGGAGCAGCGAAGAGCAAACGAGGAGCTTGCATATCTACGAAGAAGACAGACGGGAGATAAGCATCTTATATATCGCTCAAGAGCTATGGCAATGGTGGCGGAGCTCATTCAGAGTATAGCGGACACCGATGCAAATATACTGATTACAGGTGAGTCTGGCACAGGTAAGGAGCTTATTGCAAATGCGATATACCAGAGCAGCAATCGTTCGGATAAGCCGTTTATCAAAGTTAACTGTGCGGCTATCTCTTCTGAACTTCTTGAGTCCGAACTGTTCGGTTACGAAGGTGGAGCATTCACAGGAGCAAAAGCGTCCGGCAAACCGGGATTGTTCGAACTTGCGGATACGGGAATCATAATGCTGGACGAAATAGGTGATCTTCCACTCGCGCTTCAGGCAAAGCTACTTAGAGTATTGCAACAAAAGGAACTCATGAGAGTAGGAGGAAGCGCCCCGATAAAACTCGATGTAAGAGTCATAGCCGCAACAAATAAAGATTTGCTTGCGGAGGTTGAGAACGGAAGATTCAGAAAGGACCTCTATTACAGATTGAACGTAGTTCCGATTGAACTGCAGCCACTGCGGGAGAGAAAGGAAGACATACCTGCTCTCGCAAATGCGTTTTGCAAGTCGTTCTCGGAAAAGTATGAGAAGAATATGTTCTTCAGTCCGGAGGGAATGACCGAACTCGTTTCTTACGATTGGCCGGGCAATATAAGAGAATTGGAGAACATAGTCGAGAGAATGGTTGTAACCAATCCTTCCGATACTATATTTGGACTACGAGAGGTGTGTGCCGCACTCAATCTGAAGGGAAAATGTGATGAGCAGACTCCTGATACAGACCTGCCGCTAAAGGAGCAGGTAGCCCAGTTTGAGAAGTCTATAATAATGAGGACAATCAAGCAGGAAGGTTCGATAAGGAAAGCTGCCAAGGTTCTTGGCGTGGATCATTCGACGCTGTCCAAAAAATGCAGTGGCTATAAGCAGGATGACAAGGATATTATTGACGATGTGTTAGGCTCTTAAGAGAAATAAATACGCGGTGAATTTTATCAACAGTGCGGTGATTTTTTTCATCGCACTGTTATTTTTTTGATAATGTAAATCATTTTCGATGAAGGCCTTTGATTTTTCATAAGAGTAAATGTGATGGGAAAGAGAGTGCAGGTGAGGTTAAGATGGCGATATATAAGTTCGTGTGCGGTGATTAATTTCACCGCAGGCTTTTTGTTCGTCGCAGAAGAGTTTTTTTGACATCTCGTGAAAGGTTGAATTTTCAATGCCTTGACGCTTTTATTCTGTGTGCCTCGAGTTTTGGCACGGTGCTTGCATATTATTATGGTGAAAAGTGTTTTTATAATCCAAGAAGCTGAAGCATATTTTGAGGTAATTAAATGAGGTATTAAGAATGGCTAAGAAAACTATTATAACCGTTGCCACGACAGGTGCGTGGCCAAAGAAGGAGAACAACCCAAATGTTCCAATGACTCCATCTGAAATAGCAGATGATGTTTATGACTGCTGGAAGGCAGGCGCAGCTGTTGCCCATCTTCATATGAGAGATGATGACGGTAACGGCACGATGAGTGCAGACAAGTTCAGAGAGACAGTTGAGATTTTGAGAGAGCGTTATCCGGACTGCGATATCGTTTTGAACCTTACGACATCAGGTGACCTTCACGCAACAGATGAGACGAGACAGGCTCACATCAAAGAACTGCGTCCGGAGATGGCATCCTACGATTGCGGAAGCATGAACTGGCTGAACACGAGCCTCTTCCTCAATCCGCCGGCATTCCTGGAGGAACTCGGAAAGAATATGCAGGAGTGGGGAGTAAAGCCTGAGATTGAGGCATTTGATCCGGGTATGATTGCCAACGCTGCTTATTATCTTAAGAAGGGCGTATTGGTTGAGCCGCTTCACTTCCAGTTCTGCATGGGATGTGCCAACGGTATTCCGGGAAGCACAAAGAATTTGTTATTCATGAAAGAAACAATGGATAGCCTTTGCCCGGGATCTACATGGAGCTGCTTCGGCGTAGGTCACTCTGCGATGGAAATCCTCTATGCTGCAGTAGCTATGGGTGGACATATAAGAGTTGGTATGGAAGACAACGTAATGTATTCCAAGGGACAGCTCGCAGAAAGCAACCGTCAGTTTGTCGAGAGAGCGGCAAGGGTGATTCGCGAATTCGGAAACGAAGTTGCAACGCCGGACGAAGCTCGTGAGATTCTGGGGTTAAAGAAGTGAGTTGGGGAGCGCTTTTCTTCTACTACAGCTGCCCAAAATGCGGCAAGAAATTCAAATATGCCGAAGATTTAATTCCGTATTTTGGAGACAGATTTGGTGAGTGTCCTGACTGTATGAACTCCGGAGAGAAGGTTATGGGAACCTATCTCAAGGATGGCCCAAGAGGATTGGACGATAACGAGTATTACGAAGTTGAGGAGTAAATATAATATGAAAACTTTTGAGGAAATCAAAAATATACTAATCTGCGGCGGTGGTCTCATGGGCAAGAATATTGCATTTGTTATGACCGCAAATCCCAATTACAAAGTCGTTGTTTACGATCTCTATGAAACTGATGTCGAAGCAGGAATAAGAACGAGCACCAAGCAGCTTGTTGACGGCGGATATCTTACGGAAGCAGAACTTGCAGAGAGACTTTCTCGCATAAGCTTCACAACCGATATGGATAATCCTGCAATTTCTGATTGCGATTTTGTTATCGAGGCCGTCTTTGAAGACATGGGAATCAAGCAGGAGACATTTGACAAATTGGAAGCACGCATGAAGCCGGACGCAATTTTCTGCACCAATTCATCCGTAATGAGTCCGAGCGAAATCAGCTCCAAGATGCAGCACAGAGAGAGATTTGTCGGAACGCATTTCTGGAACCCGGGCCATCTAATTCCACTGGTAGAGGTCATCAAAACAGACGCAACCGCTGACGGAGTTGCGGAAACGGTTATGGCGGTTCTCGATTCAGTAGGAAAGAAACCATGTCTCTGCAAGAAGGACGTTCCGGGATTCATCGCAAATCGTCTTCAGCATGCTCTTTGGAGAGAGGCAATCAGCATCGTTGAACATGATATCGCCGATGCTGCTACAGTCGACACAGCAATAAAGAATTCTTTTGGATTAAGATTGCCACAGCTTTCGGCACTGGAGAACTCCGATTTAGTCGGAACTCAGCTTACATGGAACATTCATTCATATGTTCTTCCTCACCTTGAGGACAGTCATGAACCCAGCCCGCTTCTTAACAAGATGCTTGAAGAGGGAAAGATGGGATTCAAATCAGGCGAAGGTTTTTATAAGTGGAGCGAAGAGGATATTGCAAAGTGCAATGCGGACTTAAATGCTTATCTGATCAAAATGCTCTACGAGAAATAAACAAATCATCATTATCACTACCTGTTATTATCTATGAAAGGAGGACGTCATGTCCGAAAATGTAAATGTACGCGAGAAGGGAACCGCGCTGTGGAACATCAGCAAAAAGTTCAGCTTCGCTGCAGAAAAGATCATTCCGGATTCATTTGTATTTTGCGTAATCCTGATGATCCTCGTATTCGTTCTTTCCCTCATCATCGGCAAGGGACCGATCGAACTTTTGCAGGCAGGTTGGAATGGCCTCTCGAGCCAGTTCACTCTGGCATTCCAGATGGGACTCATGGTAATCGTTTGCGCCACAACCGCACGTTCACCGCAGGCTGCAAAATTCCTTGGATGGATTGCAGAGAAGGTACATACCCAGACAGGAGCTCTTATCCTGCTCATGATCTTTGGTTATGTTACATCAATGCTTAACTGGGCATTCTGCACAATCGTTACACCGATTCTTGCAATGCACTTGGCAAAGAAGATCAAAGGCCTTCACTTCCCAATGATGGTTGCCGGCGGATATGCCTGCATGATCCTTGGTCAGTGCCTTGGACCATCGGCCACACTGTATTCAAACCTGGCTCTCGAAGGCAGTAACTATGCTGAAATCGTTGGTGAGTCCATGAGCGTAGCAGACACATGCTATAACCCTGTAAACGTTGTGCTCTGGATAATCCTTGCAGTATGCTTTATCCTCTTGGTTCTCTTTACCCGTCCGGGAAAGAGTGAGCTCGTAGAGCTAGGCGATATCGCAACACAGGCTGATGCAGCTCCGGATTCCTTCAAAGTTGAAGGCAAGGCTGAGACATTTGCTGACAAGATGAATACACTCAAGCCAGTTATGTGGATTGTTGCTGCGTTCATCTTCATCAACATCATCTACAACTTCTATGCTTCGATATCAGCAGGAAAAGGATTCCTTGGTGCACTCAATATGAACCTTGTAATCTTCTTCTTCATTGGCATCAACTGCATTTTGTTCCCACAGCCACGCGCATGGATAAATGCTCACATGGCTTCCATGCATTTGGCAACAGACGTAATGCTCCAGTTCCCGTTCTACGGAGCTATCATGGGCATGATGTATGTAACCGGTGGTCTCGGTGAGGCACTTGTTAACGGTATCGTATCCGTTGCAAGCGCACAGTCTCTGCCGGTATTCACATTCCTCTCCGCAGCCCTTGTAAATCTGTTCATCCCGTCGCAGGGCGGACAGTTCACAGTACAGGGACCGCTCATTGTTGGTGCAGCCAGACAGATTGAAGGTGCCAACCTGGTTAACTGCCTCAACGCATTCGTATACGGTGATGAAGCAACCAAATTGCTGCAGCCACTCTATATGATTCCGGCACTTGCTGTTGTAGGAATGAAACTGAAGGATGTTTGGGGATTCATGGCATTCATCTGCGTATTCTGGATCGTGATTGTTTGCCTCGGGCTCTACTTCATCCCGATGTTTATCTAGCGGATTAATTTGGGAGGGCATAGAATTGCCCTCCTTTTAACGAAACAGGGAGGCTTTCGGTATGTCAAAAAAGGAAAGAATTGAAGCAAAGGTGACGGATGTGCTTACCACTGGGTTTGCGGAGGTAATGCTGCTTAACGAAAACTCGGAAACAGTTGAGGAGTTCGGTCGACATATTGCCATCTTCAACAAGGAACAAAAAGTGCACCGCGGAGATATTGTGGAGATTATACCTTTTGATCCGAGAACTGTGAAGGAGGCAAAACTGGCATATATACTTCCGGTTATAGTCTTTGTTTTTGGCATACTGATTACGGGAAAACTCGAATGGGGAGAGAGAATACTCTCTGCCGCGATCCTGGCTTTTATGGCGTTCATAGTCTCGTGGCTTATGAACAGAAGGGCAAGGCTCCTCAAAAGACAAGAATACAAGGTGGTTAGAATTATTAAGGCGGATCCTAATCATATCTAAGATAAAACCTTTAATTGTACTTAATGAGAGAAAGCAAAAGGCGATCTAATTGGTCGCTTTTTGCTTTTTTGTAAACTGCGGTTAACAAATACATGGCTTTATCAAGTGGCGTATATTTGATATACTTCTATATGGCGTGATTGCTGAAATGATTATGAAAAAATGATCCATATAGTGCGTAACAGAGAGGTGAAGGCATGAGATTTGAACCGAGCATGAAAATGAAGATAGATATTCTACCGGAGCAGGAGGACCAGCTCTGCAGCAAGGCGACTATTATCAAAATAATGGAGAAAGGCGATGACAAAGTATTGTCTTTCGATATTTATGATGGGGACGATTTAGTCGGTTTTGCCATGTTTAATGCTTGGCCGGAGGATACGCGCGATGGGTTCTTTCTATGGAATTATGCAATCGATGCGAAGCATCAGAACCGCGGACTAGGCACCAAGGCGCTGAAGGAACTTATGGATTATATGGTCGCAAACCACGGCGCCAAGATGTTCACGACAACATATATGTGGGGAAACGAAGTGGCAAAGCGTATGTATGAGAAAGTGGGCTTCGTGGAAACCAACGTGGTCGAGGAAGAAGATTTCAAAGAAGTAAACATGGAATGTATTAATACAATCTGGTCGAACCACGTTCAGGGAGTTATGACATTATACTTGAGCAGGAAACTGAGATTCGATGATGCATTCTTTTCGCAGTACGAAAGACTGTTTGCTCTTGAGCGCGGTAAGGAACTCAAGATTCTTGAGGTAGGATGCGGCCCGGGAGCGCTTTCGGAATCGCTGCACAGATGGTATGAGAATGCGCGGATTACGGCGATAGACAGAGATATAAGGTTTATAGAATTTGCTAAAGCGCATATAGACGGCGTAGAGTTTTTGGAAGGCGATGCCACTTGTCTTCCGTTTGAAGATGAGTTATTTGATGTAGTTATTTCAAATACGGTTCAGGAGCATATTGAACCTGAGGCATTCTGGGGAGAGCAGAGGAGAGTACTTAAACCGGGTGGCGTATGCTTATGTCTTTCCGCCCGTCAAGGCATTAGTCGCCCGGCGACGTGCATGGAGATGACGAGCGAAGAGAAAGAGTTATGGGACAGTATTCCCGAGTCTGAAAATAGTATTGGGAATTTTGGTGTCGGTAAGTTCAAACTCTCTGAAGAGGTGCTTCCTGCGATGATGGAGTCGCACGGATTTAAGGATGTCACTACCGGATATGCAGTTATAGATTTGACTCCGGACGACCCAAAGTATTCACCGGAGTTTGCGGAAACAATTATAGAGGAAGCGCGTCAGGAAAGGCTTGAGTCGATACGTTCTGCGCAGACTGAAGACGAGACGCTTGAAGAAAAGGCTATTCGGGCTGTCAATAATAAATGTGACGAGCGCCTACGTTTGTACCATGGTGGAATAAAGCAGTGGGACACAACCGTCTCAATAATTATGGTGCTCCGCGGAACTAAATAGTGTAAGAGGGTGGCTGTATGATACCGATTTCGTCGTTTGTAGGAATAGGGATAATGATTGCGGGAGGAATCCTTCTTCCTGTTATTGTCTGCATTTTGTGGTTAAAAAGAACTAAAGAAAAATTCACGACAGTTCTTGTTGGTGCTGCAACGTGGTTCGTTTTTGCAATAGTGCTTGAAACGATTCCTAAGTACTTTTTGTTTAATCCTGCAACATCGATTGGCCGGAAAGTATTGGGGAGCGTGGTGCTATATACAATAGTGGGGGCGCTTCTCGCGGGTGTGTTTGAGGAGGTCGGAAGATATATCGCATTCAAGACAGTTCTCAAAAAGCGTACAAACAAAGAAACCGGAATATCGCACGGAATCGGCCACGGCGGATTTGAGGCGATGTTCCTTATGGGATATGCGGGCATTCAGTACATCATATTCTCTGTGATGATTAACACCGGAGCATTTCAGGAACTTATAAGTCAGACCGCAGCGACGGGAATAGATGTATCGAGTTTGGAAGCATTGCCCGGACAAATCATGTCGATAACGCCGTTAACGAGCATAGTTAGTATTCTGGAACGAGTATTTGCGATGCTCCTACATGTCGGCCTCTCAATTATGGTATTCTTTGCGGTGCGAGATTCAAAAGTCGGACTGCTCTTACTTGCGATTTTGCTTCATGCGTTCTTTGATGTTCCTGCAGCAATGTATCAGGCAGGGGTTTTGAATCTATACGTGACAGAATTTGTGCTTGCGTGCTACGCGCTGATATTCTTCGTCATTGTCTATAGGATGTACAAGAAGGCACCGAGGGAAAAGGAAATTATCGATACTGCGCAGTAAGTTGAAATATAGGAGAAGATTATGAAGATAGCAGTTATAACCGGAGCATCCTCCGGAATGGGTCGCGAATTCGTATATGCGATAGACAAAGAATTTGAATTGGATGAGATTTGGGTAATTGCGAGAAGACTGGATAGGCTGGAGGAACTCAAGGAGAAGTGTCGCACCAAAATCAGGCCGATTCAATTGGATCTATCAAAGGCAGAAAGTTTTGATGAATACAAGAGGCTTTTGGATGAGGAACTTCCGGATATTAAGGTGCTCGTTAATGCGGCGGGCTTTGGTATCTTCGGTGCCGTCGAAGATTTGGACCTGAACGAGCAACTCGGAATTGTTGATGTTAACGTAAAAGGCCTAACCGCACTTTGCCGCTTGAGCGTGACGATGATGGGCAAAGGGAGTTCGATAATCAATATCGGATCCAACTCGAGTTGGCAGCCGGTCCCTTATATGTCTGTCTATGCGGCCAGCAAGGCATACGTGCTCAGCTTCAGTAGAGCGCTCGGTCGCGAGCTTAAGCATCGCGGGATACACGTAATGTGCGTTTGCCCGGGTTGGATCAAAACTGAATTCATGGATACCGCGGTACGTGACGATACAATCAGCTATTACGACCGCTGGTATACCGCAGAGCAGGTAATAGAGCAGGCGATGAAAGACCTGCGTAAGAAAAAGAGGGTTTCGATTCTCGGCGCACCCGTTAGGTGGCAGGTGCGCCTAGTTAAGCATCTTCCGGTCGACTGGGTAATGGATATCTGGTGTAAGCAGCAGGGGAAATTATGAGAATTCTTGTTACGGGTTTTGAACCGTTTGGCGGTGAAAACATTAATCCGTCTTATGAGGCGGTTAAGCTCCTGCCTGACAGAATAGGTGGTGCAGAGATTATCAAGATGGAAATTCCGACAGTGCGCCGTAAATCTATAGATGTGTTATCGGATAAGATTGAAGAAGTGTGGCCTGACGCTGTCGTCTCCGTGGGACAGGCCGGAGGCGCAAGCGCAATAAGGGTTGAGAGAGTTGCGATCAACATAGACGATTACAGGATTCCGGATAACGATGGGAACCAGCCATCTGACGAGCCCGTTTATTCTGATGGACCAAACGCATACTTCTCGACGCTTCCGATCAAGAAAATGAGAGATGCAATTCAGGCAAAGGATACACCCATCGAGATAAGCAATTCCGCAGGAACCTTTGTCTGCAATCATATATTCTACGGTGTCAGACACCTTTGCGAAACAAAGTATGCAGGCAAAGGAATCATAAGCGGTTTTATACACGTGCCGTTCATTCGGGAGCAAGTGGTTGACAAATCCGATCAGCCGTCGATGAAGTTGGAGGATATAGCGGCAGGCATAACAGCGGCGCTGGAAGTGATCGCGGAGAGTATAGGCGAGTAGTCATAGAAAGTTTAAATACAAAGAAAAATTAAAGAACGGAAGGCATTTTAGAATGGACATTATTGCAAAACTGACAACAGAGTTTAAGATCCAAAGAAAACAAGTGGAAAATACGGTAGCGCTGATAGATGAAGGGAATACGATTCCCTTCATTGCTCGTTACAGAAAAGAGGTGACGGGAGGCCTAAGCGACGAAGTGTTGAGAGAACTTAGCGAGCGCCTTGTATATCTCAGGGGGCTTGAGGAGA
>JAGAFN010000045.1 GCA_017612585.1 Bacillota bacterium | reverse complement strand
GTACGTCCGCCTTCACGAATAGCGAAGCGGAGTCCTTCTTCGATAGCAATAGGTGTGATGAGGGAGATTGTCATTACTACGTTATCTCCAGGCATGCACATCTCTGTTCCTTCTGGAAGGTTGAGGTCTCCTGTTACGTCTGTTGTTCTGAAGTAGAACTGCGGTCTATATCCGTTAAAGAACGGTGTATGGCGTCCGCCTTCTTCCTTCTTAAGTACGTATACCTGACCCTTGAACTTTGTATGCGGATGAATTGAACCCGGCTTTGCAAGTACTTGTCCTCTTTCGATTTCTGTTCTCTGTACACCACGGAGGAGAGCACCGATGTTATCTCCGGTCTCTGCTTCGTCAAGTGTCTTTCTGAACATCTCAACACCCGTTACTACTACTGTTCTCTTTTCGTCGGTTAGTCCTACGATTTCTACTTCGTCTCCTGTGTGGAGCATACCACGCTCTACTCTTCCCGTTGCTACTGTTCCACGTCCTGTGATACTGAATACGTCTTCTACAGGCATCAGGAACGGAAGGTCGTTTGCTCTCTCAGGCTGCGGAATGTATGCGTCTACTTCTTCCATGAGCTTTACTACTGCATCGCCCCAGGATCCTGCAGGATCTTCAAGAGCCTTAAGCGCGGATCCTCTTACGATCGGTGTGTCGTCTCCGGGGAATTCGTACTCAGAAAGGAGCTCTCTTACTTCCATCTCTACGAGGTCAAGGAGTTCCTCGTCATCTACCATATCGCACTTATTTAAGAATACGATGATGTAAGGTACGCCTACCTGACGGGAGAGAAGGATGTGCTCTCTTGTCTGCGGCATCGGTCCATCCGTTGCTGCTACTACCAGGATTGCTCCGTCCATCTGTGCAGCACCTGTAATCATGTTCTTTACATAGTCTGCGTGGCCCGGGCAGTCTACGTGAGCATAGTGCCTATTCGGTGTCTCATACTCTACGTGGGCTGTGGAAATGGTGATTCCTCTTTCCTTTTCTTCCGGTGCCTTATCGATCTGGTCGAATGCTACGTCCTCACCGAGGTTATATCTCTGGTGAAGTACTGTTGTGATTGCCGCTGTAAGTGTTGTCTTACCATGGTCTACGTGGCCGATGGTTCCGATGTTGATATGCGGCTTATTTCTTTCGAATTTTTGCTTTGCCATTTTTTCTTCCTCCTAAATGGGCGTCGACGTGCGCCGACGCGCATCGTCTCAATTAAATTAATGAGATATATTTTACGATTTGGAGCTGTTGAGCAGGATCGAACTGCCGAACCTCTTCCTTACCAAGGAAGTGCTCTACCTACTGAGCTACAACAGCGCAATATCAAAAACAGGAAAATCCCGATATCATTCCTATCCTACTATTTTTTCAATGCTATGTCAATAAGCTGGGAAGCCATAACAGGCTTGATTTCAACACTTTACCGCATAGAAGAGCACTCGGTCTGGCATCTTCACTCTCGGTTAATCCTCGAGCAATCTGAATTTGATCTTTTTCTTTATTCTCTGCGTCGCGTTGTCGATGCTCTTCGGTGACTTTCCGAGTTCTTCGGCAATCTCAGTATAAGGCTTTCCTTGCATGATTCCACTGAAGACCGACTGCTCAAGCGGACTTAGTTTTTCCTGCGCTTCATCAAATAGCGCATCTATCGCCTCCTTAAGAAGCGCAAGTCTTTCGGGTTCATCACCTTTGCTCGCCGGGATGTTTATCTTCTCTCCTTCGCTTTCCTCGTCTTCGGAAAGCGAAACCGATTCGTTAAGCGGACGATGCTTGTCACGGTTCGCACCGGTTATCGCCGTCTGAATCTGACGATCAACGCAGAGTTCGGCAAATGCCGCAAAAGGCGTACCTGCTTCTTTATCGAAATCTCTAATTGCTTTAAATATCCCAATCATGCCCTCCTGCATAACATCGTCGTTGTCACCACCGGTGATGTAATACTTACGAGCTTTTTTCTTTGCCATCTCTCTATATTTTTGTATCAAAAACTCGTAGGCGGTGCTGCTGCCCTCCTGCGCCATTTTGACTATAGAGTCATCCGAAAACAGATTGAGTTCCTTATATGTATATGCCATTAACTGCTATTACCTCTGCGGAATTGTTTGAGCCGCAACATCAAGAACCGCTTACTCCCTAAATATTCTTTGCACGCTGCCTAAACACTTCGTACATAATCACCGCCGCCGCATTCGATGCGTTTAGCGAACTTATCTTTCCAACCATAGGAATCGAAATCGTAAAATCGCATTTCTCCTTCACGAGACGCGAGACACCTTTCCCTTCGTTTCCGATTACAATCGCAAGCTTCCCGCCGAGATCGCACGACCAAAGATCCTGACCATCCATATCTGCGGCACAAATCCAGAAACCATTTTCCTTTAACTTTTCTATCGCATTGGCCATATTGCTGACTCTCGCGCACGGAATGTGTTCTATCGCTCCCGCGGAAGTCTTTGCGACAGTATCCGTTAAACCAACACTTCTTCTTTTTGGTATTACCACGCCGCTAGCTCCTACGCATTCCGCAGTCCTCATAATCGCACCGAGATTGTGAGGATCCTCTATTCCGTCGAGCAAAACCAAGAGCTCACCACCGAGTAAATCTTCGAGTTCTTTATACTCGTAAGAGGAAGTAATGACGACGACCCCCTGATGATTCTTGCCCCCGACTAGCTTGTCGAGTTCCAACCTTGCCTTGTATTCAACTCTAATTCTGCGATCCTTCGCCAAAGAAACAATTTTGCCGACCGAACCGCTCGCACCGTCCTGCAAAATCACCTTTTCAATTGTCCTGTCGCCCTTAAGCGCTTCAATGGCAGGATTCCTGCCAAAAACTAAACTATCTTCTTTCATAATTCTTTGCTTTTGCTCATCGCCATTTGTCAAATATTCCCCTCGCTTCGGGGCATATCTTATCTAAACTCTTCTGTATTCCAAGAAGCGATACTTGATGCCATTCTCTTCCTGCATTTCTGAAATGTCGGTGCACATAAAGTCCAAATCGTCATCGAGATTTGGAAAGAATCTGTCCGCATCAAAATCTTTCTCTACCTTCGTAACATAACATGTGTCGCAGTGCTTCAAGAATGCGGAATATACCTTTGCTCCTCCGATTACAAAAACGTCGTCGGTGGGAGTGGACGAAAGCGCGGACCAAAGTTCTTCTTCTGATGACACAGCCTCCGCATTCTCGGCAAGATATTCTTTGTCGCTGGTGATGACGATATTCCTTCTGTTCGGAAGACCTTTCTTTCCGGGAAGGCTCTCAAGTGTAACCCTTCCCATAACGACAGTCTTCCCTGATGTTTTTTCTTTGAAGTATTTCAGGTCACCCGGAAGATGACAGAGAAGATTTCCGTCTTTTCCTATTCCCCATTTTTCGTCAACGGCAACTATTATCTTCATCGTCCCTCCAAATCTATCGCATACACGCGTGTCCAATTATGCGATTAAGCATCTGAGCGCAAACCCACTATTCTAGACCGCAATCGGAATATCCTTTATCTGCTCGCCCGCCTGATAGTTCTCAACAATCACATCGTCGGGTGTGAAATCGTAAAAGTCCTTCACGTCTGGATTGAGGGTTACCTTTGGCGCAGGATACTCCTCTCGCGAAATCAGTTCGCGTATAAGCGGGACATGTCTGTCATAGATATGCGCATCGGCTATCACATGCACGAATTCACCTGGGGTGAGTCCCGTAACCTGCGCGAGCATCATCAGAAGAATCGAATACTGAACGACATTCCAATTGTTTGCCGCGAGTATATCCTGCGACCTTTGATTAAGAATTCCGTTCAGTTTGTTCCCGGTGACGTTGAACGTCATGCTGTACGCACACGGCTCAAGGTTCATCTCGGAAAGATCGTCAAAATTATATATATTCGTCATGATGCGTCTTGACTGCGGCTGATTCTTTAGCTGCCAAATCACATTGTCAACCTGGTCCATCTCACCTTGCGCAAATTTATACTTCTTCGCCATCTGATAGCCATAGGCTTTTCCTATCGAACCGGTTTCGTCTGCCCACTCGTCCCATATATGACCGTTCAAATCTTTGATATTATTTGACTTCCTCTGCCAAATCCAAAGGAGTTCGTCCGTCGCAGTCTTAATCGCAGTCTTCCTTAACGTAAGTGCAGGGAATTCTTCCGAGATGTCATAGCGGTTCACCACTCCGAATTTCTTGATAGTATATGCGGGAGTTCCATCCTCCCAGTGCGCACGCACTATGCTTCCCTCGGTCGAGAATCCATTTTCCAAAATGTCCTCGCACATCAATTTAAAAAGTTTGTCCGCTTTACTCATTTTGTTACTCGCTTCTTACTCGTAATCTCACTTACTCGCAGCTACACATTTTATCTATGGCACTATACTTTTCGATGGCATTATACTTTTCTATGGCACTATGCTTTGTTCTTATCCTTAACAACTCTAATAGCCTCTTCAACTATCGCCGAAAGCCTATCCTCTTTTCCGTTCATATAGAGTTCTCCTACCAAAGCCTCGAGACCCGTCGCAAGTTTGTAATCGACCATGCCAGCGCTCCTGCTCCTGTTAGGCATCTTGTGGTTACGCGCCTTCTTTACGAGCTCAACCTCGTCTTCAGAAAGAAAACCGTCCATCAGTCTCTTAATCGCATAAGCCTGACTTTCGGCTCGCACATATTTGACCGCCTCTATATGAAGCTTGTCAGGATCGTTCTCACCGGCTTCTACCAGCATTTTTCTCACAAAGAGTTCATAGACCGCATCGCCAATAAAAGCCAGTGTACCCGTCTTTATTTCCATTGCAGGTTTCTTTATATCTATAGTCGCTTTTCCGTTTTCCATCCAAATTAACCGATGCACTTCCGCACCGCCGACTCCATAATAAATACTTAATCCTTGATTATCTGAACACCCTGCGGAGTATCTTTTAGAGTAATGCCCATTGCCTTAAGCTGATCTCTTATCTCGTCCGCTCTCGCAAAATTCTTTTCCGCGCGCGCCGCCTGCCTCTCTGCGATGAGAGCCTCGACCTCTTCCGAAACCCCTTCGTCTTCTTTGTCCGGAAGAATACTTATGACATCAGCGAGTTCTTTGAGTGCGCCGAGCGCCGCCTCGGCAAACGCCTTGCTCGCACCACCTCTGATAGCCGTGTTTATCTCCGTAACGAGTTCAAATATCGCAGTGATTCCGTCTGCTGTATTAAGATCATCGTCCATGGCTGTGATGAATGCCTGTCTGTAATCGTCGAACTTCTTAACAACATCTGCTTCTTCCTGCGTCATCTCTCCATCCGCACCATTTCCCACAGTGAAGAGAAGGTCATCTCTGCAGTTTGTAATTCTTTCAAGTCCCGCTCTCGCCTGCTCCATATGATCCTCGCTAAAGTCAATCGGTCCGCGATAATGCCCCGATAGAAGGAAGAATCTTATTTCAACTCCGGTGTATTTTTTTCTTATGTCGCGAACAGTGAAGAAGTTTCCCTTTGACTTGGACATCTTCTCTTTGTCGATGGTTATAAAGCCGTTGTGCATCCAATATCTCGCAAAGGTTTTGTCATTGCAGCACTCGGACTGCGCAATTTCATTTTCGTGATGCGGAAACTGTAGATCCTCTCCGCCCGCATGTATGTCTATTGTCTCGCCGAGATGCTTCTTTGCCATAGCAGAGCATTCTATATGCCATCCGGGACGGCCCTTTCCCCAAGGCGAATCCCAAGCGATTTCATCGTCCGTCTTCTGCGCCTTCCAAAGAGCAAAGTCGAGCGGATCGAGTTTAACCTCTCCTATCGCAATTCTCGCACCGGCTTCAAGGTCATCGATATTCTGTTTCGAAAGTTTACCGTAGGTCGTAAACTTCCTCGTGGAAAAATAAACGTCACCATCAGCTTCGTACGCATATCCCTTGTCTATAAGCGTCTGAACAAAGTTAATAATCTCCGCGATATGCTCCGACACCTTCGGATGGACATCGGCTCTCGCAACGAGAAGCGCGTCCGCATCATCGAAGTATTCTTTGATGTATTTCTCGGAAACCTCAAGCGCAGAAATTCCCTCTTCCTTTGCTCTGTTTATAATCTTGTCGTCAACGTCCGTAAAGTTCTGAACGTACTTTACGTTGTATCCACGATACTTCATGTACTTTCTTAGAGTATCGAAAACAACCATCGGACGCGCGTTGCCGATGTGAATAAAGTTATAAACCGTCGGTCCGCATATATATATCGTGACCTGCTCGGGATTAAGCGGAACAAAATCCTCCTTGCAACGCGTCAGTGTGTTATATATTTTCATATCAACTCCTTAAACAATTTCTTGTATTGGCGATATCTGTTCACATGTCATCCAGGCCGCTCGCGCTCAGTCCTCGCGCAGCGGTACTAAGCTCTCGCTACGCTTTCAGCTTGCGAATCGCTAAGTACCGGCGCTGTGGAAGCCTTACTGACATATAAACAGATATCGCACACACGATTTATTCTACTCTAATAGTCTTAATTACAACCGGTTCAAACGGCTTATCGGATCTGTCGCGATCTACTTCTGATATTGCGATTGCGTGCTCGGTGCCTTCTGTGATTTTTCCGAAGGCCGCGTAGTTTCCGTCGAGATGCGGTGCATCGTCAACCATGATGAAGAACTGTGAACCTGCAGAATCCGGATGCATAGCCCTTGCCATGGATAGAACTCCGAGCGTATGCTTGAGATCGTTCTTTACTCCGTTCGAAGAGAACTCACCCTTGATATTGTGTCCCGGGCCGCCTGTTCCTGTTCCTTCCGGGCATCCACCCTGAATCATGAATCCGGGAATCACCCTGTGGAAGATGAGTCCGTCGTAGAATCCTTCGTTTGCAAGCTTCTCAAAATTCGCTACTGTAATCGGCGCAATATCTTCGTAGAGTTCACCCTTCATTACATCGCCGTTTTCCATTTCAATCGTTACGTGTTTCATCACTTTTCTCCTTTTATGTGGTGGGCACATATATATGTATTCGGGCCGCTCGCGCTCAGTCCTCGCGCAGCGGTACTAAGCTCTCGCTTCGCCTGCGGCTTGCGAATCGCTAAGTACCGGCGCTGTGGAAGCCCTTATACATATATATGCGCCCACCTAAAAAACTTTAAACTGATTCTCGCCTAACAGTTGCTATTGCATTCGCAATCGCTTCCTCAATGGTGAGTTCTTGCTTTTCGGCATCGCGCCGCAGTTTATATTCGACTTTCCCTTCGGGTGCCATCTTTCCAACAGTAATTCTAATCGGAATACCAAGAAGATCAGCATCTTTGAATTTAACGCCGGGGCGCTCTTCTCTGTCATCGAGAAGGACCTCGACACCCGCATTCATAAGCGCATTATAGATTTCTTCCGCAACCCTTGACTGTACCTCGTCTTCAGGCTTAACCAGTGTCACTATCGCGTGGTACGGCGCTACCGCTATCGGCCAAATGATTCCATCGTCATCGTGATGCTGCTCAACAACCGCTGCGAGAGTTCTCGTTACACCGATTCCGTAACAACCCATGACTATCGGATGCTCGTCCATGTTTTCGTCCATATATGTCGCGCCCATCGGCTCGCTGTACTTTGTTCCAAGTTTGAATACCTGACCGACTTCGATTCCGCGCGTATGTTTTACTGGTGCCCCACAGCAAGGACATGGATCGCCTTCCTGCAAGACCTTCAAATCCGTAATTATGTCCGCAGAGTAATCTCTTCCGTAGTTCACATTGATTAAATGGTGGTCTTCCTTACATGCGCCTGCACACATATTCTTTAGCCAAACGAGTTCGCTATCGACAACCATCGTGCAGTCGTGGAGCTTTGTCGGTCCCGTGAATCCACCCACGCTTCCCGTAGCAGCACCCATCTTTTCTTCGTCCGCAAATGCGATTGCATGCTCCGGAATATCGAGTGCGTTTACGAGTTTGATCATATTGAGTTCGCGGTCTCCCCTTACAAATGCTGCAACATAACCGCATACATTTCCGTCATCGTCATATCTTTCAAAGAGAAGCGCCTTGATAGTCTTGCTCTTATCGATATTCAGAAAACCGGCAACCTCTTCAATCGTCTTTGTTCCCGGAGTATGCACCTCTTCCATCGGAAGCATCTCAACATCGTCCGCATCCGGCGCCGCATCCACGCAAGCAGCACGCTCAACCGTTGCAGCCATATCACAGTTCTCACAGTATGCGATTTCGCTCTCACCGATTTCAGAGAGAGCTGTAAACTCATGTGATCCAGCACCACCGATTGCGCCCGTGTCAGCCTCCACAGGTCTAAACGTGAGTCCGCAGCGAGTGAAGATTCTATCGTATGCGTTGTACATATCCTCGTAGCTCTTGTCGAGGCCTTCCTGATCCTTATCAAAGGAATACGCATCCTTCATTATGAATTCGCGGCTCCTCATAAGTCCAAATCTCGGACGCGCTTCATCTCTGTACTTGTGCTGAATCTGATAGAGGTTCTGCGGAAGCTGCCTGTACGAAGACACGTCATTTCTTATTATGTCAGTAAATATTTCTTCGTGAGTCGGTCCAAGGCAGAAATCTCTTCCGTTTCTGTCCTTGATGCGCCAAAGCTCCGGGCCGTAAGCACTCCATCTACCTGACTCTTCCCAAAGCTCCGCAGGCTGAACCGCGGACATCAGGATTTCCTGTGCGCCTGCTCTATCCATCTCCTGACGGATAATCTCTTCAATCTTCTTTACGCTGCGCCAACCCATGGGCATAAATCCATAGATTCCGGAAGCAAGTTTTCTGATCATACCCGCCCGTAGGAGCAGAATATGACTTGGTACTTCAGCTTCTGTTGGCACCTCTCTCAATGTGCGTAAATGCATCTTTGATAATTTCATCTAAACTTCTCCAAAAATAAAAACTGTCTACATAAGCATTGTTAAGAATATTCATTATTTAGCAAATCATTAAATGGTGATGGTTTTCATCATATAGCATCGGTTATCATGCAGATTGCCTGTGCGGCAATTCCCTCCCCGCGACCCGTGAATCCGAGTTTTTCCGTCGTGGTCGCTTTGACACTCACACACGATACGGGAATATTCATCGCCTTTGCGAGACACTCCCTTATCTTCTCCGTGTGTGGCATAATCTTTGGCTCTTCACAGATTATGGTCGAGTCCACATTCACCACCCCATATCCCTCTTCAGCAAGAAGGTCCATTACCCTCTCCAAGAGAAGAAGGCTGGATATACCCTCGTACTCTTCGTAGTCGTCGGGGAAAAGCCGCCCTATATCGGGAAGGGCAGCCGCACCCAGAATAGCATCCATAATCGCATGGGCGAGAACGTCAGCATCGGAATGCCCATCTAGACCTTTGTCCCAAGGTATGGTAACTCCACCGAGTATCAAGTCTCTCCCCTCAACCAAGCGGTGGACATCAAATCCTATTCCAACTCTCTCGCCCATACATTTTCTCCAATCATTCGATTGACTAGTTAATAGACTAGTAAATGATGACTAGCCAACAAAACTAATTTACCTTTATTCTTCCGAAAATCATCCTGCCGGCAGACGTCTGAAGCACGCTCGTAACCGTGATCTCGCAGGTATGTCCGATTTGCTTTCTTCCATCCTCCACTACAACCATCGTTCCGTCGTCCAGATACGCTATGGATTGATTCGGATCCTTGCCCTGCTTGACCGGTGTCACCGTCATCTTCTCACCCGGAATTACTACCGGCTTAAGCGTATTCGCAAGGTCGTTTATGTTCAGAACATCCACTCCGTTAATCGCAGCAACCTTATTCAGGTTGAAGTCGTTCGTTACGACTTTACCATTCATAATCTGCGCAAGTTTTAGGAGCTTGACATCGACCTCTGGAATCTCCTTTAAGCCCTTCTCGCTTTCCGTATTGTAAATTTCAATACCGTAATCACTCTGCATCTTCTTTAGAACATCTAGACCTCTTCTTCCGCGCGCTCGCTTGAGATCGTCCGCAGAATCGGCAATATGTCTTAGCTCCACCAAAACAAATTCCGGAATCACAATCGGTCCTTCCAGAAAGCCCGTCTTGATGATTTCAGAGATACGTCCGTCGATTATTACACTGGTGTCCAAGATTTTCGGAGTCTGATTCGCATTCTTTCTGCTTTTCCCGCCGCCACGTCCAAATCGTCCACTAATACCCTGGGACTGACCTTCGGAATCCTGCCTGCTTTGCGAAAAAATCTGCGAAAAGATTTCCTTACCCTTCTGCCCCGCAATTACGACACCTAAGAAACCCATAATGATATAGGTTATGACCGATGCAACAGCATATATATACCTGTTGCCTATGGCCTCATAAATCTGCGTAAGCAAAAACGCTATAACCAGACCGATAATTAGGCCGATAACGCCGGCAAGGATGTCGTTTCCGGAAACGCCCTGGAGATCGTTCTGAATGTTGTCTGCAACTTTTGTTCCCTGACGCGTGAACAGCGGAGTAAGGCGGAAAAATATAAATCCGAATAACAGTGCCGTGACCATAATCGCCACGATTTCTTGCGCAGTTGTCATCTTTGTAACAAACTCGACGCCAAATTGCTCAAGCAAGAGCATCAATAAACGATAAACACCATACCCGATTAACGCTCCAAGGAGTGCAAACATCGCTCGTAAAAGTTTCCTCAGCATTAGGTTCACCTCCTTTCGTATGAAATTGTATATATAATAAGGATATGTGTTTTCCCGTATATGAGCAAAAGCGCATATCTCGTCAAGTTAGAGTATAGAGCCTCAAAGCGCAATCTGTCAAGGTTCTCGGTCTTTTGTTTGTGAGCTAAATGTGGTATTATCATGACTGTAACAACACATAAAATTCACATAAGAAATGTGCGGTCATTCCGCTTTTAGACTATATTATGATAAAGGATTGCATTAAAGAGGAGGATCCCATATGTATAAGCTTCTTATAGTTGACGACGAACCCAAAATAAGAGAGGTAATTCGCGAATATGCGGAGTTCAACGGTTATCAAGTCGAAGAGGCCCAAGACGGCATGAGTGCAGTCGGCCTATGCAAACTCAACAAATACGACCTGATTGTCCTGGATATTATGATGCCTAAACTCGATGGCTACGCCACCTGCAAAGAAATCAAGAAGCTTCAGGACGTGCCAATCATAATGCTCTCCGCAAGGAGCGAGGAGTACGACAAGCTATTTGGCTACGAACTCGGAATCGACGACTATATGGTTAAACCCTTCAGCCCAAGAGAGCTTATGGCCAAGATCAAAGTCGTCCTCGATCGCCGAAACGCCGCCAAAAAAGAAAACAGCGACGAAATGGAGTTCGGAGGTCTTTCGGTAAACATCCCGGCAAGAACCGTTTCCGTTGACGGTGTACGCGTAGAGCTCACGCCAAAGGAATACGAGCTTCTCTTCTATCTCATCAAGAACAAGAATATTGCTCTCTCAAGGGACAAGCTTCTCTCTGACATTTGGGGATATGACTTCTTTGGCGACGACAGAACAATAGATACACATATCAAAAATCTCAGAAACAACCTCGGCCCCTATAGGGATTACATCGTAACTTTAAGAGGTGTGGGATATAAGTTTGAATACGAAGATTAGTTTTGATTTCAAAAGCATAAGGTTTAAACTCTGGGCCTATTTTATACTCTTTGCGGTAATAATTTTAGGCCTTGTTTGGCTGCTCCAGGTTTATTTCCTCGACGCATACTATGAGGACATGAAGCTAAAGAAGTCCGAGCGCATGGCATCGGAACTCGTAAACGCATTCAACGAAGACTATTCGCTCGAAAGTTTTTCATTGCGATTGAACGAAATAAGTCAGGGTAGCGACACCTACGTCAGAGTGGAAACCGGAGACGGGAGAATCGTTATCTCCCCTTCTTCTCAGTCCTTTCTCTATCGTTCTGAAACCAATAGTTTGAGACTGAAGCTCCTGGATAGCGAATTCCCAAGCTATTCCGAAATTATCCCCGGAAGCAAGGATACCAAAACCTTGACCTACGCACGCTTCCTTCATAAAGCCACAGACAAATATGGAAACCTCGATGCCGGAAACAGCCTGATTCTATATATGTTTTCACCGCTCTTTCCTGTTCGCTCAACGATATCTATCTTGAGAAGGCAGCTCACATACATCACGATTATTGCGCTTCTTCTTGCGCTGTCTCTCGCAATCTATCTTGCTACGCGCATCAGCAAGCCAATCCGTAACATAACCGAGAGCGCAGCCGAAATGGGCCGTGGAAATTACGGTGTTCCGTTCAAGGGCGGACATTATACAGAAATCACGGAACTTGCCGAAACTCTCACTGAAGCTTCCCAGGAACTCGAAAAGAGCGACATGTATCAGAAAGATTTGATAGCAAACGTAAGCCACGATTTGAAAACGCCGCTCACCATGATTAAGTCCTATGCCGAAATGATCAGAGATCTCTCAGGAGACAATAAGGAAAAGCGAGAGTCTCACCTCTCCGTAATTATTGATGAAGCTGATAGACTCAATCTTCTTGTCGACGATATGCTCACCATGTCCAAGATGCAGCAACAAAAAATCGCTCTGGAAAAGAGCGACTTCGACCTCGACGAATCAATAAGAACTCAGATAAATTCATACGACATCCTCGCAGAACAGGAGGGTTACAAATTCAAATACGAAAGCCCCGGCACCGTTATTATAAACGGTGACGAGGCCAAGATTCGTCAGGTAATCGCAAACCTCGTAAACAACGCCGTCAAATACTGTGGAGATGACAAGGAAATAATCGTGAGCCTAAAGCCCCTCGGCAAGAAGGTTCGATGCGAGGTCACCGACCACGGTCAAGGAATAGCGCCAGATGAAATAAATCACGTCTGGGAGCGCTACTATAAATCCAGCACCCACCACGTACGTCCGACGGAAGGAAGCGGCCTCGGACTCTCAATCGTAAAAGAGATACTAACCCTCCACCGCGCAGACTATGGTGTCGACAGCAAGCTCGGTCGCGGCACCACATTCTGGTTCGAATTAAAGACAAAGTAATAAACACTGCACTTATAAAACTATATCTCACACCGCTTGCGTTCACAGTTTCGATAATTGCACCAAATACTCGAAGACCTTCGGGAATTGGATTAACGAAGAATCCAATTCCAGCGAAGGTCTTTCCTCGTTCTTTTGGGCAATTATACCGAAACTGCTCAATGACCGCAGTTGTGAGACATAGCCTTATAAGCAGGTTCTATTGTTGCGAACGACCGCATTATGAGGCCATAACCTCAAAACCGCCTCTTAATAGTTTTCGCAGTTGACTTCGAAGTATGCCTGTGGGTGCGCGCATACCGGGCAAACCTCCGGCGCCTTTTCTCCGACGATAATATGTCCGCAGTTCCTGCACTCCCAAACGGTTACGGAGCTCTTTGCAAATACTTCCTGAGTCTCTACGTTATGGAGAAGTGCACGATAGCGTTCCTCGTGATGCTTTTCGATTGCAGCTACCATACGGAATTTAGCAGCGAGTTCGGTGAAGCCTTCCTCTTCTGCTGTCTTTGCGAATCCCTCGTACATGTCTGTCCACTCATAATTCTCTCCAGCAGCGGCTTCAGCAAGGTTCTGAGCTGTGTCTCCAATTCCCTCGAGTTCCTTGAACCAGAGTTTTGCATGTTCCTTTTCATTGTCGGCAGTCTTCTGGAAAATTGCCGATATCTGCTCAAATCCCTCTTTTTTAGCCTTTGAAGCAAAATAGGTGTATTTGTTTCTTGCCTGTGATTCTCCGGCAAAAGCCGCCGCTAAGTTCTTCTCTGTCTGTGTTCCTGCGTATTTGCTAGCCATAATGTCCTCCTTAATTTTCTACTATCTAACTCTTGCGTTTCTTCGCTTTTATGCACTGCCCGCATATTCCTTCGATAAGTATCGGTGCGAGTTCAACATCGCTTGCCTTGATCTTGAATGCATTGCAAACGCTTTCTTTGATGGCGCTTATGGACGCATCATCTGTACGGAGATCCGTAAGCCTGCCGCAGGTCTTGCAAACCATGTGGTAGTGTTCCTCCATGTGCCCGTCAAATCTGTCGCTTCCCTCCGTGATCGGAATGCGTCTTAATTCCCCCATCTCCTCGAGCTGGTTCAGGTTTCTGTAAACCGTAGCGATTCCGATAGTCGGAAGTTCCTTGACTGCAAGTGCATAAATCTCCTCTGCTGTCGGGTGCTCGTAGCTCGACTTCACGATTTCCGATATTATGTTTCTTTGGCGAGAATAGTTCATATTTCCTCCCAATTATCAAATCCTTTTTGATTTAGCTTTTATATACCCCATTCGGCAAAATTAAAACTGATAGCTATTATCAAAATTAATATATCCCCTAATGGTCTTTTTGTCAACTTTGAGCCATTAAGCCCGCCAACTTGTTAGAATAATCGCCGTTTGGTATAATTTTCTTAGATTTATAGCTGTTTGAACGGAGGTATCAATATGGTTAGACTTATGAAATGTAAAACGTGCGGAAGCATCGTAGAAGTAATTCTTCCGGGCGAGGTCGATAAATGCTGCAACGAGGAGCGCGAAGAACTCACTCCAAATACTATGGACGCCGCTCTCGAGAAGCACGTTCCCGACGTCGCAATCGACGGAAACACTGTAACCGTAACTATAGGAAGCGTTGAGCACCCCATGATCCCGGAGCATCATATAACAAATATTTGGCTGGAGACCACAGTGGGCGTTCAGAGAACAACTCTCGACCCGGTTGGAAAGCCACAGGCTGTATTCGTTCTCCCTGATGGAGTAGCTCCGATCACGGCTTACGAATACTGCAACCTGCACGGATTCTGGAAAAAGGACATCTAGTCATATATGCTTCTTAAATTATTTTTGGCATTTGCAAAAGTGGGAATAATGACCTTCGGCGGAGGATATGCGATGCTGCCTATCCTCCAGCGCGAGATTGTTGAGAATAACTGCTGGGCGACTGATGAAGAGCTGGCAGATTATTTTGCAATCGGTCAATGCACACCCGGCATAATCGCAGTCAACACCGCCACATTCATCGGCAAAAAACAGGCCGGCACCCTTGGCGGCATTTTGGCTACTCTCGGAGTCGTATTTCCTTCGGTCGTTATAATCACTCTCCTCGCAGGAGTTATTCAAAAATTTTCTGATCTTGAGGCTGTCAAAAATGCCTTCGCAGGAATCAGGGTCTGCGTCTGCGCACTCATTTTCAATTCTGTTTTGAAACTTTGGAAGGCCGCGGTCACAGACAAGATGACCTTGGTTATTTTTCTCGCAGTGCTCATTGCCGCTACATTTACAAATCTTTCACCGGTTATCTTTGTCATAATCGCAGCTATAATCGGAATTGCAATTAAGAGTCTCGGTCTTGCTACCGAGAATGCTGACGGCAAAAATAAAAGTCAAGATAAGAGTTCGGAGGTGAAGAAATAATGCTTTACTTAAGACTCTTCTTTGAATTTATGAAGATCGGACTCTTCTCCGTCGGAGGGGGTCTCGCCACTCTACCATTCTTAAGAGAACTTGCCGTTAACACCGGCTGGTTCACGGAGGCGCAGCTCGCCGACATGCTTGCCGTTTCGGAATCAACGCCGGGACCAATAGGAATCAATATGGCCACCTACGTCGGCTTCACCATTGGCGGAGTTCCAGGCGCAATCATATCCACACTCGGACTCATCACACCGTCGATAATCATAATACTTTTAATTGCGCTTTTCCTAAAGAACTTCAGCGACAACAAATACGTCAAAGGCGCATTCTACGGACTGCGCCCGACATCGACAGGTCTCATCGCAGCAGCAGGACTTTCCGTCGCATACCTCGTATTCATAAATCCGCTGTTCGCAGAAACTCACGCAATACTCGACCTGCTCAATTGGAAGGCAGTCGTGCTCGCGGCGGCGCTCATCACGCTCACGCGATTTGTCAAGCAAACAAAGAAGCTTCATCCCATTGTATTCATCGCGGCATCCGCCCTCATCGGCATCATATTCAAATTCTGATTTAGCGACAAAGTAAGAATCGTTAGCGACACTGTGTGTGTGCAGATACTTTCTGAGGAGTTGATGCAATTACACGAGAATAAAGAAGAACCTTTGTGAGGTTGACAGCGGGTGCGAAGCACCTTCGATGCAAGCCTCCAAAGGTTCAATTTATTTGAGTATGTAATTGCCAACGACGAAGAGTACTCTGCACACACACAGCGTTGCGTACGATTCTCCAACTTTGTCGCTATCCTTTACAGGAATATGCTGCCGCCGATGAATTCGCGGATGATGGAGTTGTTTACAATCATCGAGTCATCCGGTGCGGCGTGGAAGAACTGAAGGAACTGCAGCATCCTGCTCGCATCTGCGTATTCCTCGTCCTCCCTCGTAATCTCACGGAGCAGCGGCTCAGCATACTTCTTTAGAACCGCAATCTCGTATACGTGATAGGAGTTGAACAGTATATCTGCTTCTCCGCTATATGGGAAGATATTGTTGTCTTCGCCTGCTCTCACCTTTGGCCAGTTCTTGATTGTCTCCTTTGCCGAGTAACCTCTAAATTGGTAGTCGCGCACGAGACGACGCAGCATTCTTTCGTCGGTAGTAGAGATGCGATTGTGCTCGTCGATTCCGAGCTGTGTGAGCGGACTTATATAAATCTTATACTTCTGTTCGTGCGGAATCATCTCAGTGAGCTTCTCATTAAGAGCATGGATTCCTTCGATTACAAGAAGCTGATCATCATCGAGTTTAGTGATCTTCTGTCCAAAGATTTTCTCACCCTTGATGAAGTCGTATGTCGGCATATCAACTTCCTTTCCGGCGATGAGATCCTTCATATTCTTATTGAAAAGTTTTAGGTCAAGTGCATTCAGGTTCTCGTAATCCTTCTCGCCGTTAGCATCGAGCGGTGTGTCGCTCCTGTTTACGAAATAATCGTCGGTCCCGAGGTAAATCGGCCTCAATCCGTTTACACGAAGCTGAATACAGAGTCTTCTCGCAAACGTCGTCTTTCCCGAAGATGACGGGCCTGCAATAAGAACGATTCTCTTATTGTGCTTTGTTATTAAGTCTGCAACCTGGGCAACCCTCTTCTCGTGGAGCGCTTCGGAAAGCTGAACGAGGTCCAGTAGCTCACCGGCGTCAATCTTCTCATTCAAGTCTTCCACGTATTCAACGCCGAGGAGTCCATCCCACTCCTTTTGCTGTTCGAATGCCTCGTAGAGCTTTACCTCATCAACATATTCCGGAATCTCATCCGGGAGTCCCGGATGCGGGAACCTAAGAAGCACGCCACCCTTATATTTCTTGAGCTCGAAATGCTTAATATATCCCGTGGATAGAGCCATCTGGCCGCAGAAGAAATCCTTATATCCATCAAGCGAGAATATATCCACCTTCTCCACATCAGGATTCGATTCAAGCATCTTTAGTCTACTGTCAAGCCCTTGGTTCTGAAAGTATTCGAGCGCGGTTTCTCTCGTAAGCGTTTCTTTGTTGAACGGCAAATCGAGAGCGATGAGTTTCCTCATTTCTTTGTCTATCTTGTTAATCTCGGCTTGCGTAATCTTATGGTCAAGTTTAATCTCGGTATAAAGACCTTTGTTGAGAGGATTGTCTATTACCACTTTGGCTCCCGGAAGAACCTCATCAATCGCACGCAGATAAATGAGCGCAAGGCTATTCTGATAAATCAAATTTGCGGCCTGCGTTCTAATATCCAAGATCTCGACTTCGCTGTTTTCTTTGATAGGCGTAGTTATTTCCACCAAAGCATTATTCATCTTGGCATATACAACGGAATACTTGATTTCGTCCTCAAGCATCGCGATCAAATCTCTGATTGTGGAGCCCGCTTCTATATCTATAATCTTATGTACACCCTTGGGCTCTGTTCTAACTTTAATTATCATATTTCCTCCAGGCTATGTAAAAATCGTGCCCTCTATTGTATCACAAACCCTGTTTGTATCACAATATTTCTCACAATGTGCAATCTATCAAAAGTTCCACCGGGCAGTGGTCACTACCCTCTATTTCCGGATGAATCGAAGCATCGATTATCTTATCGCTGAATGCACTATCAGTCAGGAAGTAATCGATTCTCCAACCGGAGTTGTTTGCCCTCGCATTGAACCTATATGACCACCAGCTGTAGGCATCTTCTTTGTCGGGATATTTATATCTAAACGTGTCTATGAATCCAGCATCGAGAAGCGCAGTCATCTTCTCGCGCTCTTCATCGGTAAAGCCGCAGTTCCCCCTATTCGGTTTCGGATTCTTTAGGTCTATTTCTTGATGCGCCACGTTCATATCTCCGCAGACAATCACGTGTTTCTTCTTGGCAAGTTTTTTGACGTATTCCCTAAAATCGTCTTCCCATTTGATACGATAGTTGAATCGTTCAAGCGCTTCGTCCCTGTTCGTAATAGGCTCGCCCTTCTTCTCCGCGCGTTTCCTCTCCTCTTCATATTCCTTCGGAGAAAGCCTCGCATTCGGAACATAGACGCAGAGCAGATAGAAATCCTCATACTCGAGCTGCGTAAGCCTCCCCTCGTCCGTATGGTCGCCAAAATTGTATTGAACAGAAAGCGGAGTGTGCTTTGTAAAAATCGCCGTACCGGAGTAGCCTTTTTTATCGGCGTAAGAATAATACTCCTCATAGTCAGGGAGATCCGGCGCAGCCTGCCCCTCCTGCATCTTGGTTTCCTGAATACAAATAAAATCCGGGTCAAGAGCCTTCATCGAGTCCTCAAAACCTTTTTTTATGCAGGCACGAAGCCCGTTCACATTCCAGGAAATCATCTTGCAGTTCATACTTACCTCTTTTTTTCATAAAGCCTTTTATAAACTCCTGCCCAATCCGGTCTGGCTAAAGCATTCGGCTCAACCTGACTAAATTCCCATTCCTTGTAGATCGCAGGGAAGATATTATATCACAAAATGCGCTATTTGGTGCATTTTGCATAATAGACCACACGAAAAGCCCCTTGAAATAAGGGGCCTTCTGCACTATAATCAAGTGGTATTCAGCTACTATGGGGAATTAGCTCAGCTGGGAGAGCGCATGGTTCGCAATCATGAGGTCGTGGGTTCGATCCCCATATTCTCCACCATAACGGGCATAGACGAACTATCATCATCAGCTTCCGAAAAGGATTTGCTGCAGAAATATGGTTCGATATGCTTGATACGAAAGAACGACCTTAGTTAGGTCGTTTTTTCGTGCTTATTTTAATAAATATGACCATTCGCCATCATTTTGATAATAGAAGAATTCACTCAAACCATCTTCTTGAAAGACCTTTATCATATCCACCATATCAAGCGACAAGTTTAGGCTCGGCAGGTTTTCTATTTCCTCCCACCAGACTTCGCCTTCATCTGAGGATTGCAAGGTTCCTACAAAGTGATCAGTTTTATAAAACAAGACAGCATATCTGCAATTATCCTCGTACCAGTTTTTTATTCCACAAAGCTGAGGTGAATAGATGTCCAGTCCAGTTTCTTCTTTAATCTCGCGAATGACTGCATCCGAAAATGACTCAGCAATTTCCACATGACCCCCGGGGAAGGTGATTCCAGGCCAGTCATGACTCTTTCTGTCTATAACAACGACCTTGGTTCCGTCGTATATCATACACATATTTGTGAATTCAACTTTTTCAAACATGGCTACCTTTCATCAGCTATGATGTGCTTTATCTCTTTGCTTGGATTCTTTAATTCAGTCTTGAAGAATTCCGGATATATGGTCTTTTCTGCATCTATTGGAACCCATTCCAGATACTCAGGTGTTCCGTCTTCTAAAAACGTGTTTCCTTTTAAACCAAAGTCTTCCGGAACATTCATATAAAAGTAATACGCCGGTTCATATACCAATCGCTCTTTTTTATCGCCTATTGTCCCATAGAAATATGCTTCACAAATAAAGCCTAGTCTATCAACTTCCATTTCGAATCCAAGTTCTTCCTTGACTTCACGTCTTATGGCTTGCTCAGCAGTTTCTCCAAATTGAATTCGTCCGCCAACAGAATAATAGTAGTCATCACGGTTATTTTTGACCATCAAAACCTTGTCATCCTTAATTATGATTGCACCAACGCGTATGTTGATTACTCCTTCGCCGCAGCGAACACATATGTCTTTATTCATATGAATATCCTTTCAACCAAGCATCCGCTTCCGTTCTTGACTTAAACACAATAATCTCTTTATCAACCTCGTATTTGGAGATTAAATCATATATTAATGGTAATTGATCTTTAGGGAAGTCTATGATGTATTGCTTAAACTCTTCGTCAAAGATTTCTTCTACCCAAGGCATGTCCTCACGTTTTGTACCGATTCTTTCAGTAGCACCTTCCAAGCATTCCTCCAATGGAACATCAAAGAAGAAAATGGTGTCACACTTTTCAAATCGAAGAGGAAGCGTCCTTTGATAGTTCCCATCAATAATCCATTGATCGGTTGCTAGAATATCCGCAAGTTGTTTGTCAAATTCCTTTTGAGGCACCGTTGTTTTATCCGGATTATGGAAAATCATATCCAGATAATATAGTGGCAATCCCGTTATATCTCTTAACTTACGAGCAAAAGTGCTTTTCCCTGCGCCAGGGCTACCAATCACAATTACTTTTTTCATCACGTAAAACCTCTTGAAATCCGAAGTTCTCTATGCGAAAAGTTAGATAGTCTCCGATTCGTCTAAATCATCTACAGTTTCGTCTAATTTATCTAAGGTTGAATCTATATCCTCATCACTGTTGTTTGTTTATGTATTAAAAGCGCTTCCAAAAGCCACGCCCAGACATAATCCAACTGGCAACCATAATCCTATATTATTGGTTACTGTTCCTACTGCTGCGCCGATGCATAGCCCCAAAGACATACCAATAGCCACACCGCTTCCACTATTGTCTTTCTTATTCTTGTTATCTTCCATTTTAATGTTTCCCCTAAACTATTTTCTCACAAAATTCCGATTTACCGATATTCTTTAGTATATCAAATAACCTCCGACCTATAAAGCGCTATCGAGATCTTCCTCTATCTCGGTCTTCTCGTCTTAGAATTATATCCTTAGAATGCTCTTTGCAGAAGTTTAGAAAGCCACGGAATTGGTCTTTCCAAATCTTTGGAACATCTTCTCGGGATTGTTTTCTGAGCTGTAGCATCATTTCCTTAACCGTTTTCACAGCTCTTACCAGGATATCTCTAAAGAGGGTGGGATTACTTTTCTCAGATGACTTTCCAACGGACTCTCTAATAGGTTCTGTTATGAGTTCTTTTTTCAGTTCCAACAGCCGTTCCATAGGAGGATCGTAATAAAGCATTTTTGTAAGCTCATCATTCCAGGTATTCCTTAGCCAATTATTTATTTCCATTTCTTTGGCCTTTGGATTATTCTTCCCGATTTTTTTGTTCGGAAGAAGAGGAGTTCCCTTAGGGAAGACAAACATTTTGTTCCTATCATCAAGCTTTTCATTCATTATATCCACATAGAACTTCTTGACTTCATCAAGAAATCCCTTATCTTTAAAGTGCTTGATCTTAGGCGTAAAGACGTTCCTTTCATAAACCTCTCCTTTTGGAACCATCTTATAGCCACGTTTCAGCTTTCCTTTGTCATTCATGGCTTCCTTTTTTGTGCGGACCCGCTTGCCTTTGCTGTCAAAATACATAGTGCGAGTTGCAACTTTCACCTCGGGCTCGGGAAGCTTCTGTCTTTCCGCATAGATGAGATGGATATGAAGGTTAGTCTTTTTCTTGTTATGGTGAAGAGCGGAGACACACTCAACACCATATTTTTCTTTGAATTTGTCCGTGAAATACCTAAGCATGTCTTCGCTTTCATAACGGACAAAGCCCTTTGGCAGCGATATTATTAATTCTCTTGCCTCAATACATTCACCATTTGTCCCAAACCTCTTAAACTCTTCCCGATTTACAGCCCTTAATTCCTGCCAAAACTCTCTCGGGGCAGTTTCATATGTGGCATAAAGATTCTCTTGCTTCTCTTCGCTGGAGATATAATCTATCCTTCCGGCCACGTTATGAAGATTTGTTGCCCCTACATATACTGCTTGCTTCAAATCTTCACCCCCTTACTGACGGACCTGAAGGCTCCCCGCAGGGGCGAAATACCCCGAGTACAAATCGGAGATTTGTGCAAGGGGTGTATTTCGCTCTCAAGCGGCGAGGCCTTACTAAGTGCTTTGTTGTTCTTTGGCATCCTGATCCTCGCCTTTGATATCCGCGCTTTCTAACGGGCTATCATTTGGTTCCTGTCTGCTTGCTTTCACTACATCCTGGATTGCCTTCTCCCACGCATCAAATCTGGCCTGAACCTTATAGAGTTCCGACATAAGTGCCTTGGCAAAGATATCAAGTTGTTTTTTATCTAATTGTGCCATCTCTTAATTCCTTTCCCTTTCAAAATCAGATTATGAATTGGTTTTACTGCTCCTCATCCCCAAGTAGGGAGCAAGAGGAATTATATAATAAAGAACAGATGTTGTCAAACAATTGTTCTTATGTTATAATGATTTTGGATCTAATTAAATGGATGGTTGAATGGATATCGGCTTGTATGCTATGGCCAAAAGGCATAATTATTTATGGCCATATACTTGAATAATATTTAGACAAATACTTGAATTGCAATTCGCCAAATGATAGAATACTTTCGGAGGTAATAACGATATGAGAGAATATATGCCGCGTATCGCAGATACAATCCTACAAAATCGCCTGTCTTCAAAGGGTGCCGTTCTAATAGAGGGCGCTAAATGGTGCGGGAAAACAACAACAGCTAAACATGCTGCTAAAAGTGTAATAGAGATGGATCATCTTGAATTATCTAAGCAATATAAAGAAATGGCTGAATTAAACCCAGCTGCATTACTTGAGGGAGAAACTCCACACCTGATTGACGAATGGCAAGTTGCCACAAGCTTATGGAATGCTATCCGGTACGAGGTTGATCAACGCGATGACTTCGGTCAATTTATCTTGACCGGATCAGCGGTTCCTGCACATATGGATTCATCATCACATACGGGTACTGGTCGTATTGCGAGAATGAGAATGAGACCAATGTCGTTATTCGAGTCAGGGGAATCGTCAGGACAGGTATCAATTTCAGAACTATTTGAGGGAGTAGAACCGTCAGGAAAAGACAATCATACCTTGGAGGAAATGGCCTTCTATATTTGTAGAGGGGGATGGCCTAAAGCCATAGGCAGAGAAAGAAAAATCGCCTTGCAGCAAGCAATAGATTATTATGACGCTGTGGTATCTGACGAGATTAACCGTGTTGAGGATGTGAAACGGGATAAAGGAAGATCTACCAGGTTGCTACGTTCCT
>JAGAFN010000044.1 GCA_017612585.1 Bacillota bacterium | reverse complement strand
GTTGGATCCGGTGTCGGCGTTGGATCCGGTGTCGGCGTTGGATCCGGTGTCGGCGTTGGATCAGGGTCGGGTGTATTTTCGTATTTGTTAGTAAATGGGCAGGTATCAAATTCGTCGCTGTCCTGGTTTACTATCATACGCTCCACCTTGAGCTCACCGTCTGCATCGGTAACCACCCATGTGATCGTGTAGCGCGAATCGTCATATATGAAGCCTGGTGCATTGCCCTGGTCCTCTGTAACGGAATATACGTATGTACCCGGCTTGGTGAACTCAAATCCACCGAATTCGTAATCTCCCGCACCCGGAACGGTCTATATCTATTCTCAGCCTGAGCATCCTTGCGGCATTGGCATTTCATTTACCATATAGCCTGCAGTGTTGGATACGGCTCTGAATCTAAAGGTAAAATTCTCTTCGCTCGGGGGATTGCCAAGAACAATTTTCTTTACCGGAGGATCTACGCTAATAGGCTTTGGGGTATAACTATTTTCAAACTCAGCAGATTCAGCGTCTTCGCCCGCTTTCTTATATGTAACTTCCGCCTCCAGCTTATTGGTACCCTCGTTTAAGGTAACAACAACCTTTACTGTTACGCTTTCCTTATCGTAGGTATACCCCGTGCGTCCTTCGTCAATTTCGGTTATGGTAAACTCGTACTCACCAACCTCATCAAATGTAAGCACCGGGAAGTCTATAAGTCCGCCCGCCTGTATATCCACGGTCACAATTGTACCAAGATTTCCGCCTTCTACGGTAAATGCGAAATCTCCTATCTTGATATCATCTGTACTGCGCTGACCTGTGAGCGTCTTAGACCCGCTTATGGTTACATCTATAGGCTCTGGTTTCTCGTACAGATTATTAAACATAATACCAACCTCGGAGATGCCGCTGCCTAAACCGGAAGGATCATAAATACTGATGATAGGATCGAACGCCTTAAGCATGTTATCCGCAGGATCCAAAGTAACTGTGATCACTGCCCTGTACACTGTCTTATCATAGCTGTAACCAGTCGGTGCTGTGCCTGTCTCCTTTATCTCAAAGGTATATGCGCCTTCCTCTAAGAATGTTATCTCACCAAAGTCTATTACGCCACTTGCGTTTGCTGTTGATGTTGAGCTCTGCAGCACTGCATCAAGGCCCGCCGGCACACTCTCAACCTGCTCGATACTAAACGTAAAGTCTCCATCCTCAAATGGCTTTTGCGCGCTCAAATCATCGTACCACATCTCCTTTGCGCCCTTCAAAGACACATTAATCGGGTCTGGATTTTGATAGGTGTTAGCAAATACCGGCGTTGCTTCGTCTCCGTTTACTGTACATGTAACGGTTTTCTTAAGCGTGTTCGTTGCAGTATCAAGACTTACAACCACTTCCGCAACGATGGTATTTCCGTCGTATGTATAGCCTACGGCTCCGCCGTTTACCTCGGTAATGTCGAACTTGTATGTTCCAATCTTAGTAAAGCTTATCTCATCAAACTCCCACGTTCCGTCTGTTCCAACAGGCTTCGTACCTGCGGTAAAACCTGTATATCCAGTAGCGTCATTTGCTGCATCTGCTGCAATAGATACGCTGAACTGATTAGATGCAATCGCCTTATCTGCACCTGTATTATCCTTCAGCGTTTTGGTTCCTTCAAACTTGGCGGTGACTGCGTTAGGCTTCTGATAGATGTTGGCAAACTCGATTCCGGAAGCCGTTTGATATTCACCCGTGTTATCTTGCTTTTCATATGTGACTTCTGCTATCAAAGAATCATTGGCACCAGCATTTACATCCACAGTGATTCTTACCTTTTTCCCATCATATGTATATCCAGATGGTGCAGTACCTGTTTCACTTGCAAAAAACTTATATGTCCCCTCTTTTATAAACGATATTGTGGGGAACTCTATGCTATCTGCGCCACCGCCAGCCTGTACATCAACAGGCCCTCCATCGAAACCAACGTATCCGTTTTGATCGTTTGTAGCATCCTGTTCAAGTTTAAATTTGAATAAACCAGCTGTTATATCGGCATTGGTTTTTCCATCTCCACTCAACGACTTGCTTCCCTTAAGAGTAACATGCGCAGGCGCATTTTGTTTAACACTAAGATAAGCAAAATTTGATTCTATAAATTCACTTTGTGAATCAATCCTCGTCCCAAATGAGTTTACAGCCATGTCGGTTGAAGCAAAGGTACCCCCTGTGCTAGGCCCAACATTGGGAACTTGAACAGGAACGAAAAAGTCCACTGCCTGTTCCGGAGCCAGTTTCACGCCCGCATTCATGACAATCTTAAAAGCCTTTACTGAAGACCATGCAGTTGGTGTCGAAACCCATGTTGCATTATCTACAAAATCTTTCATATTGTCGCTCGGTTCATCTTCCGTATAGTAGAATGAGAAACCATCAGACCCTGTAATTTCACCAGAAATCATAACAGGGAACTCCGATCCACGTTCTGTTCTTTCAGATGTTGTTCGATTGGTTGATACAGTTTTATCTCCAACAGACGGAAGGAGATCCATTATGACAAGTGAATTAATATCGCTAATGGAATTATTAAAAGCTGTAACCTTATATGATGCTTCGCCGCCCACTTCGCATACTCCACTTTTGGCATAATCCGTATTTAATCCTCCTTTTACTTTCTTGTAAAGTAAAAGTTCCTTTGGCGGATCATATGTGAATGGAGTCTTGAAGTACAAAGCGGCATCTCCTGTTGATCCGTCGTTATCAATATCAAGACTATCCGTGGTCGCATATCCTTCTTCACCATTATTTAAATTTTTAGTGTACCAGTGTTCTTGAGGTAATGTGAACTCATCGATATTTGAAGTAGTCATCCAAACCTCATTAAAGTTGACACCTTCCTCTACCTCAGAAGTGATTCTTGCTTTTAGTGAAATTCTAAGAAAACGATTATAACTAGACACTAAGCCATCAGTCCGTGCACTACCAGAAGTATTTGCACCACGGACACAATCGCCAAAATCCCATATTAATGCGGTTCGTCCCGTATTTCTATAATTCGCAACTACATCTGGTTCAAATGATAAATCATTACCAGGCATATTACCGGTAGCCGAAATATATTCCACACCAAAAGGCAGGAGATCAACAATAGTAAGATCTTTGAATTCTGTATAGTCGCCTATCGTACCACTGTCAATTGCAGACAGTTGAAATTCTATTTCATCACCTTGGAAATAAAGAGGTTTGCTACTATAGACATCGATATCTTTATGTAATGCAAGTTTAGGCTCGTATGGAGTTACTATAAAATCATCCCTTGCGGTACTTGTGCCATGGTAGAATGTATTTTCATTTTGAACTACTTTAGTCGTAATCTGTACAGAATTCCAATATTTTTCTCCTGCATGTGATGCTGATTTATCCCTGAGTTCCGTTCCTACACTCATAAATGAAATCCTAGAACCATTTGCGAACAAATCAGCATCTATAGTGCTTCCGGCACTCAGAAGTACTTCAAAAGCAATCATCTGGTCCTGTTTTTCGCCGCCGACCAAATTTTTAGGGAACGCCACCCTATAGTTGGCCGACGGAGTTATATTAGCTTCTACAAGCTCCCTGCTACCATCATTATACAAAGCATAAACATCTACAGTACCATTTAAACCTGGTAGTTCTTGTTTAAACTCCGCATAACAATACCTTATTCTTTGTTCCTCAACATCTAAATCATAGTCTTTAATACAGAATTCATTAATGATTCCCGCTTTATTGCTTATATAGCTACTGTTATAAGCAATGTTATACACAAGATATCCATTTTTTTGTTCAGGGATATCCCTTATGCTACCGCCTGTTTTGTAAACATTCGCTGTATACCTGTCTTGTTGAGCATCAAGCCTAATACTTACGCTATCACTTAATACAAGCTCTTGTTCCCAAGACTCCTGGTTCACTCGATGAAACGTGGCTTCTGCAATATTCGTATATGTTTTATTTATAGCTGCTCCCGGAAACCTAAGACGAAGTATCACGCTGTCAGCAACTCTGCCTTCATATGTGGCAGTATGTGTAGATTCATCATAGGTCCATCCAGCATCATTATCTTCCGAAAAGAACCTTGCTTCCGTAGGTAGCGTATCAACAATTCTTACCGTTTCATTATAACGCCTGCCACCAACAGGTCTATTATCCCAGCTGAACCGGTATGTAACATATCGAGTACTATCCTGCGGAAAAAAACCCGGATTATTTGGATCTTCATAATCATAATTCTGACTAACGGTTGGTGTTGTTGTTTTTTTAAAACTTGTATCCTCGCATGTAATTGTCCAATTACGGCTTTCACTTCTAAGAATATTGCCCTCAGAATCAATTAGACTTACTGTAATCGGCACCTGTGAACCATTAGCAATATAACCGTTCCATGTTGTAAATGAAAATGGCGTCAGTATAGATGTTGTTGCACTCATAGGCACAAGATGATATATAATAATATAATCATTCTCATCTTCTGTGATTTCTTTGCTCTCTTGATTCTGTATGTCTCCAAAATCAATATCTGACATTTTCTCGACATACTTTTTAGGTATCCGAATTACCCATTGTGCATCATTAAGAGGGTCTGAAGTGGCGCTGAGAGAAAAATATGCTTGCGCATTTATCGTTCTACCGCTCAGATATTCATACGTATCCGTCGGACTATACACATCCATGTTCTCAACTGAAATACCCTCTGCAAACACGTTTTGAGTCACAATCGTGGTAAAACCGAAAAAGACCATAACCAGGCAAACTAAAAACGCAACTGTCCTTCTCAAAAAAGATGTCAACTTCATAAATGAATCTCCTGCTACTGTTTTCTAATACACCACAAACCTCCCCCTAAAAACGGAGGATGCCTGCGTTTACGCCAGAACTCAATAACGGCAAGGCGTAAAACTACTTACCATATCACATAGTACAGTGTAATAGAAGTGTAACACAAAAACATCACCCATCTTGCCTTAGATACAGGTGATTGACAGAACCTAAATCACTCCTGCAAGCACGAGTCCAAGAAGAACAAAGGTTGCAAGGAGTACGAGTGATATTGCTATTACGCCCCATTTTGTTGTTCTGTTCCCATTAGGGTTTTCATCTATTAGACGAGCCTTTCTGAGAGCCTCAACTATAGGTTTATATAGCAGCATCGTTAGAGTTGCATTGATGCCTCCCTTTAGAAGGTTAAACGGAATGAATACTGGAACCAGCATGCCCTCAACCACTTCCCTCGGAACTCCCATATAGAGCGGCGTAATCAGCCAGTTCCAAAGAATCATTACAGCCGTCATCACAAGTATGCCAGCAATGAGCCCAGCCACAGCGCCGCTCATCTTTCTCTTTCTATGATAGATGATCGATGCCGTGCAAGCGAACGCGCAGCTTGCGAGAACATTCATGAGTAGCCCTATAGGCCCGGTTGAACTTATCGTAAGCATCTCGACGATAGAAACCACTACTGAAATCAAGACCGATGCCACAGGGCCCATCATGAATCCCGCAATTACGATTATCACGTCCTTTAGATCAAAGGATAAGAATCCCGAAACCATCGGGAATACGCTCGATATGAGCTTTGCCACAAACGCGATTGCGGAAAGCATGCCGAGAACCGCAAAGCGCTTTGCATTAGACTTGTTTACTCTTTCTGTTTGCATAAAAAATACCTCCCATTCTCGCGATGAACCAAAGTCATCGCCCAAACAGAAGGTGTCAGATCTAATTGGTCCATCTTCTCCCATCCGGACTGACATCGCAAATGCGATGAACACCGTCGGTTCCGGAATTTCACCGGATCGGCCATGCGAGCGCACCCGCAAGGTTTGTGGACTTTCACCACCGGTCAGGAATTACACCTGCCTCAAAGATAGTTTGTTAACTTCTACATTTTAGTTTATTGATACCACAAAAGTCAATATAGTAAACAATCAATCTACGCAAATAGATATTCGCAAATAGTGATGCGGAAACAACTATAAGTTAATAATAATTCGCAAACACTCAAGCTATTTCTCTAAGCTCACGCCATCGACCTTTGATATCGCATACTCTGCGCAAATCATATCTTCTTCTGCTGAGCCGCCACTCATACCGAAACCGCCGATTAACTCGCCATCTGAGAATAGCGGATATCCGCCGCCGAAGGTGATAATCTTCCCAGGACGAGCCATCTCCATTCCGTAGATTTCTGCACCGGGCTGAACCGCGCCTGCGAGAACCGACGTAGGCATTCTGAGCGCCGCACCCGAGAAAGCTTTTCCCTGCGCTACATCTATTGAAATTAAAAATGAATCCTCCATACGTCTAAATGCAACCAGGTTTCCTCCGTCGTCAACTACAGCGAGCACCATATTGACACCGATTTCCTTCGCCTTCTCGATTCCTGCCTCAATCAGTTTATCCGCAACTTCATAAATTTTCTTGTTCATCGCATATCCTTTCTTTATATGAAACTCAGCTTTATTATGCAGTATAAAATCATTCTCGTTAAACTAGCGCTACCGAAAGTCATAATGCCAGACATTAATCTATCACTACCGCGATCAAGAAGACCTGTCATCAATCTACAGCTATCGCTTCTCCTATATCAAGAAGATAAAGATATACTTCATCAACCGGCCTGAGTCCCGCTTCCTCAAGCGCCAACCTGTAGACAGCAAGCTGTGTCCTGTACATGTCTGAAATCCGCCTGATTTCTTCTTGACGCGGAACGCCCCCTCTTATTCTGTTGCTCTTGTAATCCAGAAGTACAGTCCTTAACTCCCCGCCATCTGCCACTCTAAAATAACAATCGATGATTCCCTGTACCAGAACATCCTGACCATCTTTATTTATCATAAGAGTAAACGGCCTCTCCTTCTCAAGCATTCCATTTGAGGCCGCTGCGGAAGCGCGCTTTCCGATTTCAGAATCAAAGAACGATTTAATCTTCCCTATATCCACTGAAGCGAGCTCTTCTTCCGATATGATGTTCTTATCAACCATATATGCGACCTTGGAATCTATATATGAAGGATCCAAAGCTTTGGCGAAATCCAGTTTTTCCAGCACTCTATGATAGACGGTTCCTCTCTCCGCTGCAGACATCTCCGTGAGCATTCCGCCCTCATCTTCGTTACTCGCAAAAACAAAGAAACTCTTCTTACGCGCATTTGTATCCGCATCGGTATTCTGGTATTTACTTAGCTCGCTCTTTGATTCTTTGGTCGACGCACCTTTCGATTTTTTCTCTGCCTCACCTTTCGATTCCTTGTTCAATTCGCTCACTGAATACTTGGATTTTAGCTTGCGTGCTTTTTCGAACGGGTACTCATAGTTAAGCTGCGCAAGAATCGCATCGCGCTTTTCGGCAGTAATCTCATGAATTGAAATATCGTTATTTGCAAGCGCATCGTCCGAAGGATTAGCACCATCGTCTGCGTTTACATAGAAAACCTTATATGCGTTCCCCGGAAGGATCATCTGCATATATTGACTGTGCGATATGGTTCCGTTCGCCGCAAAATCACTTATATCCTTATCTTCATATCCTACAAGATACAGAATGTCTCTTGCTCTCGTAAGGGCGACATAGAGAACTCTGATTTCCTCATCGATTTCCTCCTGTTTTGTGCGAGAAGTAATGATATCTTTAATAAGTATATCCTTCTGCCAATGCTCTTTCCCTGACTTAAGCGTAAGCGACAGTCCTATATCCTTATGCATGCGGAAGGTATTGCCTCTAGCATATTTCTTGGATGTGCCGAGTCCACTCACTATAACCATCGGGAATTCAAGGCCTTTGCTCTTATGAATTGTCATGATGCGAACCACGTCGTCACCTTCTCCGAGTGCACTGACCTCCGGAATCCTTACGTTACCCGATTTAACTGCGCTAACGTAATTCAAGAACCCGTAGAGAGTTGCCTGCCTTTCAGCAGCATACTTTTCTGCCATGTCGCAGAGCGCACGAAGATTAGCCTGACGCGCACCTCCTCTCGGAAGGGCTCCCATAGATACATAGCAATTACTCTCAAGCATAAGTCTCCAAACATATCTGTCGAGTGGCATCGTAAGCGAGAGATTCTGCCAGTACGAAATCTTATCCAGAACGGCGGCGCATTTTGACAAGAGTTTTTCTTTCTCATCTTTTGAAATCGCACCTCCCTTCTCCGCAGGAGTTTCCGCATTGTAATCCGTAACATCATCTCCGTCCGTTCCGACTGACTCTCCGCCTGAGTTCTCCGCAAGCTCGCAGGTGTTCTCAGTAAACTTGCCCGGACTCGCTCTAAGCTCGTCCATTCCTGCCTTAGCAAGTCCTATAAACGCCTCCGAAAAACTGCCCTGTCTGCATAGCAGTCTGATCTCTGCGAGTTCCTTGGATGTGAATCCGAATATTCCTGAATGCAGCACACTTATAAGCGGAATATCCTGCCTGATGTTGTCGATTACCGCAAGAAGGTTAATGAATGCGCTTATTTCGAGAGTGTCAAAATATCCGTCGTCTCCCTCCAAGTATGCGTCTATACCTTCTTCCTGAAGCGCCTGACTGTAGAGGCTTGCGTAACTTGATACGCTTCTCATGAGAACAACTATATCTCTCTTCTCGAGTGGTCTCGCATGCTTTGGTTTGGCTTTGCTGTCAAAGAATTCTTTTCCGAGATTTTCTTTTATTATCCTTGCGACATGCTTGGCTTCCAGATAAACCTTGTCCCACGACTCCGGACTATCATCGGACTCGCCGCCTGTGTCAGCCGTTACACTAGATGGTACATTAGAATTATCGTTAGAAGTCTCTTTGGACGTTCCATCTAACGATGCTTCTGCCGCTCCGTGCTCCTCGATCGTTTCCTCCGCCATCACGACGTGTATCTCCGGCTCGCGAAGAAGCTCGCCGTCATACTCATCTCCACAGTAAAGCTCGGCATCCTCATCGTAGCCACTCATGAGCGGACGAAAGATGCTGTTTATAAAATCGATTATCGGACTTTTACTCCTGTGATTTCGGTTGAGATCTATTACGTCCGCCTTTTCCTCCGTTCCCGATTTGAATCGATCATATTTGTTCTGAAAAATCGATGATTCCGCGAGACGGAATTTATAGATGCTCTGCTTGATGTCTCCGACCATAAAAAGATTGTCATCGCCTTTGATACAATCTATTATCGCCTCCTGCATCAAATTGGTATCCTGATACTCGTCGATAAAAATATATTTTAACTTGTTCTTGTAATACTCGCTCGCCTCATCGTGCTCCAATATCTGAAGTGCATAATGCTCGATATCATTAAAGTCCATCATTCCCGCATCGCGCTTCTTTTCTGAATAAATTTCATCGAAGCGCTTTGTGAGCCTCATAAGTTCCCTAAGCGGAACGGCATCGAGTTCTACCTCAAAGAGTGCATCCGAAATATCGTTTGCAAAATAAGGCTTTACAATTCCGTCTCGCACAATCTTCTTGGCTTCGTCCCTCACCAGTTTGATTGACTGTTGTATTTCCTTGTATACCGCAGCAAGTTCTCCCTTTGGCGCATTTAGGTTCGGCACATTCGCAGAAAGTATTTCCTTTGCGGACAGCATTATATCTTCGGCGGAAAGCGGAGAAGAGTCGGACGCTTCCTTCTTGTCAACCTCTCCATCAGGCTTTTCGCGATTACCACACTCCCATGACTTAAACAAAGAGAGCGCCTCTTCATATCGATTTACCTCATAAGCGCGAAGCTGCTCCGCCTTATCCTCAATCCCCGCATCCTCCAGAATCTGAACAGCTTTTCCGGTGAGATCGATTGCACTTGCAAGTTTAATCTCTATATCTTCCTTTAGAGCATGCCAAAAAGTGCTCGCGCCAAAGTCTTCGCGTATATTCTCCATCTCCGCGATTCTTGCGTCTGCCCAAGCCATTCCGTGTGGCATGGCGAATATCTTCTTTGCGGCTTCGAGAATTATAAGCCTAACCTGATAGTCGCTCCTGTCACCGCTATAATTATCCATGAACTCAATGAATGCGGGATCGTATTTCTCAAACTCCTCTTCAATAAGTTCATCGAGCGCTTCTTCCTTTAATATCGCGCACTCGGTCTCTTCGGCTATTCGCGTTCCCGGATCGATATCCGTAAGATAGAAGAATCGCTTGATTACAGACATGCCAAATGCGTGGAATGTGCTTATCTGAGCGAGCGGAAGATTTCTTATCTGTGCGCGGAGCTTCTTGCTCCTCTCCGAATTCGGATCCTCAGCATCCAGAGCGTCAATAAGCGCGCGCCTAATTCTATCCTTCATCTCCGCTGCTGCTGCCTTTGTAAATGTAACAACTAGGATATCCTCCACAGGGATTTCCTCATCGCAAACAATACGCCTTACGCGCTCTACCATGACACTGGTCTTGCCGGAACCCGCAGCAGCAGCCACAAGGAGATTCTCTCCCCTTCGCTCTATTGCGTCTAGCTGCTCCGGAGTCCACCTTGGTCCTGCAGGTAAAATATCGGCTGTGCCATTTACATCAACAAATATGCCTGCCTCGTTCTCCTTAGCCTCAGCATATAACTTTTTATTGGATTTTGCTTTCTCGTTATTTGATTTACTCATACTGATATTTTATCATGTTTCAAGCATTTTTTGATTCCAAATAAGCTCGCTTTTTTGGGTATAATGCGCAAAAAAGTGTATAATAGCCTGAGGAGGATTTGAAAATGAAAAGACCTACAATGCTAATGATACTTGACGGTTTTGGGCTGAACCCAGATTCATACGGAAACGCGATTGCGCAGGCGCATAAGCCCAACCTGGATGATATGTTTGCACGCTACCCGGGAACAAAGCTAGATGCTTCCGGTACTGCGGTCGGACTCCCCGCAGGACAAATGGGTAATTCCGAGGTGGGACATCTCAACATCGGTGCTGGAAGAATTGTCTATCAAGACCTCTCCCTAATAAGCAACGCGATTGATGACGGCACATTCTTTGATAACAAAGTTCTTGCCTCAGCAATGGATAATGCACTAAAGAGCGGAAAGGCGCTCCACCTTCTCGGACTTCTGTCGGATGGCGGAGTACACAGCCATATAGAGCATCTAAAGGCGTTAATCAAGATGGCCAAGATGCGCGGTCTTGAAACCGTCTACGTTCATGCATTCCTCGACGGAAGAGACGTGCCCCCTCGCTGCGCCAAAGAATATATAGAGGACCTGGAAAACTACATGAATGAAATCGGTCTCGGAAAAATAGTACTCATCTCCGGCCGCTATTACGCAATGGATAGAGATAAACGTTGGGACAGAGTTCAGCTTGCGTACGACGCGATGACGCTTAGAAAAGGACGCACTGCCTCATCAGCAATGAAAGCCATGGACACAGCCTATGCCAACGACGAGAACGACGAATTTGTGATTCCGACCTGCGTTGGCGGGGACTTTGCCGATGACGGAAGTCTCGCTGTTCAGGACGGCGATTCGATGATCATGTATAACTTCCGCCCCGACAGAGCAAGAGAGATTACGCGAGCATTTGTTGATGATGCATTCGATGGATTCGAGCGAACCGCCAAATTAAATAATATAAACTACGTTTGCATGACTGAGTATGACGCAACAATGCCAAATGTAAGCGTCGCCTATCCGCCCGAGAAACTCGAGAATACATTCGGCGAATATATATCGAATATTGGTTTAACACAGCTTAGAATCGCCGAGACTGAAAAATATGCTCATGTAACATTCTTCTTTAACGGCGGAGTTGAAGAACCGAATAGAAACGAAGACCGAATCCTCGTCCCCTCGCCAAAGGTCGCAACCTACGACCTCCAGCCAGAGATGAGCGCCTATCAGGTTACAGACCAAGTAATACAGGCGATCGATTCTGACAAATACGATGTAATAATTCTAAACTTTGCAAACGCGGATATGGTAGGTCATACGGGGATTATGGAAGCCGCAATCAAGGCCATTGAAACTCTTGACGCGTGCGTTCCGAGAATAGTGGAGGCCGTCCTCGGAAAAGGCGGACAGATTCTTTTAACAGCAGATCATGGAAATGCTGACGTTATGCTTGACGATGGCGGAAACGTCGTTACGAGCCATTCGCTCAATCAGGTTCCCCTGCTTCACATAGCGGAGGATGCATCAGAGCTCTCTGACGGAGGAAGGCTCTGCGACATAGCTCCTACCATGCTCGAACTTATGGGAATAAAAATCCCGCCTGAAATGACGGGAAAGAGTCTCGTTGAATAATTACATCCAGATAAACCACACAAGCAGATATCCGGTTATAACAGCAGCAAGTGTAAATGGCACGCTGTAGGACATGAATTCTTTTGTTCCTACCTCGTGTCCTTCTTTTCTTAGAATTCCAAGGCCCGCGATATTTGCGCTCGCACCGATTGGTGTTATATTTCCTCCGAGCGTAGCGCCAACAAGAAGTCCAAAATAGAGAAGATTCGGATGGATTTCGAGGCCCCCCGCATTAGCCAATCTCTCCGTAACTACTGCTACAACGGGAAGCATCGTTGCGGTGTACGGAATATTATCTATGAATGCCGATGCTAGAACGGATGCCCAAACTATTATCGTATATACGATAAATACCGATGCTCTGCTTCCGCTACCGCCGAGTCCCGCAAGAGCATTTCCGATCATGTCGATTATGCCAGCTTTTGTTATTCCTCCGATTACAACAAAGAGCCCTGCAAGAAGCGCCAGCGTGTAATAGTCCAAATCCTTTATTGCTTTTATGATTACCGATGCATTCTTATTCTTTTTTAACGTGTGAATAATTCCAATCAAGAAATAGAATATGCAGATTAGACCATTGCTGATGTCGGGCTTATAGAATGCGCCTGGAGCCGCATGGTCTTTGTACGGAACAAAGGATGTCGCAATGAGCGTGATTACCGTGAGGAGAAGTAGCGCCGTAGGAACTTTGTCATCTACCTTTGCTCGTTCCATTACATAGACTGAATCGTTTTCTTTTCGAAGTTTAAATAAAATTATGAGTGCACTCGCAAGCGCACCGATTTCCGTAACCCAGAACATCCCCGCCTTTCCTTCAACAAAGAAGAAGTCCATAAAGTCAAGCGATGCAGCCTTTGCGAGAAGTATTGATGTCGTGTCTCCAACGAGAGTCGCAGCACCCTGAAGATTTGAAGAAATAGAAATGCAGATAATCGCAGGAACAGGAGAAATCTTTAATTCCTTACATAGCGCAATCGCAACAGGAGCTACCATCAGAACCGTCGCCACGTTGTCCACGAATGCGGAAATCACCCCCGCAAAAATTGAGAGCACTACTATAAGCCATTTTACGCTGTGAAGTTTAGATACGAGAATGTCGCTCATTAATTTTGGCATTCCGGATTCTATAAACAGGAACACCGTACCCATGGTTCCCGCAATCATCATAAGTACATTCCAGTCGATCTGTGCGAGCGCCTCGCCGAAGGTATATCTGTATTCCGGGAATAGCCCAAGACTTCCGACTACAACAAAAATAATCGCAGAAATTACCGCAATATACGGCCTCCACTTCTGCAATGCGAACATCAAAATATATGTAATTATGAATAGCGCTCCCGCAAATATCGTTAGTTCATTCATATACTTCTAAAATACAGTTTATCATTCTGTTCTTATGTAGTTCATAGTTGCGCAAATCATTTTCCGGACATCGCCTCTCCGGCTCTCATTCCTGTCGTCCATGCATGCTGGAGATTGAATCCTCCGCACTGAAAATCTTCGTCTATTATCTCACCCGCAAAGTATAATCCCTTTACGAGTTTTGATTCGCCGGTCGCTTCGTCTATCTCACCGAGCGGAATTCCGCCTCGCGTAACCTGCGCCATATCCCAGCCCTTTAGATTGGTTGGATGGAGGTCAAAATTTTTTAAGCTATTTATGATTTCATCCTCGGTATTGGAATTCTCGAGGATCACCTTTGCTATAGGCGCCTTGACCCAAGAGCAGAGCATATTGACCTTATCCGGCAATATCTCCACACGCTCCGTACTACCTATCTTCCTGGCAGCTTTCTTCTTTGTCGCCGATATTCTTTCCTCTAGCATCTGCCTTATCGTATGTTCATCAAAGTCCGGAAGAAAGTCAATTTCAATATGATAACTCTTAAATCCATCTTTGTCACCATCCTCGAGATCCATGAACCTCGTCATATCGAATACGATGATTCCGGAGATGCCGTAGTCCGCAAACTGAATCTCTCCTCTATCCGAAAAAACCATATTCTCATTCTTATAGAGCGATACCGCGCATTTTTCTCTTATTCCGGAGAGTCCAAGAGCCTTAATATCTTCTTCTGTTTCGACTCCCGTAAGAACAGGGCGCAGCCTTCTTATGCTATGACCAAGCGATTTTGCAAGAGTAAATCCCTCGCCCGATGTTCCGAGCTTTGGCTTGGACTTACCGCCCGTTGCTATTAGAACCTTCTTTGCCGAGATTGTAATGTCTGCATCCTCGGGACCTGCATGATGCGCCTTTGGCTTATTGAAGGAAGCGGTAATTGTAAAGTCGCACTCAGGACAGTCCTCCGCATTCCTCTCTGAATCATGCGCTTCTTTAGGCGCATCTTCAGTCCTATCTATCTTACTTACCTGTCGTCTTGTTATGATCTTAATTCTGAGCGACTCGGCCTCGTTAAACAGGCATGCGGCAACGTCTCTTCCGTCCTCCGAGTGAGGGTATACTCTCCCCTCCTCATCGATGCGCGTTATGAGTCCCAGAGAAGAGAAAAATGCCGAAGTTTTCTCCCAATCGGGAGACTTGACATTAGACAGATTACAGCGCCCATTTCCCGCGGCAGCAACCTTCTTGCCAGTCGATTCCATCTTCTCCACTATTACAACAGAAAGAGACGGATTCTTGCGAGCCGCCGCGATTCCGGCTACCATTCCCGCTGCACCGCCTCCTATTATGCAGATATCAAAGTATTTATTTATCGATTTTTCCATCCGTTCGACGTGGCCCAATGATAATCTTTTACGACAAAACCCTGTTATTCGAGCGGAACCACCACAAGCTCCGCCTTGCCTTCTAGCCTCATTCTGAGCCTATACAGAAACCCTGAC
>JAGAFN010000043.1 GCA_017612585.1 Bacillota bacterium | reverse complement strand
TTCCCTTCGTAGATGGTTATATCGACTACGGTTTGCTTTGGCAGTTCCTTGTATATCTCCGCCTGAGCGCGCGATGTGACGAATCCTCCTATGTCAACTCCGCGGCGGAGTCTTGCGAGTTTCTCGCGCGAGATTATTCCCTGAACCCGTGCTCTGTAGGTCTTCCCCACGCCTTTTCCGGGATGCGAAACCTTCTGCGAAAAATCTCCGTCGTTCATGAGGGTAAGAAGGCCCGAAGTATTGTAGTCAAGGCGCCCAACGGGAAACACCCTCTCCTCCACATCCGTAAGAAGATCGAGAACCGTAGGTCTACCCTTTTCGTCACTCACTGTCGTTACATAACCAATGGGTTTATTCAGCGCAATATATATCTTCTTCTCCGATACGGATATTTCCTTTCCGTCAACAGAAACCTTGTCGCCCGGCAATACGTCGTATCCGAGTTCCTTTAGGACGATATTATTCACTTTTACTTTTCCTGCTTTGATGAGTTCGTCGGCTTTGCGCCTGCTCGCAACTCCTGAAGAAGCGATGTATTTATTGATTCGCATATTGGTCTCCGCATTGTTATCTCATTATCGATGGCGTGATTCTATTCTTCGCCTGCGCCTTCTGCCTGCGCCACCTTCATCATTATCGCGCATTCTATTCTCTTCTTAAAAAGTCTGCAGCCGTAGTCATAGACCCCGAGTATGTCGCCAGTCGCATGATATGCGTTTGCCGCACATCCTCCGCTGCAGTAGAGCTTGGCCCAGCAGTCTTCGCATTCTTCTCTCGCATAGACATTGCACATTTTGAACTCGCCGCGAATCTCTATGCCGCTCTTTATAGCTCCGTCAGCCTTGTTTTCGGATATACCGTTCCAAATGTCTCCCATGAGGTATTTTTCGTCTCCGACAAACTGGTGGCACGGATAGAGCTCGCCCTTTGGCGTAACTGCAAAATATTCTGTTCCCGAACCGCAGCCCGATATTCTCTTGTAGATGCATGGTCCATGTCCGAGGTCGAGCATATAGTGATAGAAGGTGAATGGCATATTTCTTATGTCAGGACTTAGCGCATCGGAGCCTTCCGTAACCATCTCATGCTCTCCGGAGTTTGCCGCAGCTCTTTCTCTTCGTGTCATCTCCACCGCGAGCTTCTCGTATTCCTCGAGAAGAATCGGCATGTCCTCTTCCGTTAGAGCGAACCTGCTTTCAGTATCACAGACAACAGGCTCCATAGATAATTCCGTAAATCCCAGGTCAACCATATGATAGAGGTCGTTCGTAAAATCAGGATTGTAATGTGTAAATGTTCCGCGTATATAATAATTTGTATTACCAGTGTCAAAGCCTTTTGCGATTCCCTCAGGAACTTCCTCCGCACCTTCACACTCTCCTGTCCTTGCGTGCACGAGTTTTTGGAACTTTGGGACGATTATGTCATAGCTTCCGCTACCGCGGTCAATCTTCTTTCCGTCAACCATTCCACCTGCAGCACGGCGTTCTCGGTCGTGAACCTCTTTTCTTCCATCGAGAGAAAGTACCACGTTATGGCATTCTCGGTTTGCAAAATCAATTACATCGTCGTCTATACCCATGCCGTTCGTCGTGAGCGTGAATCTGAATTTCTTTCCCGCACTATCTTCTATAGAGCGCGCATACGCAACCGTCTCTTTCACGACATCAAAGTTTAGAAGCGGCTCTCCGCCAAAGAAATCTACCTCGAGATTCTTTCTCGCACCCGAGTTCTCTACCAAAAAATCTATCGCGCGCTTTGCGACGTCTATGCTCATTAGTGCGCTCGGTCCGTTAAACTTACCCTGCCCGGCAAAACAATATGAGCACGTGAGATCGCATGCATGTGAAACATGGAGGCAGAGAGCTTTGATGTCCGAATGTCTGTTTTTTAGAACGCCGGCATTGGGTCTAAACTCGTCTTCAGAAAATAGTTTCCCCTCGTCTATCAGTTCTAAGATATCCTTATAGCATTCCTCAACTTCGCAGACAAATAAATCTTCATTAGAACGCAAAGCCCTTTCCTCGAACTGTACGTCAGTACCGGAACACTCTTCCGATTGCAAACTCTGATTGTCATACTCACCTGCCTTGGCCCTTCGCAGAATCTCATCCTTAACCTCGCCAAGCTCAGGCTTCCAATCGCACTCCGCATTTAATCCATTTTTCTCACAAAAAAGACGGATGATGTCATAAGCCACATCATCCACCACATGAATAGCACCACTATAAACGTCTATTACGACGTTGTAACCGTTCAGTTTATATTGATGAACCACGGTTTATAAGCCTATTCTTCTTCCTTTTCGCAAGGCTGGTTCGCAACACCGCATGAAGTCTTGCAAGCGGACTGACAGCTTGTCTGGCATTCGCCGCATCCACCGTTTTCAAGGCTCTTCTTTAGGTCGCGTGTTTCGATAGTTTTGATTCTCTTCATCGTTATATCTCCGTTTCTTTATTATAATCTTTTTTACATTCTTTGATCGCCGTTCCGCCCAAACCCTAGTCCAAAAACGAAACCACCGCTTATTATACACTTAGTTTTTGGAATCGTCCACAGGCGCGTTATATATCGCCTTATCCGGTATCTTATCGCCCTTTAGCGCTAATTGGGCAAGATATCTGTAAATCGTGGTTCCGCCGTTCTTGACAACATATTCGAGATGCTCTTTTCTGTCATCTTCATTCCCGAAATGCTCAGCGATTTCCGCAAGGCGATAATGATGCGTAACCTTGTCGAGCGTGGTATAAGAGTTTCTAAGTATCTCCCAATACCTTTCCTCCAAGCCGTCGAACTCACCGTTTGCAAGGTCGATTCTCGCGTCTGCACGGTTGCAGAGTTCGATCAGATTACTCTTAAACGGCTCCCTATATAGATTGTCGCCTATCATATACTTACATACAGAAAGTGCCTTTAGAGCTCTATCCATATCGCCCTTCTCGATATAGGCATTGAATTTGATGATGTTTAGAATGGCCGTAAGGTTCATCTCGCGAAGTCGATGTTTTTCATCTATATCAACTTCTTCAAGATCCTCCAGCGCCTCATCCACCGCACCGAGAGCAATAAGACCCTTTGCCTTATTCATCTTGGCCATGCGGTGACCTTCCTGGCCGTGAACGCGACCTTCGACTTTGTCGTATGCTTCTACGTATTCCTCAATCTTGCATTCGTTAAGCAGATTGTTTAGCTTAAGCAGTCTCCTCCTCGCAACCCTTCCAAAGAAGAGCCCGCAGAGTATGAACCAAACGACCAAAGCAAGCAAGGCCCATTTATAACTGTTTGTAAGCGACGCGGCAACCGTTACGGCGACCAGTCCTCCAATAGCAGCCGATGCAAGAAAGCCTATAAACAGATCTCCAAAAGATTTAAACAATTCTTTCCTCCAAAACTAGAATATTATTCCGGCTTATAACCGCTCTTAAGGTCCACAATTCTATTAAAGACTAGATTGCCGTCCTTGCACAGTTTCTCGTCGGCAATATAGTATCCGTGGCGGAAGAACTGGAATCTTTCGCCAGGCTTTGCCTCAGAAAGAAGCGGCTCCGCAAATCCCTTCGTCTCAACGAGCGATTCAGGATTAAGAACATTCTCGCCATTCTCGTCAGGCACCATGAGATAACCGTAGTTTCTTATAGTGATTGGAACAGCAGTTCTCGCATCGACAAAATGAATAGTTCCTTTGACTTTCCTTCCGTCAAAGCCTTCACCGCTCTTTGTCGCAGGATCGTATGTGCATAGAAGTTCTTTGATGCTTCCGTCGTCGTTTTTTACGACTTCTTCGCATTTGATAAAATACGCACCCTTGAAACGAACCTCGTTCCCCGGGAAGAGACGGAAATATTTCTTTGCGGGAACTTCCATAAAGTCTGCGCCGTCAACATATAGTTCTCTCGAGAACGGAATCTGGCGCTCACCCATCTCCGGAAGGTTTTTGTTGTTCTCGACCGTAACCATTTCGGTTTCGTCTTCCGGATAGTTTGTGATCACTACTTTGATTGGGTCTTCAACCACATTTCTGCTCTCGACCTTATACTGAAGATCCTCTCTGACGCAGTGCTCGAGAAGCCCCATATCAACCATGCTGTTGGCCTTTGCGACTCCCACTCTGTCGCAGAAGTCTCTTATAGCTTCAGGCGTATAACCTCTTCGACGGAGGCCTGCGATTGTCGGCATTCTCGGATCGTCCCAGCCATCAACTACGCCATCGTCAACGAGAGCCTTTAGATAGCGCTTACTCATCACCGTATTCGTAAGGTTTAGACGAGCAAATTCTATCTGTCTCGGCGGATTAGGCCAAAAACCAACTTCCTTAAGAACCCAGTCGTAGAGCGGCCTATGGTCTTCAAACTCCATCGTGCATATTGAATGAGTAATTCCTTCGATAGCATCCTCTATCGGATGAGCAAAGTCATACATCGGATAGATGCACCATTTGTCGCCCGTATTGTGATGTGTCGCGCGCACTATTCTATAAATAACGGGATCTCTCATATTGATATTCGGAGAAGCCATATCTATCTTGGCGCGGAGAACCTTTTCCCCGTCCGCGTATTTACCTTCCTTCATCTCCGTAAAGAGCGCCAGGTTTTCTTCAACGCTTCTATTTCTAAACGGACTCTCTTTGCCGGGCTCAGTAAGAGTACCCCTGTACTCCTTTATCTCATCCGCAGAGAGATCGTCGACGTACGCGAGACCTTTTTTAATAAGTTCAACCGCGGCATCGTACATTGTATCAAAATAGCCCGACGCCCAGAGCTTATTCTCCCATTTGAAACCGAGCCAAGTGATATCCTTTTCAATCGAGTTAACGTATTCCATATCCTCCTTAACTGGATTGGTATCGTCATATCTCAAATTGCAGGTGCCACTATATTTGGCAGCGGTTCCAAAGTTAAGGCATATAGATTTGGCATGTCCAATATGGAGATAGCCATTCGGTTCCGGCGGAAATCTTGTGGCAACTTTGTTGTAGACTCCCTCCGCCAAATCCTCGTCTATAAACGCATGGATAAAATTGTTCGCAATATTGGTTTCACTCATATTTCTCACCATTTATGTCAATTTGACATAATCCTTCAAATTACCGATGGCCCTGAGAGCCACTATCTTAATATTGTAACCGATTTGACGCTTTACAACAAGTGCCCGCATAGGATACACTTAAGTTGTAAACAATGTTGTTTGATATGCTCTGATTAGCAAGGAGGCAATTATGAAATATCAGATAGTCGGTGAACCCCTTCCCGTCGTAATCTGCGACATGGAACAAGGCGAAACAATGATTACGGAAAAAGGTGCAATGAGCTGGATGAGCCCGAATATGAGAATGGAAACCCAAGGAACCGGCGGACTCGGTAAGATGATGGGTCGTATGTTCAGCGGTGAATCGATGTTCCAAAACAGATATACTGCAGAGGGAGGCCCCGGACAGATCGCATTTGCATCTTCATTCCCCGGAACCATCAAAGCCCTCGAAATCGCTCCCGGGCAGGAATACGTAGTTCAGAAACGCGCATTCCTTGCGAGCGATGAGACCGTTGAATTAAGCGTATTCTTCCAGAAGAAATTCGGCGCGGGCCTCTTTGGCGGCGAAGGCTTCATCATGCAGAAGCTCTCCGGACACGGAACAGCCTTCATAGAAATCGACGGTTACACCTGTGAATACAACCTCCAAGAAGGACAGCAGATGAAGATTTCCACAGGCTTCATCGCAATGATGGATTCGACCTGCTCCATGGACATTCAGTCCGTAGGAGGAGCAAAGAACGCGCTCCTCGGAGGCGAAGGATTCTTTAACACCGTAGTTACAGGCCCCGGAAAAGTGATTCTCCAGACGATGCCTATAAACAGCGTCGCAAGAGCGATCCAGCCCTTCATCGTAACAGGAAACTAAAAATATCGGGCACAGTATGCGCATTTTCCTCGCTTTCCCTGGCCCGAACAATTGCAATACTCAATAAAATTGGACCTTTGGAGGTTTCCGTGAAGGTGCCATGCTCCAAGACTCCGCAATCGCTAAACGAGTTTAGCTCCTGCGAAGCCTCGTCACATGCCACCCACTGACAACCTCACAAAGGTCCTTCTTTTATTTTCGTGCAATTGTACTCGGGCCATACGCATTCGGAAAATACGCATGCCGCGCCCGAGTACTCTAGTTTCTACTTACCCATTAAAGCTGCGGTAGTGTTGCGAGGCTCGCTTCGAGTTCTTCGTCTGTTGGAGTGCGGTCTGTCATCGTACCGTCGTTATAGCTCTGATAAGCCATGAGGTCGAAGTATCCCGTTCCCGTGAGTCCAAATACTATCGTCTTCTCCTCGCCTGTCTCTATGCACTTCTTTGCTTCGTCTAGGGTGACTTTGATTGCGTGGCCGGATTCAGGCGCGGGAAGTATTCCTTCTACTCTTGCGAACTCCTCTGCCGCTGCGAACACGTCGGTCTGAACCGCTGTAACCGCCTTCATCATTCCCTGGTCGTAGAGTTCCGAAAGAACCGGGCTCATTCCGTGGTATCTTAAGCCGCCTGCGTGGTTCGGAGCCGGCATAAATCCTGATCCGAGCGTATACATCTTCGCAAGTGGGCAGACTTTGCCTGTGTCCGCAAAATCATACGCGTATTTACCGCGAGTAAAGCTCGGGCAGGATGCAGGTTCAACAGCTATTATTTCGTAGTCAGCTTCTCCTCTTAACTTTTCGCCCATGAACGGAGCAATTAGTCCTCCGAGGTTTGAACCTCCGCCCGCAGAACCTATTATGATATCCGGCTTTATTCCGTATTTATCCATTGCGGCCTTTGTTTCGAGACCGATTATGCTCTGGTGAAGAAGTACTTGATTTAGTACGCTTCCGAGAACATATCTATATCCTTCAGTGCTCGTCGCCGCTTCAACTGCTTCCGAAATAGCGCAGCCGAGAGATCCGCCAGTTCCCGGAAACTCCTCAAGAATCTTTTTTCCGATGTTCGTGGTTTCCGATGGTGACGGTGTTACGCTTGCGCCGTAGGTTCTCATAGCTTCGCGGCGGAAAGGTTTTTGTTCATAGCTTACCTTTACCATGAACACCTTGCAGTCGAGCTGGAAATAGCTACAGGCCATCGAAAGCGCAGTTCCCCACTGACCTGCGCCGGTTTCAGTCGTGACACCCTTTAGCCCTTGTTTCTTTGCGTAATATGCTTGGGCTATTGCGGAATTTAGCTTATGCGAACCGCTCGTATTATTTCCTTCGAACTTATAGTAAATCTTTGCAGGCGTTCCTAGTCTCTCCTCCAGGCAATATGCCCTTACAAGAGGCGACGGCCTATACATCTTGTAGAAGTCCCTTATTTCATCCGGAATCGGTATATAGCGAGTCTCGTCGTCGAGCTCCTGCTTTATGAGTTCGTCGCAGAAGATAGGCTGCATATCCTCAAATTTAAGAGGTTCGCCCGTTCCAGGATGGAGAAGCGGGGCAGGCTTCTTCTCCATATCCGCACGCATATTGTAATAATGCGTCGGCATCTCGCTCTCTTCCAGATAAATCTTATAAGGTATTTTTTCGTTTGACATCTCATGTCTCCTTTCTTTCGCGGAATCGCATATACCCATTGGCTTCCCGCATCCTTGCCATTTGGCTCGCGCTTGAGTTTAGACAGGAGACTAATAAAAAACTCCCGTCCCTAATGCTGGGACAGGAGATAATTTCCTGCGGTGCCACCCGGCTTGACGCAAATTGCGCCCACTCATACGCGTACTGACATACGCTGATCTTGATTACGGAGAATCGCTCCGTCTCCCCTACTAAGGCTCACGCATCTAACCGCGTCCCTTTCGGTTTGCCCTCAGGAGTCCATTCACAAAAGCCTTTCGGTCCGCGCTCCCACCGTCCGCGGCTCTCTCTTCCTAAGTATCTTCTGCTACTACTCTCCCTCAAAGGTTTATTATTGAATTTCCGTTATCTTACACCCTTACTTTAGCTCTGTCAAGTGAAAAATCGCTATTTTCCGTCAAATTGTTCAAGCAAATCCATAGCAAAGATCTCATTAAGAAATAATTAAGATGCAGACCTATGGTACCATAGTGTAAAATTGTCATATGAGCAACATAATCAGTAAATTATTAATAATGAAACCGTTCAGTCCGATGTTTATTGCCCTGTTCATACTGGGTATCCTCTTACTATGGGTACTCACCAAAGTCATGAAGAACGCAACCGACGGTGCCAAGCGGGCTGTATATATAATAATCTGCCTCCTTACGGTGGCCGGTTTCTTTGCATACAAATACTATCTTTCGATGGATACGGAATTCAATATAGTCGCCAGCAAATTCGGTGGGTTCAACTGGTGGCAGGAGCTCCCGCTCCACCTTTGCAATATACATATGATTCTGATGCCAATTGCGGTTGCAACAAATAAGCGCTCACTCCTGAGTTTCTCCTTCTTTGTTGCCCCTCTCGGTGCGCTTATGGCGCTTCTCATGCCTACACTCGGATTTTCCGGATACTCTATTCTCATTCCGAGGATACTCGGCTTCTACGGAACTCACGTGATGGTTATAGTTGAAGCACTTGCACTATATACTCTTGGCTTCTACAAGCCCGAGTACAAAGACATACCGCAAGCTGCCCTCATCACGACCATAGTTGCCACGGTGGTGTTCGGAATAAACCTCGTATTAAAATTCCTGAAGCTCTGTCCCAACCCGAATTATTTCTTCCTCATGCAGACAGAAGGAAATCCGATACTCGAGTTGTTCTATAAATATATCCCCTATCCTTTCCTATACGCACTCCCCTGCCTTATCATATTGGCAGTCTATATGCTGATAGTGACCTTTGTGATTAGGAAGTTCGTAATGAAAAACAAATAATAATCACAAGCAAAATCGATAAACTTATAATAAGCAAACAAAATAATATGCCACAGGCTTATGGAACATCGCCTGCGGCATATTATTTTTAGGTGCCTATTAGTTATCGTAAGGTTATTATCTCTACCAGCTCAGCTATCAGGAGGTACTTTCTTATAGCCAGCTAACTTCTCCGGTCGTTATATCATACATAGCAGGAACTACTGTTGTTCCAAGATGCTTGATGATTGGATCTTCCTGAATCTGAGCAGCCATTGCCTTTGCATTGGCAGCAGCAACTTCATTAATCGGTGTTTCCAGTTCTACAGACGGAGCAATTCTGTCTATGATTGACTGGATCTTCTCAGGAACTTCTCCGCCGGAGCAAGCTGCTGTTACAGCGCCGCAGCTGGTGTGACCAACAACAACTACGAGCGGGCTTCCGAGGTGCTCTGCACCGTATTCGATTGAGCCGAGAACAACGTCGTCTACAACGTTTCCGGCATTACGGATTACAAAGATGTCTCCCAACTTCTGGTCGAAATAGATTTCCGGAGCAACACGGCTGTCTGCACAGCAGAGTACGATTGCAAACGGTACCTGTCCGCTCGAAAGAGTCTGACGAATACCTGCGTAATCATCCTTAACGGAAAGCTCTCCCGCTAGAAAACGTGCATTTCCTTCTTTGAGATACTGCATAGCCTGAGCAGCATCGGTTACCTTTACGTCTGCCTGATGTAAATTCATAGTTTCTCCTTTCCTTAAATGAAATAGCCTTAGAAATTATTGATGAATCATCTATTAATTTTCTTCTTTTTGTTTTTTGCCGAATGTGGCCGCAAGCGCGAGCAGCATCGGAACAAAGAATGTTACCACAAGGCCAATGCAGAATCCATTGTTGTAGAGATTCATCCAGCCGTGTAGTCCACCTGTGTTCGGTACCAATACGCTATGTATCATGCCCGCAAAGAATCCAATCTTTGCACCATGCTTATAAACCACAGGAGCCATACCGCATCCGAAGATTGCGGCGATAAGCATATTCTTGCTTCCTACGTAATTGAATGCCGACTCGATAATCGATGTTCCTGCTATAGCAGCATTGATTCCGCCTAGTACTACGCTTGTTACATATACGCCGGCCATGATCGGAGCCATTGTTCTTACGCTGATTCCGTTTGCCGCAAATCCGACTACCGTGAAGAGACAGGCAAAGAATACACCATGAGCGTTTGCTGTTACAGTGAGCTTCCAATAGAGCAAGCACATGAATCCGCATACAGCCATATTGACAAGAGTTGCTCCAAATCCGAACTGTTCTACAGCGCTACCCGCGTATTTACCTGCCACGATTTTATCGATATAGCCTCTTTCCTTAACGGAAATCAGAAGTCCCGTTATCAGAAGATACACAAGGCAGACAGCGATACCTGCCGCAAGTCTTCCGTTTGCGATATTAGGGAATTCATGCCATGGTCCAGGACCTGTGTGACCGAGTCCTATTACCTTCATAACAGCGAAGATTAGGAAGCCCGCAAGTCCTGCCGCAAAGCCCGCATTATAGAGCGTAAGCCCCGTATGCTTCTCTGCAAGGAATCCCGCAAATGTGGCAACGAGATATCCTGCGATAAGTCCAACAACTACGCCGAGTACGAGTCCCAATGTCGAGAACACTGCCTTCTCGCCTATTGTTGCATTGGTTTCCTCGCTTGGTCTAATGTACAATGTGAACACACTGACCAGTGGAGAAAGCGCACTCGAGAACCACGCCAGACCCGTTACAGTATTTACGGGCTTCTTATTGATCAACGCATGGATTATTACACCGAAGAAGAGCGGCCATACGTTCCAGAGCGTCTTTCCCGCGAAAGAAAAACCAAATACCATAAAGGCTGCAGCGATTGTGCCGCCGTTTATCGTGGTCTTTGTCAGGAGATAGCTCAGCATAACCACTATCAGCATAATTCCCGCATTTACAAACGGTGCGCCTATATTGGCTTCACCAACGAGAGCAAACGTATTTATGTCCAGTAGCTGTGAAGCAGACTGCTGGAGTCCGAGGCCCTCCCAAATGCCGCTAAGCAACGGCGTGAGGACAAATCCGGTGATTATGGAAACAAGCCCAAGTCCCATAAAGACAATGGCTCGAAGGGCATTGCCGACCGGGATGATTTCCACTTTGTTTTCGTTAATGCTCATCTTTTATCTTTCCTCCGTTCTTATAATCCTTAAAGCGATACAAGCGTCACATATACGATGACCATTATAAACGCCACGGCGAATATTAGCATGCCATAGAAGAGTGTCTGTCTAAACATCGACCAAAGACCCGTGTCGTCTCCTGAATCCACGAACTTTGAAGCAACTCTTTCGAGCCAAGACGGTTTACCTGCACGCGACTTGAGCGCGGCTTCTATATCGTCCAATACAGGAATGTGATCAAGAGGCTCAATCGTACGACGATCGTCTTCCTTATCCCATTTTTCTATATTGCTGCTGTCGTATTCAGACTTAATCTTGGCAAATGACGCTCTTGCATCCAGTTTATGAGCCGGATAGAACTCTTTCATTCTCTCTATATTGCGGTGAGCATTTGGCTTCCTTGGCTGATACCAATTGGCGAACTTCCAGAACACCTTGTATCCGACCTTGCCGATAACCTCTACTATGCTTCCTATTGTACGTGTAACAAACGCGCCGATGAACGGAAGCAGTTTGGTCATAACCGGCCTGTAAATCAAATCCTCGATATCAAGCCATTTTGGCCACGCGTTGATATATACCTTCTTGCCGTTCTCGTCCTTGCTCATCAAGCATCCGCGTACGATGAATATGTACACTATTGCACCTATGGCAAGCGATGCGACCGCACCTCTTATATTAGCCCAGACAAAGAAGTCAACTGCGTGATCCGGTTCATGCCCTCCCATAAATCCTCTCGCGTGGTTAGCAATCGGAATCATGGTCTTATATACCGTCATGCCGAGGACCGGAAGAATAAGTGAGCAAAGTGTAAGCACGGTTGCCGAAGCTTTGTTCATATACTTCTTATTGGTCTTATCCATCTCAGCCTGATGGTATGGGCTCTTCTCCCAGAATACCGCTATATAGATTTTGGTCATATATGCAGTTGTCAAACCACCGGTTAGAGTGAATATACTCTCTACCCAACGGAAGACGTGGGCCGCAAATTCAAAGTCGTGATAACTCCAAATTCTTTCTACTATACTTTCGTGAATGAGAGTTTTGCTTATGTATCCACTCCAGAATGGCATACCGATGATTGCGAGTACACCCATTCCAAAGATGAACTTAAGAAGCGGCTTTCTGTAACCGAATCCCCTTATCTCATTCAGATCAAGTTTATGCAGATTCATATAAACTACGCCAGCGGCCATAAAGAGAACCAGCTTGATAAGCGAGTGGTTCATCATATGGAGCACTGCACCCTGAACAGGCATGAAGTGATAATGCTCTGTAACTTCCTGTGACATCAGTATGCACTGCATGGCTGTGGCAGTAAGAATAAATCCTATCTGTGACATCGATGAACACGCAAGCGTTCTCTTTAGGTCCACCGAGAACAGAGCCAGGAATGCGCCACCGAACATTGTGATTACGGCGAATCCAAGTAGCACGCATCCCCAAACCCAATCTCCGAACAGCATCTGCGTCGATATGATCAGGATTCCGTAAATACCGGTTTTGGTAAGTACGCCCGAAAGAAGCGCTGATGCCGGAGCCGGAGCAACCGGGTGAGCCTTTGGAAGCCATACGTGGAGCGGGAACATACCCGACTTTCCGCCGAAACCAACTATCATAAGTCCAGCTGCCCAGTATAGCGGCGCCTTGTTTTCAAGAGCCATAGCTGCCGCACGTATTTCATCTATCTTGAGCGTTCCAAGAGCCTTGTAAAGGATGAATATTCCCATCAGCATTACGAGACCGCCGAATACGTTCAGATACGTATATGTCTCCGATGCACGCTGTGCGCCCGGTTTTTCGTCGTGAATAACCATTACGTATGACGTAAACGCCATCACTTCGAAGAATGTGAACAGTGTAAGGATATCACCCGAGAGGAACACTGCCACGGTCGCACCTTCTGTCAACAGCATGAAGAGATAATAGCGGTTACGATTGTGGTAATGGGCAAAATACTCTGCGGAGAATATCGTTGTTCCGAGCCACATCAGCGTGGTGATTACCGCGTAGATGCTTCTGAATCCATCCATCTCGAACAGGATTCCGTCATGGCCCCAGAACGGTATTCTGAAGTATTGCGTTCCGTTGTTTAAGACAACGAATACCATACCTATTGCAACCAGGAATTCAACCGCAGTCACAACATCCGCAAACAGATTTCTGCCACTCTTGTTCTTGCGTCCTATAAGATAACTTATAAACGCACCCACCATCGGCCAGAATACCAGGAATGGTAATAAAATTTGTCCGTTCATTACATTTCCTCCTTCCTGCCGATCAAATCGTCGCTACCTGTGTAAGCGGCTCAACCAGTATTCCGAATATGATAATCGCTATAGCGAGTATTATTAGCGGAATCGTCATATACCTATTGGGATCTTGAACACCTTCGTTTACGGAATCATCAAAATCCTCACCTGGCACAAATGCGCTCACGCAGATGCTGAACAGATAAATAGCGGTCAGAAGAGCAGATACTGCAAGTATCACCGTACCACCGTAGGCGAATATGCTGCTTCCGCTCTTAAACGCAGCAGCGGTCAGGAACCACTTGCTGAAGAACCCCGGTAGTGGAGGAATTCCAACAAGTGCAAACGACGCAATCGTAAAGACGATCATTGTCACCTTCATCTTGCGACCGATGCCGCGGAGTTCCCATACATATTCCCTATGCGTCTTATAGAGTATTGCACCTGCACAGAGGAAGAGCGTAATCTTTACGATTGCGTGTCCCACGAGATGCACTATGCCTCCGAGATATCCTTCCGGGCTCATAAGCGCAAGTCCAAAGAGTATGTATGAGAGCTGCGATACTGTTGAGTATGCAAGTCTCCTCTTGAGATGCTTCTGCATTAACGCCATGGCCGATCCATATAGAATCGTGGCCAGCGTTGCCGCAAGAACAATGGCCTGAGCCGTTGTTCCTCTTAATACTTCAGGTCCGATTGAGAAATATGTAACACGAGCGATTGCAAATACGCCGGCCTTTACTACAGCTACTGCGTGCAGGAGTGCCGATACAGGTGTCGGCGCAACCGATGCGCACGGGAGCCAAGCGTGGAAAGGCATTATAGCGCTCTTTACACCAAATCCGAATACCGTGAACACATATGCAATCTGAAGCGCGGTTGCTCCGGCTGTAACGCCTTGCATGATTCCTCCAGGAATGAATGCAGTGCTCCCTCCGGTAAACGCTATAATGGCTATACCCATCATAGCCACCGTTGCTCCTCCTATGGAGAAGATCAGGTAGATACGCGTAGCAGTTACGGCTTTGATGTCCTCGCTGTGAATTACAAGCGGAACCGTTATAAGTGTAAGGAATTCGTAGAATAGATACATCGTAATCAGGTTTCCGGCAAAGCTGATTCCCATCATAATGCCGAATGCCATTGTATAGAATGCGAAGAATCTATTCTCCCCTCCCTCATGAGTCATATACTCAAATGCATAGAATATGCAGAGTATCCATAATATGCTTACCAGTGAAGCAAATGTCCCCCCGAGAGCATCTAGCTTAAAGAGTACAGGGTTTCCCGGTACAAGCGGTAATAGCGAGAGTTCCGCATCCTTTGCAAAGAATGCGAGAAGGAGTACTATAGCCGCATTGATTATTACCACCGCTGCAACAAAACGCTCTCTCGCCTTGCGCTCCGTAAAATTGCGACGCAACATATAGAGGCCTGCGATTATGGGAAGTAGAATTGGTACTATCATTAATATATTCATATAATCACCTCTCTACGCCCTAAAAGATCGTTGCAGCTATACTCTGGAAGAACTGTACGAGCGTTCCGGAGAATACGCCAAACAGGACAGCAAGTACGGTCAGTATTACCATAGGAACCGTCATATAGGCATTAGCCTCTGTTTTGACCATCTTGTCATACGGATAATTATCTCCGGGAAGAAGGCCTTGGCCATTATCGGAAGTAGATAACCCGCCGTAAGGAACGCACTCGTCAGAAGTACCGCAGGACCGAGATACGAGAAGAAGCCTATATTGCTCTCCATCGCTCCCATGGCCAGGTACCATTTGCTCTCAAATCCGCTTGTCGGAGGAATACCTACAAGCGCAATCGATGCAATCGTGAAGCACCACATGGTTATAGGCATTTCCTTGCCTATTCCCTTGAGCTCCGTTACATAGGTCTTATGCGTCTTATAGATGACCGAACCTGCACTCAAGAACAGAATGTTCTTAATTGTTGCATGTGCGATCATATGTAGGAGCGCACCTATGAAACCGAGCGGATGCATCGTCATAAGTCCAAAGAGTACATAAGATACTTGTGATACCGATGAGTATGCAAGACGTTTCTTGAAAAGTTTTTCCTTGAACGCAAGCATTGAACCCATGAATACTGTATAAAGTGTGAGGCCGATGAGTACGTACTGTACCCATGTTCCGCGTATAAAGTCCACGCCAACCATGTAATAAATCACACGGATTATTGCCAGAACACCCATCTTGGTGATTACACCTGAGAGCACCGCACTTGCGGGCGCCGGAGCTACCGGGTGCGCGTTTGGCAGCCAAGCGTGTAAAGGAAACATACCGGCCTTACATCCAAAGCCAATGATGGTAAGCAGCATCATTGTTTGGAATAGAATCATATGACCCGATACTTTGTCGAGAAGCAATGTGCCCCCCGCAACGAAGTTTGTGGTCTCGCAGAACTCAGCCAGGAAGAAGAATCCGGCGAGAGCAATCGTTGCACCGACAAATGAGTATATCAGGTATTTTTTTCCGGCTTTGATTGACTGTTCAGCCATGGAGTGCATTACCAGTGGGAACGTAATCAGAGTCATCATCTCATAGAAGAGATACAGTGTCTGAAGATTCGCCGAATAGCTGATACCGATCAGGACGCCGAGCGTAGCCACAAAGAATGTGAAGTAACGCTCTTCCATACCTTCGTGTTTTACATACTCAAAGGAATAGAATCCTGCCGTGCACCAAAGGGTTGCCGCTATCATTGATACCAGGCGGCTCATGCCGTCGATCTGCAATGAAATATCCACAACACGATTTAGGTGCAAGATGGTTAGATGTGTACCATCCGGCTGCGTGATTGCCAGTGCCAGAACCACCAAGAAGTTGATGATTACAACTGCACTTACATATACTTCACGCTTTTTCCTGTCATGGAGCTTAAGCGGCTGAATCAGCACACCCATCACAATCGGGAACAGAACCGGAAAGAGTAAAGCGATATTCATAATATCCTCTCCTTTTACCGTGAAAACAATTCGTTAGTGCCCGATAGCTGTCAAAATCTCAATTCCTTTATGCAGGAAGTCTGATACCGGTCCTGCTGCTACGCCAAATGCTATTACAAGGCAAGCAAGAAGGATGATCGGAAGAAGGTCCTTGATTGGACGCTCTTTGCTTCCGAGCGGCTCTTTGCATTCTTTTGCTTCTTGTCCAAAGAATGCTCTGATAACAACCGGCAGATAATAAAGTGCGTTCAGCAATGCGGATATCGAAAGCGGAATAAGTAGCCAGTAGTTGCTGGAACCAACGATAGCCGTAGCAAAATTCCATTTGCTGTTGAATCCCACGAATAGCGGAATACCGATCATGGAGAGACCGCCTATTGTGAAGAGCGCCATCGTTACAGGCATAAGCTTTCCGAGTCCACCCATCTTGTTTAGGTCACGATTATGAGTCTGCTCAATCACGGAACCGGCTACAAGGAAGAGTCCTGACTTGGTAACTGCGTGCGCCAGGATATGGAACAGTGCAGCAAAGAGACCAAACTCTGTTCCGATTCCTATACCCATGAATATATAACCCATCTGAGCTACGGATGAATAAGCGATCATACGCTTAATATCTGTCTGCATAATAGCGAGAACAGATCCCGCGATCATAGCGAGTACGCCTACGCACATTACTACATAAAGAAGAATTCTCATTCCGGAATTTGCGATGATATCAAAGCCAACTCCGCCGAAGACCATCTTCATATAGAATACGATATAAGCCTTAAGTACCAAGCTGGACAGAATTGCGGATGATGGCGACGGTGCGGTACCGTGCGCATCCGGCAGCCAGATATGGCATGGGAAGAGAGCAGCCTTGAACGCTACACCGCCCGTAATAAGGCCATATGCCCAAAGAACATATGCCGATTTACTTGCCATGAATCCGGAGCTCTGAATAGCCGCCGCAATCTCACTGATCGAAAGTCCACTTGTTGCAACATAGAGAATTACGATTCCCATGAGAACCAAGCTGGAACCCAGGATTGAAAGCGACAGGTACTTTAGACCCGCATGCACGTTTTCGGTTTGATTCTTTACGATTACTATACCTGCAGCTGCGAACGATGAAAGTTCGATTGAAATAAATACTCCAAGCAAGCTTTCAAAGAATACTACTGCATTAAGTGTGCCGAGAAGTGCAAGGACCAATCCGTAGAACATAGGGATAAGTCTTTCTTCAACGTCGTGCGAGATCATGCTCATTGATGCCCACACAATCAGGAAACCTATCACTCCGAATATCAATGCCATGAAGCATTCAAGATATCCGATGTTGATAACCTGCTTAATGAATCCCGATCCAAACGTGAATACCTGAGGACCGGACTTTACTACGGTTGCAGTCATTGCTACTGCGATAACAGCATCTACCAGCGTTACCACAAGTGCAATCTTTCTTGCCAGCTTATCATTTTTGCAAGCCCATGCGACAACCGCTCCGACTAGAAGTAATACAATAATGGCGATTCCCATATCTAACTCCTCTCGTTTCTCCTTTCTGCGTCTACCTCACTGAAACACTTGTATGTTTCAAAAATCGTTATAGCATTTGAACTCCTTGCATCAGCATTGCCATAACTATGAATCCACCGATGCCAAGTGCAATGTTGATTACGGAAAAGCATGCGATTGAAAGTACCGATCCGGAACTGGCAACCAAGCCCTCCGCATTGCCGACATCTTCCGAAGATTCTTTTGAGAATATCCTTAGAACTACCGGCATATAATATATAGCATTCAAGCAGGAACTGATTGCCAAAGCCAGTAATAGAACCATCTTATTGTCCTGCGCACCGAGTGCTAAATATACCTTTGATGTGAAGCCGCCGAAGATTGGGAAACCAACCATCGACAGTGCCCCTACCAGGAATCCGAATCCGGCCCACTTATTGCGGCGTCCGGCTCCCTTCATATCGGCTATCATCTTGCTGTGCCCACTGACCTCTATGAGTCCTCCTGCGGCACTGAAGAGAAGCGGTTTGGTAAATGCGTGCACTATCATGTGGAATAATGCTGCTGCAAGTCCTGCCCATGTTCCAAGGCCTATTCCCGCATATATGTATCCGATCTGTGCCACGGACGAATATGCGATCATACGCTTGAGATTCTTCTCTCTGATAGCCATTACAGATCCGACTACCATTCCCGCAATTCCGAGCGCGAATACTATGTTTAGAATACCCATGCTCTTAATCACTTCGATGCCGTACACTCTGTAATAAATCTTTATAAGAAGAATTATGTATCCCTTTACGACCACGCCCGAGAGTATCGAACTGGATGATGTTGTTGCCGTTCCGTGGGCATCAGGTAGCCATATATGGAAGGGGAACATCGCACTCTTTACACCGAGCGACACCGTAATTAGCGTTGCGGATGCAAGTAGCGGCCAGTGATACTCACCGCTTGCAGCAAGCTTTGCAACAGATTCCGAAAGTGCCGGAATTAATAGGTGCCCCGTGATTGAATATAGGAGCGCTATTGAAATCAGGAACATTCCCGATGCAATAAGGCTCATAAAGAGATATTTGATTGTGGCTTTTAGCGTTTCGCCACTTTCTTTGACCATGACTATTCCGCAGGCTGCGATTGTACTTATTTCTATGAATACATAGCCCGTGAAAATATCATTGGTGAATATCAATGCCAATAGCGACAGAAGTACCAGGAGCAGCAACGCATAATATCCGTTTTGCTTGTGACTCTGCACATCTTCGTCTATGCCTCGCTTCCCTCCTATCACTGCCAAAAACATTACGACAGAGAAGACAAATGCAAGTATGCTCTCCATTAGTCCAAATCTCAGCTCATTGCCCCAAGGTGACGAAAAATGTCCCAAGGTGTATGTTATGGTTCCGCCGTTATTGGCAAAATTGATTGTCAATATCAGCGACATCACCGCAACAGCAGCAATGATTACTTGCATTACCATGTACGCAGTCTTTCCGCGTTTGCCCAGCAAAAGCGCGACGATCGAACCCACCATAGTCAATATGATTGCGATAAATGGTATATTGTTCATTTCTCTCCTTTCTGCATTAGTCTCTTTTGTTACGAATCATCATGATATCTTTGTTTAAGATTTCTTGATAAGATTCTTTAAAACGGTCCCGTCAATATCCAGCGTATGGTACTGCTGATACCAGCGAAGCGACAATGCCAGGGCAAAGGCTGTTGTCGAAACCGCAACTACGATGCCCGTAAGTACCAATCCGCTCGGTAGTGGATTAATGTATAAGGAAGCATCCGTCTGACCTTCTCTTATGATTGGAGACAATCTTCCGGCTATATAGCCCTTGGATGCTAGGAACAGAAATACCGATGTATCCATAATGTTCAGACCAATGATTTTCTTGATCAGATTCTTCTGCAGAAGGAGAATCATCAGTCCGATGATGAAGAGTATCATCGCTACCAGTTCGTAATAGTTGTTAAATAAATTATTCATCGACACTCTCCTTTTCTCTTAAGCTTTCCAGCTGGTAAAAAGGTGATACAGTGCGTATATCGTGCATGCTACGATAAGTCCTACACATATATTGAGTGGGAAGATTAGTCCGCCGCTCAGTATGCTTCCCGCAGTTCCGAGGGGTACTGAAGACTCAATACCGTTGGCACCCGTCAGTATGGAATACGTCTTAAGTGCTATATACGTAAACAAACCTACCGCCATAATCTTGGTGCATCTCTCAACAGAAATGAATTTCTTTGCATATTCTTCGCCAAACACCATATGGGCCAAAATGAGACCCGCACCTATGATTGTTCCGCCCGAGAATCCACCACCAGGCGACAAATGTCCGTTAACTATTACGTAGATTCCGTAGAGGAGAACAAACGGAATAGTGATATCAAATACCACTCTGGCAGGGAGCGATCTTACGCCTTCGTTATGCTCCTTGTTGTCTGTGCTCTCTTCGGATCTCGCATTGCGCTTAAACTGCTTAAGGAGGAATATTACTGTTACCGTTGCTGTAAAAAGAACCATCGACTCGCCGAGAGTATCAAATGCACGATAGTCAAGGATGATTCCGGCAACAGCATTGGTTGCTCCAGTATCCGAAAGTCCCTCTTCCAAATACCTTCTGCTAACCTCGTTTACCGCAGGTGCCGTCGCAGATCCGAATTTCGGAAGTGTGGCCACAGTTACTATGAGGACGATTCCAAGAATAAGTCCGCAAAGAAACGCCACGCCTCTATAGCCTTTTTTAATATCCGCTTCGTTTGACTCTTTATCAGTTCCGAAGCCCCAAGATTCACGCCTTTCGATTCTGGCCTTTTCTCTGGCTTCTTCCCTTGCCTCAACCTTTTCTTTTCTGGCTAGCCTTTTCGCTTCTTCTTTGGCATTGGTTTCGGCAATCTGTTCTGCTCTCACCTCTGCACGCGATGGTTGCGGCAGCGATGGTGTACCGTGGTGAGCATGCTCGTCATGCTCGTCATGAGCGTGCTCCTCCGCATGCTCTACATGTTCTTCTATATGCTCATGCACTTCCTCTTGTGCACAAGTCTCGTGAATGCCTTCTTCATGTCCATGGTCATCGTGGCCATGATCATCGCCATGTCCATGGTCATCACCGTGACCGTGTCCGTGGTCATCCGCCTTTGGCGGGTAAACGATTTCAGGTGGGATTTCCATCGAGTCGGCATTCACCCAGTCCAAGAAGGACTGTCTTTTCTCTCTTCCGGATTCAGATAGTATGCTCATCTCGATCTTTCTCCTCTTCTTTCAGGGCATTAACCTTTTTAAGGGTTAAGATAAAAAGTAGTGTTGTTATACCGCATCCTACGGCAGCCTCCGTAATTGCCAAATCGGGTGATTCAAGAGATAGCCAGAGAACTGCCATGATCGCACTGTACGACATATACACAATTACAGCGTTTACCAGGTTCTTGATAAAGAGGACGCTGATCGCACATGCGACAAGGAATACAAGAAGTAATATCGTTGTAGTTGTCATAGCCTCCCCTCCACCTCACATTCTTCTTCAATGTTCTCATTGGTCTCAACTTCGATCTTACATACCATATGGTTGGCAACAGGGTTTACGAGCCAAACAAATATGATTACAAGAGCAAGTTTCAGGATTGTTCCGATGCTTCCGGCAAAGAACATAAGTCCTATGCAGACAAGCATTATGGCCAAGGAGTCGCATTTTGCCGCAACGTGCACTCTGTTCAGCACATAGTGGAATTTGAACAGTCCAAGCGTTGCAACACCAAATATGAAGAGACCGAGACCTATGAATGTAGTTCCTGTAATGAACTTAAACAATTCCATTCTTGTCCTCCTTTCTCTTCTCCTTATCGCTCTTAGCCAACATATTTCTAGCGAGGCAGATTATTGCCAGGAAGCTAAGGAGCGTATAAACCAAAGCTATATCCAAAAATTGATTGTCATGCAGATATTCACCGAGAAGGAGTATTAGTACAATACCCTTTACGCTTATGATATTTACCGCTACAAGTCTGTCGGTTACACGAGGACCTTTGACAGCCCTAACCAAGCAGAAGAAAATTGTGACGGATAGGAATATCATGGCTATAATCAGTACTATGTTTTCTTTTGTCATAGGCTTCTCTCCATGTTTTCCAGCTCACGCTCAAGTGCATTCTCTCCCAAACCGTCTTTAGCCATATCGTCAATTGCATGCACATATACGATATCGTCCACCACGTCAACCGTTACGGTACCAGGCGTAAGTGTAATCGAGTTTGCCAAAGCAACTCTTCCTGTCTGTGTCTTAAGATTGGTCTTATGTGCAACAATCCTGGGTTTAATCAAACTGTCCGGATTCTTGGAAAGCACCAGTTTTATCATGTGAACGTTTGCCTTTATTACCTCTGCTATAAGTGCAAGTATGAACACTATAAAAGATGGTATTTTGCCTGCGAACTGAACATCCTTTTTAATGCTCCAATCGCTATACTTGGCCAAAAACGCAGTGATAATCGCAACGCCAATCAGTCCGACTATTACAACATCAATCGTTATGCGTTCATTGAATACCAGCCAAAGTGCAAACAATAGAATCGGCATATTTTAAACCTCCTTCCCGGAAAACAATTGCCTTAATTCATTAGATCCCTAATGGTGGTCTCCCTCTTCTTCGTCTTCTTCGTCTTCTTCGCCGTGCTCGTCACCATGTTCATCACCATGCTCACCGTGCTCGTCGCCATGCTCGCCATGCTCGCCACCGTGTTCTTCACCATGTGCACCGTGCTCGTCACCGTGATGTCCCGGTCCATGTCCATGATTTACATTCGCAACAACAGAAAGAAGAATAGCTACTACCATTACCAATGCGATAACAAGATTAAGAAGTTTCTTTGCCATTTTTATTTCTCCCAATTATTATTTTTCTGGTCGTTGGCGTACTCTCTCAGCTTATTTTCGTCTATAATACGTATCTTTCCTCGGCCGGTTTCAATAAGACCCTCCGACTTAAGAACGCTTATATTCCTTGTAATTACTTCTCGCGTTGATCCTATAAGGTCCGCGAGTTCTTCATGACTGATTCTGATTATGCTACCGTTGTTTTCTTTGTTCTTCTCAAAATGACGTAGAAGGAAAAGTGCAAGCCTTTTGCTTAAATCCTTTTCCATTTTGGCATATAGGACGAATGTCAGAGCGCTCATCTGTTCTGACAGCACTTTGCGTGAGAAGTCCACCACTTCCGGACGTTTTATTTCAAACCTTCTCCACGCATCGTAATTTATAAAACATACTTCACTAGACTCTCTCGAAATGAGTTCAAGATAAGTAGAATTGCTATCCTTTAAAAATGTAGGCGTAAAGAGTATACTGTCAAGCCACTGCGCAGAGAAAACCACCCTGCGTCTTCCATTCTCGTGGTTACTGTAAACCATTATGTAACCATCACTCACCAAATAGAGACCGGCTTGTTTCTTTATAGTCTCGCCAGTTCTATACTGCCTGATTGTTATGTTGTCCAGTACCTCTTCCTGCTCAAGTTCAGTTAGAGAGTTCCAAAATGGAAATGCCTCGTTCAATGAAATCATTGAATTAACACCCCCCTCTCCTAAAGTGATTCTACAATAGTTGCGGATTTTAATATGTGTAAATTATCACATAATTCACACTTATTTACACAGAAACAACACAAATTGTTTTTATATCAGCGGATTACGTTACATTAGCGTTACAATACTCCACCGTCAGTATTGTATCACATGCTGAGTCCATCCTATCGCCGTGTGGAATTAAAACTAGGCATAAACAGGCATGTGCTTTTAACACTGCCAAGAAGTTCAACGTAAGAAATTCATAAGATTTTAGCTCCTTTTTCCTTAATAATAATATGCTACATTATCCTTGTATTAAGGAGTGAAAATATGGAGAAGACATCACTTTCTAGCAAGAATCTCGCAAGGAGAAGCACCACTATTTCGATGGGCATTCTTTTTGTTATTTCGGCAGCCGTAGCCTTTCTTATCCTCTGCGGAATATTCTGGTTCACAACCGTAAGAAGCAGTGTGGAAACACTAAATGAATACGGCTATAACTATCTCACTTATGAAGGCGAAGAAGTCTCATATGGATCGTATCAATATGATATGTATTATTCATACGAAAATTTCGCACAAGTTGAGCCCGATGAGTATGCCAAATTCGATAACGAGCTAAAGACTTTTGACATCAAGTTCAACAAAGAACTCTTTTCCGAGAGCATGGGCAAGCTTTGGCTCGTAGAAATAATCTCTCTTACACTGGCACCCTTGGCTCTCGTATTTGCCGTAATGAAAACCGGTCCCAAGACCGAGGACGGCTCGATTAGACTAAACTGGTTTGACAGAATCTTTGTTGAGGTCGATATAATAGTTGCCTTTCTGGCAACGTGTGGCCTTTACTTTGTTTTTATCCTGACTCAAGCATGGTTATACAAAAGCCCAATCGGAGAAAGTATCTTCAGGAGTTTAATAGGCAACAGTCCAGACTTTGAATTCATAAGAAACTGGATGGATTTTTCTTTCTACGATGTAAGCGTCCTGGACTATGCATTTGAACCGAGATGGATAATATTAGTCCTTGCGATAATCGGAACAATAATAGTTGCTTCCATCGATCTCGTGGTATTTCTTTCAATAGTAAGAAGACTAAAGGCTAAGAGTTTCTGGCGTACCACTATTCCGGGATCAATCGTATATAGCGTCATAGATAATGCGGCTGCAAGCCCTGCTCTAAAGGGCAAAGTCATCGGCACATTGATAGGCGGAGTGATCCTCATGTTTATTGCCGCTTCGCTCGCCGTACTCGCTTTGGAACGCGATGCGATAATACTAATAGGAATCGGTGCACTTGTGATGATAGCACTAATATGCATCTTCGTTCCAAAACAGATTAACAAATATGAAAAAGTCCGAACAGGAATAAGCGAACTTCAAAAGGGTAATTTCACATATAAGGTTCCAAACCTCGGAAACGGAGAACTTGGTCGCCTCGCCGATTCGGTTAACTCCATTTCCGAAGCCCAGGACCTCGCAATCCAGCAGGAACTCAAGAGCCAAAGGCTACGCACGGATTTGATTTCAAATGTCTCTCACGATATAAGAACACCCCTCACCTCGATGAGTTCATACGTCGATCTTCTAAAGACAGAAGGTCTCGAAAGCCCACACGCCGCCGAGTACGTAAAAATAATATCCGAGAAAACCGATAGGCTCAAGAAGCTTACCGACGATCTCTTTGAGGCGGCAAAGGCATCAAGCGGCGACATTCCCGTCTCCATCGAGAAGCTCGATATGTATGCAATGGTAGAGCAAGCTCTCGCTGAACTCGACGAAAGCATAAATAAGAATAAAATCGATGTTGTGCTTACTAATCACGCAAGAAACTCCATGGTCTATGCCGATGGAAAACTCCTTTGGCGAGTTTTTGAAAACATCCTTACAAATGTGACCAAATATTCCCTAACCGGTACCAGAGCATATATGGACATTTTTGAGCGTGACGACACCGTTGTTCTGGAAGTGAAGAATATGTCGCGCGATCAACTCAATATAAGTTCTCAGGAGCTTCTTGAGAGGTTTAAGCGCGGCGACAGCTCCAGAAATACCGAAGGAAGCGGGCTCGGCCTTGCAATAGCAAGCGACCTTACCTCACTCATGGGCGGAAACTTTGAAATCTCAATAGACGGAGACCTTTTCAAGGCTATCTTAAGTCTAAAGAAAGCAGCTTGATGCTGTGATATAATTAACTAACATAATATAAGTACGAAAGGCAGAATAGTAATGAGCAAAACAACCAAAATTATCATTGCAATTATCTTGATATTAGTTCTCCTTGCCGGAGGATATTTTGCTTGGAGAAAATGGGGCGGAAGCACAGGTGCTGTAGAAGATGCAATATATATGCAGAAAGTCTCCGACCTAACTTCATACAGCTTTTCCGTCGATAGATATTCCGGCGTGGTTGAAGCACAAAAGACTCAAGGTTATAAATGCGATCCACAGAGAACCGTGGAAGAAATATACGTCGCCGTAGGAGACGAAGTAAAAATAGGTACTCCCCTCTTTAGATACGACGTCAGAACTGCAGAGAACAGTATAGAAAGCATCAAGCTCGATATCGAAGGTCTAAGTAACGAGATTGAAGTACTTCGCTCCGGAGGAAACTCCACAGAGATTCAGCTTCAGATAAGCGAAAGAGAACTCGAAATAAGACAGAAACAAGCAGAACTCGAACGCCATCAGCAGGAAATTGATCAGGCAGAAGTTCTTTCCACTATAGATGGAGTCGTAAAAGCAGTCAGCCAAGAAATAGGAAAGGATTCCAACGGCGGAGATCTCCCCGTAGTCGCTGTGACCGAAACCGGAGAGTTCCGCGTCAAAGGAAAAGTAAGCGAACAGACTATAGGAAGCATTTCTCCTGGAATGGAAGTAATAATCCGCTCAAGAGTCGACGAGAACACTACTTGGGCAGGAAAAATCGGAAGCATCGAAACCGAACCCGCAAGCCAGAACAATAATGGATATTACGAAGAGAGCGGCGAAAAATCGTCAGTCTACCCCTTCTATGTTCAGCTCGATACAACCGAAGGTCTCATGCTCGGTCAGCATGTATTCATAGAACCCGACTACGGCCAGAGCGAAATTGAAATAAAAGAAGGAATCTGGCTCGACATGAGCTTTATAGCTTACGATGACGCAGGTAACCCCTTTGTCTGGTCCGCTGAACGCGGAAAGACCGTCAAGGTTCCCGTGGAGCTCGGAGAGATTGACGAAAACACATATACCATTCAGATTCTGAGTGGCCTAACAGAAGACAGTCTTATCACCTGGCCTGATGAAACCCTCGAAGAAGGTATGAAGGCAATCGACATATCGGAGGTTTGGGAATGATACTTGATCTTAGGGACATTTGCAAAACCTACGGCCAGGATCAGGTTGAAGTCCCCGTTCTCAAGGACGTAAACCTTAAGGTAGCGGATGGCGAATACCTTGCCGTAATGGGCCCAAGCGGATCCGGCAAATCCACACTTATGAATATAATCGGATGCCTCGACAGAGCGACATCCGGAACATATTATCTCGAAGGAGAAGATATTTCTGAGCTAAGCGAAAGCAAACTCTCCGACGTTAGATTGAACAAAATCGGATTTGTATTTCAGACATTTCAGCTCCTTCCTCAGGAGACGGCACTCGACAATGTCGCACTCCCTCTTATTTATGCCGGAGTAAGTAAACAGGAGAGAAACGAAAGAGCTTACGAATCGCTTAAGCGAGTCGGCCTTGAGGACAGAGTATCGTTCCTGCCGACACAATTATCAGGTGGTCAGAAGCAGCGCGTCGCGATAGCGAGAGCGATGATAAATTCGCCGAGCATACTTCTTGCGGATGAACCGACCGGAGCTCTCGATCAGGCGAGCGGAAAACAGGTAATGGAACTCTTCCAAAAACTAAGTGATGAAGGAACGACAATCCTCATGATTACGCACGACGCAAACGTAGCATCGTTCGCGCGCCGCAGAGTAAAAATAATCGACGGAAGACTTTTTGACGATGAAGGTATAGGTGCAAGAGATGAAAACATATAAAAAGATACTGATACCTATCATAATACTCGCGCTTCTTACGGCTGCGTTTTTTGGTGCAAGGACGTTTAGGAATACAACCGCATCAGCAGATGTCATTCCCGTTTCCGCGCTAAATATGAGTTGGTTCAATGATGAAGTCTCGCTTGACGGTACCGTATATGACTCTGACAGCCAGCAGGTTTTTGTTAGCAGCACTCAAATTATAACTGACATATACGTAAGCAAGGGCCAGGAGGTCAAGGCCGGAGACCCTCTTATGGCATTCGATATGACAAGCCAGGAGATAACCCTTCAGCTCATGGAACTCTCCGTCCTCAAAGCAGAAAACGAACTTGATAAGGCCTACGCAGAGCTAAGAAAACTTCAGAACACCACCCCTATTCCAGAGCCTACTCCCATGCCCGAGCCTGAACCCGAACCCGATCCTGTGCCCGTGAAACCGACAAAGGAAAAGGTCGTCGATGCATGGAATTATCTCGACGGAGAAAATGGAGATATTGAATACTACTATCTCTCACCGATAATAATACAGCCCGAGCAGCCGGAGAAGAAGGAACAGACCGAGAAGCAGGATAATACCGAACAGCCTGAACAGACTGAACAACCTGAGCAGACCGAGCAGACTGAGCAACCTGAGCAACCTGATCAGACCGAGCAGACTGAGCAGCCTGAACAGACTGAGCAGACCGAGCAGACCGAGCAGACCGAGCAGACTGAGCAGACCGAGCAGACTGAGCAGACTGAGCAGACTGAACAACCAGAGCAAATCGAGGGGCAGGAACAAGAGCAGGAACAGGAACCACCACCGGAGCCAACACCCACACCGGCACCGGAACCGACGCCAACACCGGAACCGACGCCAACACCGGAACCGACGCCAACACCGGAACCGACGCCTGTTGTAATTCCCGATGCCGGAAGCCTATACAATCCGCTTAGGTATTTGGTTGCGGAGGATGGAAGAATCTATGGATCCTTCCTTAACAAGCTTCGCGAAGAAAAACCCAAGACCTATGTCGTATTGGAAGTAAGAAGCGGAAACTCTCTATCAGGTCCC
>JAGAFN010000042.1 GCA_017612585.1 Bacillota bacterium | reverse complement strand
TTACTATGGGAGAAACTTGGACGCAATGCACGACTGTCTTACTGATATTACGGAGGAGACGGAGGTTGTATTCTTTGGTGTAAAGGCATGCAGAAGCGTGTCACCGGAGATGAGCGCATATATAGATAGAATGGAGAGGATGCTAGAGGATGTTTCGACGGAGGATGATAATCTTACATTTATCCTTATCGCCGAAAACAAGGAAGATGAAGAAATAACGAGGACTGCGGAGATGGGAAGAGAAATTGTCTGTGAAAGAAACCTTGAGTCAATAAAAGAACTGCTCTCGAATCTTGGAATCGGAGAATGCGATTGCGTTTTCGTGTCGGGCTTTTCGGGTAGCGAGGTTATAGGTGCGGTAAGGGCGAGCGGTGCCAAAATGATTCCGGTAGACATTGTGCCTGAAGGCTTTGGCATAGAACCGAGGCTGATAGATTTTGCATTGGAAAAGATCAAAGTAGACGGAAGGCTTACACCTAAGGCGATTATTCTATCGCCGATACTTGGTATTCCGCCAAGAACGGAAGTTGTAAATACTATAGCAGAAGAAAACAATCTCTATGTGATTTTTGAATCGCAGGAGCAGGCTTCGGAAGAAGATGCGGAGTATTTGGCCAGGATAGGAGATGCCTATAAGATGGCATTCACGCTTAGATTCGGAAAAGGCAGCAGCAGACTGTGGCTCCCGAGATTGCCAAAGAGTATTAGGCCGGTTTGGAGTGGATTCCCTGTGAGATTTGTGGATCCAGATAAGCGGGATGAGGTAAATAAATATCTCGTGGAAAGCGGTGTGCCAGCAAGACTTCCAAATCTAGGTCTTACAGCTGAAGAAATGGATCTTTTGCCGGTTGGAAAGAAGGTGTCTGAAACTATGCTGGTGCTGCCGGTATCCGTCGATATGGGAGCAAAGGACATAGTAAAGGTGGTAGACGGTATTTGGGAGTTCTTCGGGAAACCTGAGGCTGAAGAAGACATGAATCCATTCTCGGAAATAGCTGATAATTATACCGAGTACGGTGTCAGATAATTGTCATATTTGTTGAACGGATATAGCCCTATATGGTATAATCTTACGGAACGTATCACAAGATAAGAGGTAATATATGGAGCCAAAATATAAGCGCATTTTGCTGAAGGTCAGCGGTGAGGCCCTAGCGGGCGACCAGAAGTTCGGTATCTGTGACGAGGTTACGGATATAGTGGCAAAGCAGATTAAGGAAGTCAGCGACCTCGGAGTGGAAATAGCCATAGTTGTCGGCGGCGGAAACTTCTGGAGAGGAAGAAGCAGCGAGAATATGGATAGAGCCACAGCGGACTATATGGGGATGCTTGCGACCGTAATGAATGCGCTGGCACTTCAGTCGGCACTTCTCTCGATAGGTGTCAAAGCAAGAGTTCAAACAGCCATCGAGATGAGAGAAATCGCCGAGCCTTATGCAAGAATGAAGGCGATAAGCAGGCTTGAGCACAAGGATGTAGTAATCTTTGGAGGTGGAACGGGAAGCCCGTTCTTCTCGACCGATACGACCGCTGCGCTCAGGGCTGCCGAAATAGATGCAGAGGTTATACTCCTTGCAAAGAACGTAGATGCGGTTTATTCGGACGATCCGGATACAAACACCGATGCTGTGAAATATGACGAGCTAACACTAAAGGAAGTGTTGGACAAGGATCTCAAGGTTATGGACCTTACCGCGGTTACCCTTTGCCGCGATAACGATATAGCAATTCACGTGTTTGGAATTGCAGGAGAAGGGAATATAATGAGAGCAGTGTGTGGTGAAAAGATAGGAACTTTCATCAAGTAGATTGGGAGGTGGATTATGGCCAATAAGAGTTTGGAAGAGAGGATTGAGAAGAGCAAGGAAGTCCTCCGTGCGGATCTTAATACGGTAAGAGCCGGAAGGGCAAATGCCGCTCTCCTCGACAGAGTAGTTGTGGACTATTACGGAAGTCCAACGCCGCTTAAGAATATAGCCAATATTTCGACTCCGGACCCACGGACGCTACTTATTTCGCCCTTTGATCCCAAGTCGATATCTGACATCGAAAAGGCTATCAATATTGCGGATATAGGAATCACTCCGTCCAACGACGGAAAGAACGTAAGACTTGCCATTCCTCAGCTTACTGAGGAAAGAAGAGTTGAGCTCACCAAGACCGTAAAAAAGATGGGTGAGGAGACAAAGGTTGCAATTAGAAACCTAAGGCGAGAGGGTGTAGATAAGCTCAAGAAACAGCAGAAGGACGGAGAAATGTCTGAAGACGAACTCAAGGGTGAACTCGAAGATCTCGAAAAGGTTATCGAAGTTGCGATAAAAGATGTGGACAAGATTGTTTCTGAAAAAGAAAAGGAAATAATGGAGGTCTAATTTCCAAGGCAATCTTTTGGAAGTATATGAGGGCTGTCTCACATTTGGGATAGCCCCATCTTTATGATAAGAGGTATAGAATGGACAATCTTCCCGTGCACGTAGCCATAATCATGGACGGAAACGGCCGATGGGCCAAGAAGAAAAAACTGCCTAGGCTTGCAGGACACAATGCGGGCATGCTTGCCATGAAAGAAATAGTAAGATGTGCCTCCGACATGGGAATCAAATACCTCACGGTCTATGCATTCTCTACGGAAAACTGGAAGCGCTCCATGGAAGAAGTGAGCGGGATATTTGGATTGCTCGTGAAGTATGTTGCGAGCGAACTTGCCGAACTTAACGAAGAAAACGTACGAGTAAGAGTCTTTGGTGATTATTCAGTAATTCCGGAGGCGGCCAAGGCGAGCTTGGACAAAACGCTTACAGAAACTGAGGGTAATACCGGGATGCAGTTTAATATAGCTCTTAACTACGGAAGCAGGGCGGAGATAATTCGCGCGGTGAATTCTGTGTTAGAAGAGCGCGTGGAAGCATTTGCGGCGCGCGTGAAAAATATAGATAAGAGCGATGCGGAGGGCGATTCTGTTAGCGGCAGTGAAGAATCAATTCTTCCTATTACCGAAGAGGAGCTCTCCGCTCATCTATACTCAGGAAACGAGAACGGAAATGTTCCAGATCCCGACCTCGTAATAAGGACGAGCGGCGAAGAGAGAATATCCAACTTCATGCTTTGGCAGATTGCGTACAGCGAGTTTGCGTTTACCGATACGCTTTGGCCGGATTTTACCACCGAAGAATTCACTGAGATTATAGAAAGTTACGGCACTCGCGAAAGAAGATTTGGAGGTCGAAAAAAATGAAGACCAGAATCATATCGGGACTTATAATGGCACCGCTTCTCGTGGTCCTCTACTTTAGAGGAATACCTCTTGCGCTTGCGACATTTATAGTCGGTGCAATCGGAATCTACGAGCTATTTGAGGGATTCAAGAAACTCGATATAAAACCAAATATCTTTATTGCGGAAGGAATGCTGATACTTCTGTATTTCATCCATTTTCTCGTGCCGGGACGATTGGACTACATTATGGCATGGATAGTGCTATCTATAGTGGCATCCGGAGTATCAATTTTTACAGTGGAAAAACATAAGATAGAGGATGCTCTTGCGACGCTCATTGGAATCGTATACGTCGGATTCTTGTCATACCATATGGCGATGATAGATGAGACATCTTATGGAATTCTAGTTTGGATGGTTGCAATAGTTGCGTTTGGAACTGATATAGCGGCATATTTCACGGGTTACTTCCTGGGTAAGCATAAGCTCTGTCCAAACCTTTCGCCAAAGAAGACTATCGAAGGTGCTATCGGTGGAGTTCTGGGCGCACTGATTCTTGGTATAATCTTTGGGCTTATATTCAAAATTAAGATTTTCCCGCATATTATACTTATGAGCATAATTGGATCGGTGCTGTCACAGCTTGGGGACCTCACGGCATCCGCCTTTAAACGCAAGATGGGAATAAAGGATTACGGCAACCTCATTCCTGGGCACGGAGGGATACTAGATAGATTCGACAGTGTCCTTTTTGCGGCACCGGCAATCTATTATTATATTCAGTTGGCTATAGCTAAATAGCCGAGCTTGAGTTCTGGATGCCAATTTGCCGGTTTAGCACATTATTACAAAGCAACACAATTTACAACATGGTGAGAAAATGAAGCAAGTCATCATTCTTGGAAGTACAGGTTCAATAGGCACTCAGGCACTCGATGTAATCCGTGAAAATCCGGATATGTTTTGCGTCTACGGTCTTTCCTGTGGCGCCAAAGTGGATTTGCTTCTTAAGCAGATAGAAGAATTCTGTCCTTCAGTTGTAGCGGTTTCGGATGATGAGAAGGCGGAAGAGCTTAAGGCCATGCTAAGAGGGAAATCTGTAAGAATTCTTTCGGGAGAAGAGGCTCAGGCGGAAATCGTTAAGGAAGACTGCGATATCGTTCTTAATTCACTCATGGGTATGAGAGGACTCGTTCCGACACTTAATGCTATAGAAGCGGGGCATGACATAGCGCTCGCAAATAAAGAGACGCTTGTCGCCGGCGGTGCGCTCGTTATGAATGCCGTAAAGGAAAAGGGTATAAAACTTCTTCCTGTTGACAGTGAGCACAGCGCAATATTCCAATCACTTCAGGGAAACGAAGGAAACAAGATAAAGAAGATTCTTCTTACGGCATCGGGAGGACCCTTTAGAGGTTTTTCTCTTGATGAACTAGCGAAAGTAACTCCCGGGGATGCGCTTAAACATCCGAACTGGAATATGGGGCAGAAAATAACCATTGACTCCGCTACCATGATGAACAAAGGTCTTGAGGTAATTGAAGCGAAATGGCTATTCGATGTCGATATCGACAGGATAGAAGTTTTGGTTCATCCTCAGAGCATCCTGCATTCAGCGGTTGAATATGAAGATACGGCTATAATAGGACAGATGGGCGTACCTGATATGAAGGTACCAATTAGCTATGCACTCGGGTATCCAAAGAGGATATATTCCGATGCTGAGAGCGTGGACTTCTTCGGGAAGGCGTCGGAGCTCACTTTTGAGAAACCGGATTTGAATGTATTCAGATGTTTGGATCTTGCAATTGAATCATCAAAGAGAGGTGGCACATACCCTGCGGTGATGAACGGGGCAAACGAAGTTCTGGTAGACTTGTTTCTGAAAGAAGAAATCGGCTTCACGGATATTCAGAATACTATTGAAAAGGTTATGGATCTTCATGCTGATTCAGAAACGGTATTCTCAGAAGACGAACTCACTCTTGAAAGAGTTCTCGATGCAGATAGATGGGCAAGGAAAAGGGTTGTTGAAGTTTTGAAAGGAGGAGAGAGGTAATGACGATACTATTAATGGTTATTCTTTTTGTTCTCCTTATATTTCCGCACGAGCTTGGGCATTTTATCGTGGCGAGGCTTTGCGATGTGCAGGTGAACGAATTCTCATTTGGAATGGGACCTGTTCTATTCAAAAAGCAGGGCAAGGAGACGCAGTATTCGATAAGGGCGATTCCCGTAGGGGGATTCTGCGCAATGGAAGGCGAGGACACCGAGGAAGCGGGAGATAATCCAAGAGCATTCAACAATAAAAAATGGTGGCAGAAGATACTCATACTTCTTGCTGGTGCCGCGATGAATATACTTATTGCGTTTATTGTTATGATTTTTGTTTCTGCAATCGGCGGCATAATCACAAATAGGCTCGCCGCAGTAAGTCCCGGAGGACCCGCGGAACTTGCGGGAATTAGAGCCGGTGATACCGTAATTGCGGTTGAAGATATGGAAACCGACACATGGAGCGATGTGGTAAATGCACTCGACATAGCAACAAAAAAGGACGGTCCAGTTTCGGTTACGGTAAAGCGAGGGAGCGAGGAAATCACATTCCAAATGGCTCCTATGGTTAATGAGGAAGGGAGAAGAATCGTAGGTATCGAAGCCGAGATAAGCCATAGACCGGGGACTGCGATTAAGTCTGCCGCTATAGCGACGGGCGAAATGTTTACGGCAATATTTAAGTCGCTCCGGGATCTCATCCATTCGGAGAATGTTCTTGAACAGGTGAGCGGTCCCGTCGGAATTGCACAAGCGGTCGGAGAGACTTCATCATACGGCGCAATGTATTATCTCTACCTCGTTGCGATGATAAGCGTGAACCTTGCGATATTCAATCTTCTTCCGTTTCCGGCACTGGACGGCGGAAGAATAATCTTTGTGATAATAAGGGCTATAACCGGAAAAGCCATAAGCGACAAGGCCGAGGGAATTGTTCATATGATAGGTATGGCTGTGCTCATAGGGCTCGCCATTATAGTTACGGGAAGCGATATACTTAAGCTATTCAAATAGGTGGTGGACTTATGAGAACTGCGACCAAAAAAGTCAATATCGGAGGAGTAGTTATTGGTGGGGGAGAACCCATCGCTATCCAGTCCATGACAAATGTAAGTTCAAGGGATAAAGAAGCGCTTATCAAACAAATCTCAGAGCTCGAGGATGCGGGCTGCGAGATAGTGAGAATCGCAATTCCGGACAGCGAATCAGCAGAAGTTCTTCGTGAAGTAAAGAAAGAAGTTAAACTTCCGATCGTTGCGGACATTCATTTTGATTATAGACTCGCAATAGCTTCGATTCTTTCAGGTGCCGATAAGATAAGAATTAATCCGGGAAATATTGGCGATATAGAAAACGTGCGCGCAGTTGTGAGAGAAGCAAAGACTGCAGGAATCCCCATAAGAGTTGGTGTGAACTCGGGTTCGTTGGAAAAGGATATTCTTGAGAAGTATTCGGGTGCAACAGCGGAAGGACTTGCGGAGAGCGCAATAAGGAATCTCAGGCTCATAGAAGATATGGGATTTGATGATTTGGTCGTTTCTCTAAAGTCATCCAATGTTGTTATGAATTATGAAGCGCATAAGATTGTAGCGGAGAATACGGATCATCCCATCCATATAGGAGTAACGGAGGCGGGAACGATTCGACGCGGAAAGATTAAATCAGCCGTGGGAATAGGTGCACTGCTTCTCGAAGGAATAGGCGATACTATGCGAGTTTCTCTCACATCCAATCCGGTGAACGAGGTTATATTTGCAAATGAACTTCTTGAGACTGTTGGGATGAGAATGCCGGCATACGACTTGGTGTCTTGCCCTACATGCGGAAGAACAAAGATAAATCTTGAGGCACTTGCGGACAAAGTGGACGAGGAGCTTTTATCCTTAGGCGGTTTGAGAAAAGGTCTTAAGATTGCGGTTATGGGCTGCGCAGTGAACGGCCCCGGAGAAGCCAGGGGTGCTGATTACGGAATAGCCGGAGGAGAAGGAAAGGGAATTATATTCTCGAAGGGCGAAATAATTAAGTCCGCATACGAAGAAGATTTGATTGAAGAATTTCTCGCGTTGATAAAGGCAGAAGAAGGGATAGAGACAGCATAGCTATGCGTGAACTGTTTGAAAAATATATAGATTGGGAAGAAGTAAAGGCATCGCTTGACGGAGAGCCTGAGTTCAAAGTGAAGCGCGCCGTAATAAGAAAAGATGAGAGCATACTTGAGATTGATATTGCTCTCAATTTTCTTGTGCCCGGAAAAGACGAGGCTATGATTAAGGCCGCCATAATGGATAAATATCCTCTGCTTAAGGATGTGGAGTTTAGGTACGACAGGATTAAAGCAAGCGAACAAAATGCAAGCGAACAAAATGCAAGCGAACAAAATGCAAATGCAGAAACCCATCAAGGCGAGGAAGAAGTAAAGGACGCCCTGGAGACAGCAGAAGAAAAGAAGGCGAGACTCAAGGCTAAAAAAGAGAAAGCAGAAGAAAAGAAAAAGAAGAATGCCGCGTGGCGCAAGAGGAGAGCCAACCAGAGAGCAAGGGAACTCCCTGCTATTGGTAAGGCTATCATGGGTGGAAAAGCAATACCCGAAAAAGCAATTCCTATTTCGGAGGTCAGTCCGGAGGTCGAAAGCGTTGTTACGGGCGGAGTCGTCTTTGGCATGGAATCGAAGGTTCTAAAAAGCGAATCCGTTCTAGCCATGATATATATTACTGACAATGCGAGCAGCATATGTCTAAAGACTTTCATCTCTCCGAAGAAGTGGGAAGAAATAGAGAAGAATATTACAATTGGAGATTATATTAAGGTCAAAGGACAGCCGGAGTTCGATCAATATGAGAGAGCCCTCGTTGTCACTGTCGACAATATTGAAAAGGGTGAAGTGGCGAGACGACAGGATAATTTTTTGGGTAAGCACAGAGTGGAACTCCATTGCCATACAAAGATGAGCAGGCTCGACGGTCTAAACGACGTTGAGACGATTATCGATAAGGCTTCAGAATGGAAACAGCCGGCAGTCGCCATTACGGACCACGGCGTTGTTCAGAGTTTCCCTGATGCCGCAAAACGTGCAAAGAAGGCGGGAATCAAAGTCATCTATGGTAGGGAGGGCTATGTCTTTGATGACGGTGACTGCATCAAGGAAGACGGAAGCATAGATTACAAGAAGAACCCGACGTACCATATAATATTTCTGGCATCTACGCAGACGGGCATTACAAATCTATATAGGCTCGTATCGACATCTCATCTGGATTATTTCTATAAGAGACCGAGGCTTCCAAAGTCGATTATAGAAAAATACAGAGAAGGAATAATACTAGGTTCCGCATGCGAGGCGGGAGAGGTTTATCGTGCAGTCGCGGCAGGGATGAGCGACGAAGAACTAGACGGAATTGCGTCATTCTATGACTATCTTGAAATTCAGCCTCTCATAAACAACCAGTTTATGATTGACAAAGGCGAAGTGAGAGGCCGCGAGGATCTTCGTGAGTTTAACAGGAGGATTATCGAGTGTGGAGATAGGCTCGGCAAGCTTACCGTTGCAACGACGGATGCGCATTACGATGAGCCGGAGTCTGCGATTTTCAGAAATGTAATCATGGGCGGCATGGGATTTGAGGATGCTGAGAACGGGCAGGGACTCTATCTGAGAACGACCGAAGAAATGCTGGATGAGTTCTCTTATCTCGGAGAAGAACTTGCATATAAAGTTGTGGTAGAGAACACCAATGCCATAGCTGATATGATTGAGGATGGGATACGTCCTGTCCCTGAAGAAAAATGCCCTCCGACAATTCCGAATGCAGACACCACCCTTAGGGAAAGCTGCATGGCGAGGGCGCATGAACTCTACGGCGAAAATCTTCCTCCGCAGATAGAGGAAAGGCTTAATACCGAGCTTGACTCCATAATCGGAAACGGTTATTCGGTGATGTATGTTTCTGCGCAGATGCTTATTAACAAATCTCGCGATGACGGATACCCTGTTGGATCAAGAGGATCGGTCGGTTCTTCTTTTGCTGCAACTATGGCCGGTGTTACAGAGGTAAATCCTTTGGATCCTCATTACGTATGTCCTAACTGTAAGCATTTTGAATTTGGAGACAGAAAGACCTACGACTGTGGAGTGGATATGCCGGTGAAGAACTGTCCTGAGTGTGGAACTGAAATGATAAGGGATGGTTATACGATTCCTTTTGCGACATTCTTAGGATTCGACGGAACAAAGGAGCCTGATATTGATTTAAACTTTGCGGGTGAATACCAGGCAAAGGCCCATAAATACGTAGAGGAAATATTCGGAGCAAAGAATATATTTAAGGCGGGAACGGTATCAAAACTCGAAGAGAAGACGGCATATCGATATCTAAGAAAGTACTGCGAAGTTACCGGTGATGAATTTAGCAAATACGAGGAAACCCGCTTGGCAAGGGGCTGCATGGGTGTAAAGAGCACGACTGGGCAGCATCCGGGAGGAATCGTAATAGTTCCCGATGACAGAGAAATCTATGAATTCTGTCCTATACAGCATCCGGCTAACAAAGCCATAGACATTGTCACAACTCATTTCGATTACCACAAGATTGAAAAGAACCTTCTAAAGCTCGATATACTTGGGCATACCGGCCCTACGATGCAGCGCTATCTCTATGAGATCACAGGTGTTAACCCGATTGATATCGACATGAATGACCAAAAGGTGATAAGTATATTTAGCGGTGTCGAAGCTCTTGATATCAGGGATCCGGAGTATCAGTTTACGGACGGGACTTACGGGATTCCTGAGTTTGGCACATCCTTTGTAAGAGGGATGCTTCAGGAAATTAAACCAAAGAAGATTGGCGACCTGGTGAGAATCGCGGGATTCTCTCATGGTGAGGATGTGTGGCAGAACAATGCGCAGGAATACGTAAAGAGCGGCGTCGCTACCATGAATGAAGTTATATCGACTCGAGACGACATCATGAACTATTTGATGTTAAAGGGTCTTGAGAATGTTGATGCCTTCAATATAATGGAAACTGTCAGAAAGAAAGACAGAGTATTGAATGACGAACAGAAGGCGCTGATGAAGGAGCACGATGTTCCCAATTGGTATATAGATTCATGTGACAAGATTAAGTATATGTTCCCGAGGGCACATGCCGCCGCATATGTAATTAATAGTTTCAGAATGTCGTGGTACAAGGTTTATTATCCGCAGGCGTTCTATGCGGCGTATTTTACCGAGAACGCAAGTGGATTCGACACGGAGATTATTTTGCGAGGTCCCGGTGCGTGCTACGATGTCGTGAGGAGAATAAGGAGCCATGGTGAAGTAACGGATGAGTCGTCGGAGGATGAAGGCATAATAGGGAGCGAACAGAAGGACGAAAGCACGGACAAAGACAAGCGCACGCTTAAGTGTTGTGAGGTGGCATACGAAATGTATGCAAGAGGGTATGATTTCAAACCTCCAAAGCTGGGTGCATCTCATGCAAGAAGGTTTACGGTAGAAGGAAACTCCATAAGACTTCCGTATGTGGCATTGGAAGGGGTTGGCCTCTCTGCTGCAACTTCTATTTACGAAGCATATGAGGACAAACCGTTCTTTACGCTGGAAGATGCAATTTCGAGAGCAAAGATAAATAAGACCGCTTTAGAAGCGCTGAACAATTACGGGGTGTTTGAAGGACTCCCTGAAACGGATCAAGTCAGCTTTTTCTAAACTTCGTTGGAAACGGGTACTGCAAATAGGTGCAGCGCCCGTTTTTTATTGGAAAGAGAGGAAGTTATGGAAAAGAAGTATTTGGTTGTAAAGAACCGAAAGAGAGTCGCAAGAGTTGAGGCTGACGAGATTATGTATGTTTTGCGAGACGGAAGGAGGCTTATAGTTGCAACTATGGAGGGTGAATACATCTATTACGACAAAATGCGCTCTGTTGAGTGCATAAGCGGCTCGGAGTTTTATAGGCTACTGGATCGTTGCATTGTGAATATGAATTATCTAAAGAGTGTGGAAGTTGCTCGTCGCCGTCTTAGGTTTCAAAACGGCGATGAACTCTTTTTTGGCAGGGACGCCTGCTCTAGGATGAAGGTAGTATTCAGGGATTATCTCATCAAGAACCAAAGAGAACTAACGGATGCTTTTGGCAGCGAAGAAGACGCCTGTTTCGCGGCAGAGGAGGAGAAAGGTTACAAAGAAGCCTCCGAGGGATCCTCTGGGGATAATGCTTTACGAGTTAGACAGAAAGGGGCATTCGGGGGTGATATGTAAAAAACGCTTGATACATGAGTGTAGTAGTTATAGAATGGTTGATGGCAATTGACACTGAAATTATTTGAAGGGAGAATTATAGATGAAGAGTTTTTTCAGGGAGTTTAAGGAATTCATTACAAAGGGCAATATGATGGCTATGGCAGTCGGCGTTATCGTCGGCGGCGCATTCAAGGCTATCATTGATTCTTTGGTTGCTGACGTATTTGGACCGATTATCGGAATATTTCTGGGCGGAACCGATTTCTCAAAGCTCAGCATTGGAATTGGTGGAGCACAGATTATGATTGGTAACTTTATTCAGGCAATCATATCCTTCCTGATCACAGCACTAGTTGTATTCATTCTTATGAGACAGTACAACAAGATGCAGAAGGAAGCTGAGGAAGAAGCTCCGGAACCATCCGACGAAGTTAAGCTTCTCACAGAGATCAGAGACTCCCTTAAGAAGTAGGTTTGACAGAGGGCACATATTTGTGCTATTATCCTAATGTTAATACTATCCGTTATTGCTGAAGAGTGGGCCAAGCCCACTCTTCAAGTTTTGTAGGGGTTTTTATGGCAAAGGCAAAGAAGATTGTCGAGGTCGCTGAGGAAATCCTAAACGGTTTTCTCTCTGAAAATGACCTCATCATCTATGACGCGGAATATGTCAAAGAGGGACATGACAGAGTTCTGAGAGTCTATATAGACAAGGAAGAGGGCTATGTCGGAACAGAAGACTGTGAAAAGGTCAGCAGATTTCTCTCAGACAAGATGGATGAACTGGATCCGATAGAAGAGAATTATGTTCTCGAGGTGAGTTCCCCGGGACTGGACCGTGAGCTCAGGAAGGATGAACACTTCGCTAAATATATAGGCGAACTTGTGGAGGTAAGCCTCTACAAGGCAATAGATGGAGAAAAGAAACTTAAAGGCAAGCTTAAATCTCGTGATGATGCGGGCCTTAAGATAGATGTCGATGGAAAAGAAATCACAATCGACAAGGAACAGATTACTAAAGTCAATTTGGCTGTCACCATATAAGTGGAGGTAAAGAAATGGACAACAAATTACTGATGGAAGCTCTGGATTTGCTGGAGGAGGAAAAGCAGATATCCAAAGAAAAGATTTTGGAGGCTCTTGAAGCTGCACTTCTTTCCGCATATAAGAAGAACTACTACCAAAATGCCGGCAAGAATAAGGATAAGGACAAAGAAAGCAGCAAGGATATAAATAACGTCAATATCAGCATAGACAGAGAAACAGGCGATATTTCCATCATTGCAACCATGACGGTTGTTGAAGAAGTTCAGGATGACAAGACTGAGGTTAGCTTGGCTTATGCGCATCAGATTGACCCGCGTTTTGAAGTTGGAGACACAATTGACTTTCAGATTCCGAACGACAATTTCAAGAGAATCGCGGCTCATGCGGCAAAGAACGTTCTCAAGCAGAAGATAAGAGAGAACGAACGCAGCATGATATATGCGGACTTTGTTGGAAGACAGGGCGAAATAGTTACGGGAATCGTTCAGAGAAAGAGCAACCGCACACTCTTTGTTGACATAGGAAGGACAGAGGGTATTCTTCCTTCGAAGGAACAGGTTCCGGGCGAGAACTTTAATGTTCACGACAGAATCAAAGCCCTTATCATGGATGTCAAGAAGGCAAGCGACGACAGCAAGACAAATAAGAGAAATGATTCCGGATCGCAGGTATTCCTTTCGAGGTCGCATCCGAATTTTGTAAGAAAACTCTTTGAAATGGAAGTGCCTGAGATCCAGGATGGTACAGTTGAGATAAAAGGAATAGCAAGGGAAGCTGGTTCCCGCACGAAGATTGCCGTTTATACCGAATTTGAAAACGTGGATCCGATCGGGTCTTGTGTAGGTACAAGAGGCTCACGAGTTCAGGCGGTTGTCGACGAACTTTCCGGAGAAAAGATAGACATCATCGCTTGGAGCGAGGTTCCTGAAGAACTCATTGCAAATGTTCTTTCACCTGCGGAGGTAGAAGAAGTATTCATCGACGATGAAGAAGAGAAGAAGGCTACGGCAATCGTTCCAGACAGACAGCTTTCGCTCGCCATCGGCAAGGAAGGACAAAATGTAAGACTTGCGGCAAGAGTAAGTGGATGGGGAATCGATATCAAGAGCCACAGCCAGTACTTTGGAGAGAACGACGAGAATGAATTCGGGTACGACTACGGCGACGGCGCAAAAGTAGAGGATGAAGAAGTGGAGCCTGTTGAACAGGAAGCCGAAGAACATCAGGAGGCTCCGGAGGAAGACGAAAATAAG
>JAGAFN010000041.1 GCA_017612585.1 Bacillota bacterium | reverse complement strand
TAGGGCATTCCACTTCCCTGTGTCAGCATCATCGTCAACAACCACATCCACCGTAACTGTCCCTGTAGGTGGAGATGGCTTGTCCGGCTGAACGCAGTAGGAATATCTGGTTCCCAGGTCATCACCCAGGTCAGTCACCCTAGAGTTACTATAGCCGCCGTCACCGGATCCATACCAAATCTGGCCGCCGGCATAGACCGTATAGGTACTGCCCTTCTTTCCGTCAAAAGCATAGGCGGTCTCAGCTGTCCAGGGCAGTACCGCACCCAGGGCAACAAGTAAGGCCATGGCTATTGACAGAACCTTCTCGAATCTTTTGTTTTTTCTCATCACTTTTCCTTTCCGGCAAAGAAAAAAGCAGCCTTTCCTAGCTGCTTAATGTTTGCCTTTATTAATCTATTTTTGTTCTTCGGGTAGTAACTGGTAGTACTTAGAGGAGGGGTTATAGGGGAGGAGATGAAAAACGCTTTTGGCGGATCACCAGTAGCATGTTTATCTTTCTTGGCCTCTCTCCTTTCGCTGAAGATATCTAGCATAGTGCTCCATAGCAGCGGCTATATAATCTTCACGGCGACTTGCAGGCAGATTCTTGGGAAATAGCTTCTCAAAACGTGCCATGTTGAAAGACACCTTCTCCTTCTGGTTCGGCTTTTGCTCAAGCATAATTTGACCCACTACCCCCTTGGCGAGATTTCCTTGTTCATCTAGCTTTCTCATTCGTATAGCCTGGGCGTGGGTTGGGTAAACTTCATCCATGGATATAATGTTAAATATTTCCATTTGCTTGTCCTTATTTATATATGACAGTTCCACGCCGGTTCGCAAACCGAGTTTCCCTTCATCAACAAGATTAAGAAGTTCCGGAATAAGCTCTGTGAGGCGGATATATCGCCTAATCGTTTCATGGCTTACACCTATCGCCTCAGCAAGCCGATCCTTACTTTTTCCTTCCGGGGGCAACTCAGTTGCCCCCGGTGCGTCAGACAGCTTTCCTATTACCTCAAAATCTCTCTCGGGAACCCTACCAGCATTCATACGCCATTTATACTCTTTTATGGCTTCCATCCTCATCTTGTAAGCGAAGGCCTTCTCGCTAGGCAAGATTGAAGATCTCTGAAGGTTAGAATCTATCATATATAGAGTCGCCTCCTCTTTGGTAATGTTTAGAACCTCTGCCGGAATTGTATCTCGACCTAGAAGCTCATAAGCTCTAAGCCTCCTGTGCCCTGATACAACCTCAAACCTTTTATGAAAGGTCTTTCTCAATATAATTGGCGAAAAGAGCCCGTTTTGGGCAATACTTTCCACGAGATTCATCATGTCATCATCATCCTTAACCTGGAATGGATGATTAGGAAAAGTGTCTATCTGAGATAAGGGTATTTCTCTTATATCCTTCTCCATATTTCACCCCTAACTGTTTTTTTCAAATCTCTCATTGACCTTATTGATGCACTTTCTCTCAATATCTGCTTCAACAGCGTCAATTTCATCAAGGGTCAAAGGCCTGCACTTGATTACTGTTTCAGGGTAGTTTTCATCGATTCCATACCACACCGCTTCCCAGTCTACATCTTTTTCACAGTCTTCGTCCCAGTCTTCATACTCTTTTTCCAAACCAATAGAGGTAAGGGCATCCATTATCCTTTCTACATATTCCTCTGGAATCTCAAAACTAACTTCTAATACTTTTACTTTTACTTCCATTTCGTGTCCTTTCCGGCCATATGCCTCAAATAGAAAAAACCCTGTCAAATGACAGGGCATGTACAAGATCCTATTCATCTATGCAGCCAGTTTCGCAATAATATCGTCGATTGCATCAGTATAGTTTCCTTCATCAACAAGTTTATTTCTTAATTCCAATAAGCTCATGATAATAATGCGCGTTTCATCATAGCTTAGTTTGTACTTTTTATTGTGACCCAAAGCAATCACCTCCTTATATGCTCATATAATAACTAACCTAATTATGTAAGAAAAGGATGCGATTTTAAGGAATTTCTCTACCAGTTTTACGAAAGCAATCTCAATAGATACAGCCAATTTGGTAGTCTAAATACCCTTAATCGCAGTGCGACCAACTTCGTACGCGGTGGCTTATACCACTTAAGTCAAAAAACCCCCAAATGACGCCCAAATAGTCATGCTGAGTAAGGTTATACGGCCGTTATGTTAGGTCAAGTTTCGTAAGGGCATGACCTATGTAAGCATTGAAAAATCCGCAATCCTTTGTAAATAAAAGAAGGCAGCTTGCACCTGCAAACTGCCAAAAAAGTGGAGCTCCCGGTCGGACTTGAACCGACGACCTGCGCGTTACGAATGCGCTGCTCTACCGACTGAGCCACGGAAGCATATGCGCAAAGGTATCCTCCTCGGCGCCACAACAGTATATCATTATTTTTCTTTTGCGTAAAGACCGAAAACTACGCGGTCGCGTCCCGCCAAATCGCAGATGACGCGGGTGTGGGTGAATCCCGCATCTCCCAGCAAAGCCTTTACCGCCTGCCCCTGCGTATCCCCTATCTCAAGCAGTATCACGCCGCCGTCCTCTAGATAGTCAGGTGCCTCGCTCGCGATTCTGCGATAGAAGTCGAGTCCGTCCGCACCACCGTCGAGAGCAACCATCGGTTCGTGGTCGCGAATTTCTCTTTGCAAGCTATCAATCGCCTTGCTTTCTATATACGGCGGGTTGCTTACTATCATGTCGAACTTTTGTTTTTTGAAAAGTTTCTTGAACGGCGAGAACAAATCTCCGCAAACCGCTTTCACGTTTCCTTCAACGCCATTTAGTCTCGCATTTTCACGCGCAACATCCAGTGCGCCCTCACTTATGTCAGTGAGCGTAACCTTAATACTCTTCGCTAATTGCTTGGTTTTCTCTTCATTTAATTTTTCGTCACGCCTCGATAATTGAGAATCCCCTGTGTGCACCGCAACTTCCGCGAGCTTTGCAATTGATATTCCAATCGCCCCACTCCCCGTGCAAAGATCCAACACGTTCCAAGCGCCACGCTCCCCTACAACGCGTGCGCCCTCATCCACGAGCCTTCCGTCCCTTATTATCGAGAGTGCATTCTCTACGAGCGTCTCCGTATCCATTCTTGGAATCAGAACTCTTGGGTCTACTCTGAACTCGATCCCCATGAATTCCTGGCTTCCTACTATGTACTGAAGCGGTTCTCCCGCAGCACGCCTGTCAACCAAATCAAAGTACTGCTCGCAGAGCAGATCCTGCAGCCTGTACTGATACTCCATAAAGAGTTTCCCGACAGGAATTCCGATTAAATAGCAATAGAGGGACTTACTGTCCCTCGCTGCATCTTCGATTCCACTTTCGATTAATCGTTTTTCGCCGAGAGAAAGAATCTCTCTTACGGTCATACTCATTTTGATTTTGCTTTCTTGATTTCTGCCTCTTCATCCCAGACCGGAATGCCCGCTGCATTCTTTGCTCTTCCGCTCGGAGCAGTTCCTACTTCTTCATGTTGTTTGGAGAAGAAGTTCATGAAACCGCCGCGTTCCTCCTGCTCGGCGCTGGACTCTTTGGCGTCCTTCTCGGCACGCTTAAACATCTGCCAAGGCTTGCGCTTTGGTGCAGCATCTTCATCCCCAAATTCTTCTTCAAGGGCATCGTACTCTTCGTAATCGTCGTAGTATTCCTCACCGTACTCGTCCGTGTATTTGTCACGTCCGAGTATCTTATCCAAAAATCCCGTTCCCATATCCCGCGCTTTTTCCACGATAGGCTTGTCAGACATTTTGTCCTCCTCTTCACGACCGGTTTCGATTTTTTCTTGAGCTGGCGCCGCAGCTTTTTCTGCCTTGCCACTACCCTTTATTGTATCACTATTTTCGTCTGTTTTCTCAAAATCCTCGCCAATATGTACTTCCTCCAAAAGATTGGCATCCGTGTCGCAGATCCCCTCAATATATGGTGCATCATCATCCACTAGAACGGCTTTCATCGATGTAATAGCGATCTCTATCTGCCCCTTGGACGGCTCTCTGGTGGTAAGCTTTTGGAGCAAAAGCCCCGGCATTGAAAGAACCTTCACGACAGCATTGTCGCTACGGCCCGCCCATTTAAGAAGTTCGTACGAGAGTCCCGCAACCACAGGAATAAGGAGAATCCTCGAAAGAAGCCTCACCCAGATGTTCGGCCACCCAAACAGCGAAAAGAGTATCACGCTTATTATCATGACGAACATGAGGAAGCTCGTTCCGCATCTCGGGTGAAGCGTATAGAAGTCCTGCGCATTCTCCGGCGTGAGTTCAAGATTGTTCTCAAAGCAGTGAATCGTCTTATGTTCCACTCCGTGATACTCAAACGTCCTTCGGATATCCTTCATTCTTCCGATAACCGCGATATACACGATGAATATTATTAGACGAAGAATTCCTTCGCAGAGATTAAGTATGAATTTATTTGTTATCTTCTTTGCCAGAAGATTCACAACGACCGTCGGAAGAAGGATAAAAATTCCTACCGAGAAAACTATAGCAATGAACACCGCCGCGTAGATTGCAAAGTTCCACGCGGCACGTTCACCAAAATGCTCTTCAATCAACTTTGTGACCGCACTGGGTTCATCGTCCATGCCTTCTCCATCGGGATCATAGTGTTCAAGAACGTCTGCTGAATAAGTTAACGTTTTCATGCCCGTAACGAGAGAAATCGCAAACGCAAACACGCCACGGAGCACCGGAATCTTTCTCCAGAATCCGCTCTTTGGAAGAGGCTGCGTTTTGATGTGAATTCTTCCGTCCGGAAGCCTTACAGAAGTCGCCATGCGGTTTGCGCCTCGCATCATGACGCCTTCCATTACCGCCTGCCCACCTATCGCAGTCGGGCAAGCATCTTTTAGAAAAATCTTGCTTAAATCCATTTTGTTTCATCCGTTTATTTCGTCGGCTTTAAATTCATCAGCTTTATTTCATCAGTACCTTTTTGATTATCTGCACAAAGTTTCTGTTGTTAGACGTATGCGCCAGATTGTCTATGATGGTCTCCGTGATGTCCTGATTCTGCATATTCGACATCGCCCTACGCATAGCCCAGATAGCTTCCATCTCCTCCTGATCCATCAGGAGATCCTCTCTTCTCGTTCCCGAACGGTTGAGGTCGATGGCTGGGAATATGCGCTTCTCGGAAAGACGTCTGTCGAGATGTAGTTCCATATTACCTGTACCCTTAAACTCCTCATATATAACATCGTCCATGCGGGATCCCGTCTCAACAAGTGCAGTCGCGAGAATAGTAATGCTTCCGCCCTCTTCAATATTTCTCGCCGCACCAAAGAACTTCTTGGGCTTATATAACGCGCTCGGATCGAGTCCTCCGGTCAGCGTTCTTCCGGACGGCTGCTCTACCAGGTTATATGCTCTTGCAAGCCTCGTGATACTGTCTAGAAGAATTACTACGTCCTGCTTGTGCTCCGCCATTCTCTGCGCCCTCGCGAGAACCATTTCCGCAACCTTTACATGGTGCTGCGGTCTTTCGTCAAAGGTCGAATAAATGACCTCGCCGCTCGTAAGCGATCGCTTCATGTCCGTAACCTCTTCAGGTCTCTCATCGACAAGAAGAACTATGAGAGAAACGTCCGGATGGTTCGTCTCAATACTATTAGCAATCCTCTTTAAGAGAGTTGTCTTGCCTGCCTTCGGCGGCGCAACGATCAGTCCTCTCTGACCTTTTCCGACAGGAGCAATCAAGTCAATGAGCCTCGTCGAAAGATCCTTTGCGCTCATCTCCATAGAGAGTCTCTCGTTCGGGAATATTGGAGTGAGATCCGAGAAATCCGGTCTTCTTATTGCTTCTCCCGGCTCCTGATCGTTCACCGTATTCACATAGAGAAGCGCACCAAATCTCTCGCCCTGATTCGGAAGCCTCGAGATTCCGCAAATCTTGTCGCCGGTCTTGAGGTTGAATCTTCTAATCTGCGTAGGCGAAACATAGATGTCCCTGTCGCTCGTAAGATAATTGTCAAAACGAAGGAATCCAAATCCGCCGTCCTCCGCAATGTCAAGGATTCCCGTGACCTCAGGACGCTGCTTTTCTTCCGGCTTGTCCTCGGATTTCTCCTCATTCTCAGGCTTCTCCTCGGATTTCTCCTCTTTCTCAGGCTTGTCCTCGGATTTCTCCTCTTTCTCAGGTTTGTCCTCAGCCTTCTCCTCGGATTTATCTTCATTCTCAGGTTTACCTGCGACATTGTCTTCGGATTTCTTATTGGCCTTTTTCTTAGATTTCTCCTCGGTCTTAGTCTCCTCCGTTTTGTCCTCTGCCGCCTTAGCCTCTTTCGCTTCTTCTTTGGCTTCTGCAATATTAGGCTTTCTTCCGCGGGTCGCCCGCTTTGGCTCCGCCGGTTCCCTAGATTCCTCCTCCACGGCAAGTTCAAACTGGGCGGCCTGCTCAGCCTCCTTATCCGCTTTGGTCTTTCTTCCTATGCGCTTCTTTGCCGGCGCCTTTTCCTCAACGTCAACAATGGCTTCTTCCAATACTTCTTCCTTTTTCTTTCTCGGCATAAGTAAAACTTCGGCTGAACGCCTTTCCTTTCTCTTTAGATGGGAATTTTAGATTTCAAAAAGTGATAAAAACTGATTAAAACTGTGGAAATTATACCCCAAAGCCCGATAAAATGCAAATGTTCTTGCCTCCGCCCCACTTTTATTATCCTATTTATTATGATACAATTAATTCTTGTAGGAAATCGGAGGTCTAAAATGAAAAGAAGTGACAAAGAATTACTTAAAACTCTGAAGACGCAGCAGAAGCTAGAAAAGAAAAAGAATGCTGAAAACATCGTGGTATTCACCGCAGTATTCGCAATCGTGGCACTCGGCGTTGTTGCTGCGGCCTTAAGCTTCAATGCTCCTCAGGAAAAGGTTGAGTTATAATCCCGGCCCAAGTTATAGCCGCTAAAATGTATTAAGAGAACGTACTAAAACTATGAAAGAAAAACGCAAATCGACACCAGTAGCTTTAATTGCATTCGTCCTTACGCTTTTTGTCGTGTTTGTTGTTGCGGCATTTATCCTTCTCGGTAAGGCCGACACAAACGCCGGCCTAAGGGCTCGCAATCTGTCGTATAACGATGGCTGGACTTTGGTACAGAACGGACAAAGTATCGGAAGTGTAAATCTTACTACCAAGATTACCACCGAGCCATCAGGGATTACTTCCCTCAAAAAGGATCTGCCATCCAGCATCTCTTCAGGTGATGCAATCGCCGTAAGAAACTACCACCAGCTCCTCCACATAAAGGTCGGAGGCAATATCATCTACGCTTATCCAAACCTCGGCTGGACCGGTGTCGGAAACATAATAAGCGATGAATGGATTGTAGTTAACCTAAAGCCCGAATATGCAGGTCAGACGCTCGAATTAAGTTTTACCAATACATCGATTTTCAAGGTGTCTTTTAACATAAGCGACATCTATTATGGTGCCGATAACGATGTTATACAGCAGATTCGCAAACTCACACTGCTTCCATTCATTTGGGGACTCATAGTCCTCATCTTTGGTCTCTTACTTCTCATCATGAGTTGGGTATATGGACGTCCAACCGACCAAAGGCCGAACACCGCAATGGGCGCTGCTCTACTCTGCTTCGGAGTATGGCTCGTAAACAGAGCTATGCTTCCGGTTCTCAGCAGATTCTCAGGCGCACTCTATCTATTTGCGGTAATTGCACTCCTCTTTGTTGCTCCGTGCATCTTCCTCTATGCATATTACAGAAACAAAGAGCACCGCAAACTTACATTTAGATGCTATCAGTTTGCAATCGCGGCAGACGTATTCATTATTCTTTCTTGCATAGTGGTTCGTTATAACCCAAACGTAATTGCAATACTTTGCTATGTCCTAAGCGGATTCGGAATCCTTCTCAACGGCATCCTTCTCTTTAGATCCGCATTTGGTCCAAAGGCTAATCTTCTCACGCGCACTGAGCGCGCACTCAACATAACAGAGTTCTTTGCCAACATCATTCTTCCTGTGATTGTTATTGCTGAATCAATCATCTTCAGAGAAAGAATGTGGACGGAACTCAGTATGTTCTTTAGGACAGGGCTCCTAATTTACGCATTCATCTATATGATGTTCGTTTCATGGAGGAACCTCCTCGCGTTCTCAGATAGGGTGAACGTAACCAACAGACTAAAAGAAAACCAAATGAAGCTTATGCTGGATCAGATTCAGCCGCACTTCCTCTTCAATACGCTTAGTGCAATCCGTATCCTAATCAAGATGGAACCGGATGCCGCATACGATGCGATGTATGACTTTTCAAAATACCTGAGAGCCAATATCGACAACGTAAACAATATCGACGGAATAGACTTTGCGTCAGAGGTTGACCACATCAAGAGCTATGTGAATATAGAGAAACTGCGCTTCGGCGACAGGGTAAATGCTGAGTACGATATTCAGTGCGATGACTTCTTTGTTCCGCCGCTTGCAATCCAGGGTCTTGTAGAGAATGCAATCCAGCACGGCATCCTGGCAAAGATGAGAGGCGGCACTATATGGCTCAGGAGCTACGAAACGGATGACTATGACATTGTCGAGGTCGAAGACGACGGTATTGGATTCAATAGAGAAACTGCTGCAGGCGTCTTCTCCGCATATGCGAACGATGACGATAAGGCCGGCATGGAATCCAACAAGCTTATTCATGCTGCGATGTCGGAGGTCATGGAGAATCTAAATCTTACAGATGCATCAGGAAGTCCGATAGTCCTAACGGGATCCGCTAAGAATACCGATCTAGCCGAAGAAAACCTGGCAACAGGCCTGATGAATATATTCCTACGTCTCCGCGAGATGTGCGGCGCTAAATTCGAAATCGCAAGCACCGAAGGAGAAGGCACCCTCATCCGCGTGCTGATACCAAAGAACTAATATTCAACGCTAACGTAAACATACGCTTAAACATAAATGAGCACTTAAGCTTATCGAAATGCCTAATGGCAAATAATATTAAACTAACGAGGAATACACATGGAAAGAGAAGACTTACTTGATGTTTACCGCCATTCACTGGCACATATACTCGCCAAGGCGGTAATCGAAATCTTTGGAAAAGAAAACGTGCAGTATGCCATCGGGCCGGAAGTTTCTGATGGCCTTTACTATGACTTTGTTCTTCCGCGTGCAATAACAAAGGATGACTTCCCCGAGATAGAGGAGAAGATGCACGAAATCATAAAGCGTAGAGAGTCTTGGCTTCGCCAGGAGATAAATCGCGCCGATGCGCTCGAGATGTTCAAGGATCAAAGATTCAAGACGGAGCTCATTCAGGACCTTCCCGAAGATGAGACGCTTACAATTTATTATACCGGTGATGATTTTGTCGACCTCTGTCGCGGACCACACGTAGATAATTCTCAGGAACTTCTCTCCGCGGCATTCCAGGTTAAATCCGCGTCCGGTTCCTACTGGAGAGGCGATGAGCATAATGAGCAGCTCCAGAGAATCTATGTCTACGCCTTCCCCGACAAGCAGCAACTAAAGGATCACCTTAAACTGATACAGGAAGCGATGGAACGTGACCACAAGAAACTCGGTCAGCAGCTCGAACTCTTCATGTTTGACGAAACCGCACCCGGCATGCCCTACTGGCTCCCGAGAGGATGGAGACTGTATAACACCCTCATGGATTTCTCGAGAGGCCTTCAGGACGAATACGGATATCAAGAAATCTGTGCGCCGGTATTCAACAACAGAAAGCTCTATCTCATAAGCGGTCACTGGGCACATTACCAAAACAATATGTTCGTCGTTCCCGAGCTCGAGCGTGACGAGAACGGAAAGATTCTTTTGGACGATAACGGTTCCTTCAAGATGAAACCGGTCGAAGAAGCCGACATCTATTCCGCAAAGCCGATGAACTGCCCGAACGCTATGATCGTATTCAAGTCTCAGGTTCGTTCGTATAGGGATCTTCCTCTTAGACTTTCGGAGAACAATGTCCTCCACAGAAAGGAAAAGTCAGGACAGCTTAACGGACTCCTCCGCGTTCAGGAATTCCGTCAGGATGATGACCACACCTTTGTTATGGAGTCTCAGATAGAAGAAGAAATCGGAAAGATATTTGAGCTAACCGACAAGATTTATTCGACACTAGGGCTTTCTTACAGGGCGGAGCTCTCGACTCGCCCTGAAGACTTCATGGGCGACATCGAAACATGGAACAATGCCGAAGCCGCACTCAAGAATATTCTCGATAACAAATACGGCCATGGCGGTTACGAAATCAACGAAGGCGACGGTGCCTTCTACGGCCCAAAGATTGACCTTCAGATGAAGGACGCACTCGGAAGAGAATGGCAATGCGGAACGATTCAGCTCGACTTCCAACTCCCGCATAATTTTGAGCTTAAATACACTGCACCGGACGGAAGCCTAAAGCAGCCTATCGTAATACACCGTGCGCTCTACGGTTCATTCGAGAGATTCATCGCGGTTATAATAGAGAACTTCAAGGGCGCATTCCCCTTCTGGCTCTCGCCGACGCAGGTTGCTGTTGTTCCAATCAAAACCGAGCACAACGATTATGCCGAGGAAATCTGTAATCTCCTCCGCGCAAATCGCATCCGCTACGAAGTTGATTACGAAGACAAAAATATGAATGCCAAGATCAAGACATTCAAGAACTTCAAGACTCCGTACATAATAGTTGTCGGTGGACAAGAGGCGGAGAACAGGACCGTATCGATAAACGTACGCGGTTCAAACCAGCAGCTCCGTGACGTTCCACTCGACACATTCCTCGATATGTGCGACCTCATGAACGAAGAAAAATCGCTGGAGCTCCTCACAGAGGTCCCCGCAGAGTTCAACAATTAAAACGCACAAATGTCGCAGAGACGGACATGTTCCCTGCACTACGTCCTCGGAATGGACAATTACATACTTCAATAAAATTGAACCTCTGGAGGGTTGCATCAATGATTCCTCGCTTACGCTCGTCACTGATGCCAACCTCACAGAGGTTCTGCTTTTATCTCGTGTAATTGTAACCATTCCTGCGGGAAGCGTTCCGGGAACACATCCGCATCTGCTCTTTGTGCGTTTTTATAGTGGGTGGTCTTCACGGGCTTCCTTGCGGATGGTTCTTATCATCAGGATGTCGACTGCTATGATGAATGCGAAGAATATAAGAGTAGACCGCACGGTCTGTTTCATCGCGCATGCATCGTAGAATCCGTGGAGGAGTACTGCGACTATATATGCAAGGCGCCTGTTTGTCGACGCCTTTTTCTCGTCTCCCCTGTTTGCCCATAGGCGCGCTCTTCCGTAGAAGAACCCCATGAATACCGAGAACGAAAGATGTCCCGGAATAGCGAGGAGAGCTCGCGTTGGCGCGATTGTAAGTCCGTACCCCATTACGTATCCTATATTTTCAAACGCAGCAAATCCGAGCGATATAAATGCCGCATAGACAACCGCATCAAATCTGAAATTGAAGTGCGGATTCTTCCATGTAGCAGCTTTCATCAGTATATACTTTGTTCCCTCTTCGACTACCGCGACAATCAAGAAGGCCAGTATGATTAGATAGAGAGGATTCGCAACGCTGATGAATCGATCAAGCACGGCAATCCCCGCCGTCTCAAGTCCTCCTGAAAGCAGTGCTGCAAGGACACCAAATCCGATGAGCTTTATGAGAAGGCTTGCCGGTTCCTTCTCTATTCCGTCCTTCCTATAGATATAGAACATGAGAAGCGCTGCCGGAAGAACGGCCGCAACTATATATATAATCCCTATTGGTATCAAAGAGACTAAAGAAAACATCTTCTAAACCTCCTACTCTTCTCGGCCGTGGCGACGGCGACGCTCTATCCTTCTCGCTTCTTTCTTTGCAATCCTTTGCCCCTGCACATACGATCCTGCGCTCGCAGCCTTATGCACATAGCGAAAAACAGCTTCGGTTGCAATAAGGAATACGATTAGAAGCATCATCGCCTTTGTTGTTATTCCCGAAATACCGAAGACCTCCGGCATAAATATTACGCAGAATGCCATTCCCGCGACAAGGAGTGCAATCATGGTTATGTGGAATTTATTCATCGGAACCGCAACCTTTGTGAGGAAGAGGAATCCGACGAGTGCCACGAGCATCGTCGCGGATGTGGAAACGCATTCCGCATCGATCTTGAAAACGCGACCGAATATAACCATGGCACTTACGGAAATGAACATCGTAATTCCGGCGGGTGCCGCCATCTTGAGGACGTTCGCAAGAAAGTTTCCTCTTATTCTCTTGGTATTCGGCTCGAGCGCAAGTATGAACGAAGGCACACCTATAGTGAAAGCGCTGATTAGCGTAAGTTGTCTAGGCTTAAGCGGATAGGATAGCACGCTTATCATAGAAAATATTGCGAGAAGGATTGAGAAAATATTCTTTGTTAGGTAGAGCGAGGCCGCCCTCTGAATATTGTTTACCACTCGTCTTCCTTCAGACACTACGGATGGCATCTTGCTGAAGTTTGAGTCCATAAGTACAAGCTGCGCCACGTTCGATGCTGCATCGCTTCCCGAGGCCATCGCAACTGAACAATCGGCGTCCTTAAGCGCAAGAATATCGTTTACTCCGTCTCCCGTCATACCGACAGTTCGTCCTTGCTCTTGAAGCGCCCTTACAAATTTCCTCTTCTGCTCAGGACTCACTCTTCCGAATACCGTGAATCTCTGAATCGCATCGTAGATTGCGCGGTCGTTTATCAACGTCCTCGCATCGACATAGTGATCGGCATTTGGAATCCCTGCCTCCATCGCGACATGCGATACTGTTTCGGGATTATCTCCAGATATAACTTTGATTTCTACATCGTTATCTGCAAAATATCTGAACGTCTCCTGCGCTGATTCTCTAACAGGGTTGTTTAAAAGAATAAACGCAATCGCTTCTGATCTTCCCGTGAGCTCCTGTCCTGCAGGGATTTCCGAAACCTCCGCAAATGCCAGCACGCGGAACCCCTTCTCTCCCATATCGACGACATAATCTCTGTATCTATGATATCCAGATCCAAGAACATTTTCCGGCGCACCAATTACATAGTTTCCACCGAGGAAACACACGCCGCTGTATTTATATCTCGACGAGAACGGGCAAACCTTGACAACCTCTTGATTCCCGGCCTCATCAAAATGCTCCTGAAGCGCAACCATGGTCGCATTGTCCGCAGTCTGCGCTTTGACAAAAGAACCGATTAAGAGTCTAACATCTTCATTATCCTTGTCTCGGTTTGCGGAAATGAAGCTGTCCACCTTCATTTCGTTTTCGGTAATCGTTCCGGTCTTATCCACGCAGAGGACATCAACTCTGGCAAGCGCTTCGATGCACTTTAGATTCTGTACGAGGACGTCTCTCCTTGCGAGTTTTATTGCGGAAACAACCATAGCTACAGATGCTGTTATATATAGGCCTTCCGGAATCATTCCGAGAACCGCAGCAACCATGGAAATTACGCTCTCCGGAAGCTTCATCTTGAGAACGACCATCTGCTGAATCATCATAACTATTCCAATAGGAATAATAACGATTCCTATAATCTTTACGAGCTTGTCGAGCGATATAATCATCTCCGAGTCCTCGTGCGCTCCGCTCTTTGTCGCCTCGAGCGTAAGCTTTGATATATATGCGTCTTTTCCGACTGCGGTGAGAACCGCGAGGCATTCTCCTGAAACAACATAGCTTCCCGATAAAAGACTGTCGCCTTTGTTCTTGCTTATCTCTTCCGCTTCACCGGTTAATAGCGCTTCGTTTACCTGAACAGAGCCCTCTATTACCTGTGCATCGGCAGGAATTTGATTACCCGCTCTTAGCACCACCACATCGTCAAGAACAAGGTCCGCTACATGCAGCTGCACCTCTTCACCATTTCTTATAGCATGTGCACGCGGCATCTTCATGAGCTTTAATTTGTCGAGCGCCCTTTTTGATCTAATCTCCTGGAAGATTCCAATAAACGTATTCGCAACGACGAGTATCATAAATGTAAGCTCTTTTAACGATCCCACGAAAATAAGGAGACCTGCAAGCACAACAAAGACCAAGTTGAAATACGTGAACACGTTACTTTTGATAATCTGTTTAATCGTACGTGTCGACGGATCAACCTGGACATTCGTCTGGTTCAAATCTATTCTATGTTGTACTTCTCTGTCGGTAAGTCCCGGCATCGTATCTCCTTTTACTGTCGTAATGCCATTTTCAGTTGCGAAAACATTCGTTAGTAAACTATATGCGCAGTATATCTTCTTCGGACACCATCGGTACTCCGGCTTCGGTCAAAACCTTTTCTCCAAGCTCGATATCGGATATCCTTAGTATTGCACATGCGCGCTGCCCGTCTTCTACAACAAAGGCATAAGTATATTCGAGATCTATATCAGCATCCATTAGAACCTTAAGCACAGATGCAAGTCCTCCCGGAACGTCCGCTGCCTCCGCAGCGATAACATCATTTACAGAGAAAACTATTTCGCCGTCCGTAAGCGCCTTTATCGCAGCATCCTTGTCGTCCACAATAATTCTAAGGATTCCAAAGTCCTTGGTGTCCGCAATGCTCATCGCTCTTAAGCTAACGTTGTTGTCGCTAAGGCATTTGAGTACGTCCGCGAGCGCACCCTTTTTATTTTCAACAAAAATCGAAATCTGTTTTATCGCCATTTTTTTACACACCTTTCAAATCCCACACAGTGTCGAATAAATCGCCTATACACGGTGCATTACGCACACGATGCACAACTTGCTGTGCACAGCGTTTTCGCACACGATGCACATTTGTGCCACATCAATCGTGGAGTTTACGTTTATCGATTACGCGTACCGCTTTTCCCTCGCTTCGCTCGATTGTCTTTGGCGCCACGAGATGTACCTTAGGCGATATGCCTAGCATGGTCTTCATTGCCGCAGCGAGTTTTCCTGCATCGAGTTCTATGTCCTTCACGACGTCGGAGAATGACTCCGGATTCATCTCAACATATACATCGAGCGTATCCGTATTGTTCTCCCTGTCGACTACTATCTGGTAGTTCGGAGTGTAACCCTCTTTCAAAAGTACCGTTTCTATCTGCGACGGGAATACATTTACTCCGCGAACGATGAGCATATCGTCCGAACGCCCCATCGGTTTCTTCATCTTGATGAGAGTTCTTCCGCATGAGCATTTCTCTCTTGAGAGGACCGTGATGTCTCTCGTTCTGTATCTTATGAGCGGGAATGCTTCCTTTGTTATCGCGGTGAAAACGAGTTCACCCTTTTCTCCCTCGGGAAGGACCTCGCCCGTATTCGGATCTATTATCTCCGCGATGAAGTGATCCTCATTTATATGCATGCCCGACTGCTCTTCGCATTCGAACGCAACGCCCGGACCGCTCGTTTCCGTAAGTCCGTAGATGTCGTAGGCTTTGATTCCGAGAGACTTCTCTATGTCCCTCCTCATCTCTTCAGTCCACGGCTCAGCACCAAAGATTCCGGCCTTTAGTTTATTGTCATCCGGCTTATACCCGGCTTCCTTAAGCGACTCACCGATGAATGCGGCATAGGACGGCGTGCAACAAAGTATTGTCGCGCCTAAATCCATCATGAACTGAATCTGTCTGTCGGTGTTTCCCGACGACATCGGAAGTGTAAGACATCCAACCTTATGCGATCCTCCGTTAAGTCCGGGGCCTCCTGTAAACAGACCGTAACCATAAGCAACCTGACAAACATCATCTTCTGTCCCGCCAACAGCCGTTATCGCTCTGGCGCAGCACTCTTCCCAGAGGTCGACATCGCCCTGCGTATAGAACGCAACAACACGGCGTCCCGTCGTTCCCGAAGTCGATTGAATTCTCACACAGTTATTAATATCCGTCGCAAGAAGTCCATAGGGATATTGGTCTCGTAGGTCGTCCTTTGTCAGAAACGGAAGCTTGTGTAGGTCTTCGATCCCATGAATGTCTTCCGGTGTAACCCCCTTGGCTTTCATGAGTCCCCTGTAATAGGGCACGTTGTCCCAAACATGCCGGACCTGCTTTACAAGTCTCTCGCTCTGCAGTTTCTTCATGTCCTCGCGGGACATCGTTTCAATCTCTTTTTGATAATACCTTCTTTCCATTAACACACTCTTTCTGAATACTCTTTCTTAATACACACTTTACTAATACTTTCCTATATAAACTCAAACCCTCTCATCCGGGGTGCTTGTTTCTACAATCGATGCGTAATCATTTGCATCGTTGGGTATTGCATCAGCCCTCAATGGTTCTGGCGCTGCTGATTCGATTGACGTTTCTAAAGCTTCTTCCATGACCGCAGATTCGAGTTCATCAACTTCATCAATCTCCTCATCTACCGTCTCTTGCTCTCCGACCTCCGGCGTTGTCATAGTCTCTGCCAAACTCTCGAGGTCGATGTCGTGAACGCTGATTCCCGCAAGGCCTTCTTCGGAAACCTTTTCTTCCACAGTCTTCTCATGGTATGCGCGTAGCTTAACATTTACCGTGAATATAGTATCCTGGTCGATATATGCAAAATCGCCACCCATGTCCTTGCAAATCTTATCGCAAGTCTTGAGCCCAATCTTGTTGCTCTCGACATTTCGCGAATCCTCGCGAATAGCATTCTTCACATCAACTACTATCTTGTCATGCTGAATATCGCCGAGAACTTCAACCGGGAGACTCTTGTCCGCATACTTTATGATATTGGAGAACAGATTGTCGAAAAGCCTCTTTAGCCCTGATACGTCAGCCTCTATCTCAACACCCTCCGGAATCTTGTAATCGAACTCTACGTTGAATCCGTAATTTATGAGCTCCGCTGCATGCTCGCTAAGTAGCTGCTGAATAAGAATTCCTGCGTCATAAACTTCGAGGTCTTTTTCGGCGCTCTTGCTTCCGAATACCAAGAAGTATTGAAACAGCTTGTCCGAAAGGTCCTTTAGTTGGAACGCTTTGTCGCGGCTTGCCGCAACGTACTTTTTTAGGTCTTCCTCCGACTGATACTTATCACTCTCGATTATATCCAGATATCCGATAAGCGATGTGAGCGGAGTCCTTATGTCGTGCGACATTGCGGTGATGAGTTCAGAGTTTTTATCCCAGGCTTCCTTTTCGTTTATCAGCCTCTGAATAAGACTAGATCTCATAGTATCTACCTGTGTGGCCAGTCTTCCAATTTCATCGTTGGCGAGAGGTTTAATCGTTGCTCCGAGGTCTCCATTTGTAACGTTCTCGGCGTACTGCGAAACTTTTGATATTCTGCCCATAAGGCGTGCATTATACACAAGAAGGGTTCCGACCACAACCCCGACGCACATTATCAGCTTGAGCACGTTGAAGATTCTGTATAGATGCTGCTCTTTGTAAACTTCTATGAACACATAGTAATCGCCGTCCTCAAAAGAGAGAATCCTGTTCTTCAAATCCTGCTGGAACTCGTCAGGTGTGATCCTCGGACGATTTTCTTCAATATTGACAGACGACTGATCGCTAAGCATATCCTCGTCCTCAACCGTCGTGACATCCACCGCCCATCCACCATCGAACGAAACCGTGAAGTTATCAAAGATCATGAGGTATGTATTGTCATGAGTTTTAATCCAGTGCTGGAGCTTGTCCGTGTCCGTACTTTTGAGATTCTCTTTCTCGATATAGTCCTTCAGTTCTCTGTAGGCCTCGTTTACATTCCTTGCCTCGGCCTCTTCGCTCAAATAATACTTCTGCGCAACCATCTTCTCGAGTCCCGACATTATTTCATAAAGAAGAAACGCCGCGATGAGAGATGCAACCACAGCTATCGCAAGTTTCAGCGTCAGCGGTATAAAATATTTTTTTCTCGCCTGCTGTCTCTCCAACTATTCCACCCTATAGCCCTTGCCCCAGATCGTCTTGATGACCTCCGGGTGATTGGCGTCTTCTTCGAGTTTCTTTCTGAGGTTAAGTATATGAACCATTACGGTGTTTCCGTCCGACGGAAGATAGCTGTCATTCCAAACACCCTCGTATAGATCTTTGTTTCCAACAATCTCACCGCGATGTGCAGCAAAGTACTGCATAATCGCATATTCCTTCTCGGTTAGCGGAATACGTCTTTCGTCCTTGATGGCGCTTCTGCTCTTGGCGTCAAGAACGATATTGTTTCCGAGCACCGGCCTCTCCTGCGTAGAAGCAACAGGTTTTTGATACTCCTTGTATCTTCTGAGAAGCGACTTGACCTTCATAAGGAGTTCCGTCTGCGAGAAAGGCTTAACGAGATAGTCGTCTCCGCCGCCCGAATATGCTTCGACTTTGTCCTGGTCCTGTGATTTTGCTGTCAGGAAAAGAATCGGAACCGCAGAGCGCTTTCTGATCATCTCGCATGTCTCGACCCCTGTCATTCCGGGCATCATAATATCAAGGAGCACAAGGTCTATTTCCTTGTCGGCATAGACCATCTCCACTGCGGAACCACCGTTTTCGGCTTGGACAACACGATATCCTTCGCTTCCGAGAAGGACAGAAACAACCTCTCTTATATCAGGCTCATCGTCGACTATCAGAATCTTATACTGTTCCTTGTTTTTTTCTTCCATGTTGTTCCTTTATATTGCTATTTGAATAAACTTACACCGTCATTTTAATCGGCTTGCGCTATTCGTTTGAATTGGCTTGCGCTATTCATTTGAATCGGCTTGCGCTATTCATTTGAATCGGCTTACGCTGCCAATTGAATCGGCAATTACTACCCTTTTGGGAGCAAATACCCAACAATACCGCAATTTATATTCTACTACAAAATCCCCCTCCTCGTCCATTGAAAATATGTCTTTCAGAAAGGCCCGCTAACGTGCGATACGCATTGAAATTCAGCCATCCGCTATTTACTGAGGCTCTTTTGAGGGTTATAATGTTCTTACTATAATTACAGCAATATTGCATCAATTACTCAAACAATGTACTTCTGTACCGTGCATATTCTGCCGGATTTCCAAATCGGAGGATGAAAATGAGCAAGAAAATTGTCGTCGTAAAGGCGCATAAAGACGAGGTCGCAATGCAAATCGTTAGAGACACAGCAGCAAAATACGGATACACCGCAGAGCTATATGGTTCTCTCGACGAAGCCAAACCGCATTTAGAGGATGCCGAGATAATCCACGGCATGGGAATGGGTCTTCTTAAATATGCACCTAACGCAAAATGGTACTGCATATCCTCTGCGGGAGTTAATGGCTACGATGCCGATTACTTTGATGAACGCGGCGTGCTCGTATCCAATTCCGCCGGAACTTACGGCACAACGATTGCCGAGCATATCATCATGATGGCAACGATGATTATGCGCCATATGTTCATGTTCGAAGATTACAGAAGAAGCGGTACCTGGCTCGGCCAGCAGGATATCCACGAGGATTTCCGTACCCTGTGCGGAAGCAGGATTTTGGTACTCGGAACCGGGAACCTCGGTGCGACATTTGCTAGCCGCGTAAGATCATTTGAACCCGCATCAATCATTGGGGGAAGCAGAAGCGGACGCGAAGTTAAGGAGTTCGACCGCGTAGTCAAGATGGATGAACTCGATTCGGAACTCCCCAATTACGACCTCATCGTAATGTGCCTTCCCGGAACACCTGAAACAGACAACATACTTAACAAAGAAAGACTTGCTCTCCTATCCAAGGATGCAATCATAATTAACGTCGGCCGCGGAAACGCAATAGATGAAGAAGCGCTTGTTGAGGCACTTAAAAATGACCGCATCGCCGCAGCCGCACTTGACGTATTTAAAGAGGAGCCCCTCCCGGAAGAGAGCCCCCTCTGGCATACAAAGAATCTTTATGTCACACCGCACGTCTCCGGTCAGGAAACAGCGCATATTACCCGTGAACTAAACATGCGCATGTTCGCAGAAGATATCGAGAACTACTGCGAAGGAAGACCTCTCAAGTATGCGGTGGATTTGAGGCGCGGGTATTAAGCCTAAATCACCTCATCTACGATTCCGTAGGACTTTGCCTGCTCGCCGAACATCCATGTGTTTCTATCGGTGTCGCGCTCTATTGTCTGAATATCATGCCCCGTATTCTCTGCAAGGATATCGTTCAGTCTTGCTTTGACTGATTTTATATGCTCTGCTTCGATTTCGATATCGCTCGCCTGTCCCTGCATTCCGCCAATCACCTGATGAATCATAGTCTGGCTGTTCTTTAGCGCATAGCGCTTGCCCTTTGTCCCTACGGCCAAAAGGAATGCACCCATGCTCGCAGCCATACCTACGCAGATTGTCGAAACGTCGCATTTCAGTTTTTTGATAGTATCGTAGATTCCGAGTCCGGCTGATACCGAGCCGCCCGGCGAGTTGATATAGATTTGAATATCTTCGTCAGGAGCAATCGACTCCAAGTACAGAAGCTGCGCAATCACCGAACATGCAAGGTCGTCAGTAATCTCATTAAATATTAATATAATCCTATCCTTCAGCAATCTTGAAAACAAATCATAATGCTTCTCAACCGAACCTTCTTTTTCAAAAAACCCTGGTACTGTTATCATCTCTTTTCCTTCCTTTATATTTCACACATATATTTCACACACTATTTCTAACACCCTGTTGATAACGCGCTCTTATGTCCAGTTTTCGACACATAAACCAGGGATGCGATCAAACTCCTTGGTGTTATTTGTAACAAGGGTAAGCCCGAGCGACTTGGCATGTGCGGCGATAAGCATATCGTTGGATCCGATAACCTTGCCCGACTTCTCCAATTCTGCCCTTATGCTTCCATATACTTCTGCTGCCAATGCATTAAACGGCACTATCTTAATGCCGGATAGCATTTCCTCAAGCGCCCTCCTGTTCGCAAATAAGTTATCGCTTTTCATAACACCTGTCTCAAGTTCCCCATAAGCGATGGCAGATATGCATATGTCATCAACAGCGTGACGCCTAAACTCATTCTCGACAGACGACGGACTTTTCTTGATGATATAAATACATATATCAGTATCTAACATATATTTCATAACGATTCAATCTCTTCAGGCGTTGGATCCTCTAATGGCTCGCTCATATAATCATCCGTAAACAGGCTCGCCCCATTGAAAAAGTTTGCCCACTCATCGTTCTTGGGGTATAGCATGACCACGTTTCCGACTTTGTTGATATATACTTCGTCGTCATCAAAGCGATATTCCTTTGGAAGTCTCACGGCCTGGCTCCTCCCGCTCATAAAAACTTTAGCAGTATCCATAGATATCACCTCCCTGTAAATGCCGGCACAGAAATGTTCTGTAACCTGCGATTTGGCTATTCGCAAAATGATATATATCATGATATATATCATTCTACAACCAGTATATATTAAGATACATACCGAGTCAAATATTGGAGGCCCGCCGACCGGACAATTCTTCCTGCACAATCGGCTTACAAATATGCTCTCACCCGTCTATGGGGAAGTCAATAGAGTTCATGGGGGATTTTCTATACAATTCAAAAAATTCTCGCCAAAAAAGGAAACATCCTCGCTGTCTCCATAGACAGCGAGGATTGTTTTTTCTAATGCACTATTCTACATACTGAAGAACTTGATTACGAGTATTCCTGCAATTAAGACAAAGAACAGGCCGACTATCACGAGGAAGAGGAACGGCGACCTTGGTCTCGCGGCCTTCTCTTCTTTGTATTCGTAATAGCTCTGGCGCTTTCCCTTCTTGAGGGTGTCCTCACGAAAGCGGAAGAACCATGTGAGCGATTTGATGCTGTAGATTAGTCCGTCAAATGCTCCGTGGCTCGAGACAAAGAGCATCGCTCCGAACGCAGCCATCAGTGTACCTACGATAAAGAACGCGTCCGAGAGTATCCTGACCCTGTCGAGATTTGTCGTCGCATGCGAGGTCTGCGTCGTAAGGTCCATGGCTTCCGGCTCCCAGAACCCGCGGGCCCAAAGAATCAGTGCAACCGCCGCAAGTCCAAATGCAAGCGCAACGACATATTTTACCCAGCGCCTTCCGTAAATAGACGAAAGCTTATTCATGCTTCTCCTCTACGGCTGCGTCAGCTCCGGCCCCTACGCCGGCAACGGCGGCCTCTTCCGCACTCATCGTGCGTGCAGCCTTTGCTTCTTCGGCGGCTGTATCGTAATGCTCTCTGTAATAGTCGAATTCCTTGAGCGTGCAGCGAACGAAATGTCCGGGCACGATTTCTCTGAATTCGGGTTCCTCATCCGTATGCTCGTGATCCGTGAGCGGATTGTAGCGGATACGCACGCGCCTCTTCTCTGAAATCGGATCCGGAAGCGGAACCGCAGAGAGAAGCGACCGGGTATATGGATGGAGCGGATGTGCAAAGAGCTCATCCGAGGTCGCAAGTTCAACCATGTTTCCGAAGTACATTACGCCGATACGATCGGAGAAGTACTTAACTACGGAGAGATCGTGCGCGATAAAGAGAATCGTAAGACCTCTTGTCTCTCTAAGTTCGTTCAGAAGGTTTATTACCTGTGCACGAATCGAAACGTCGAGTGCGGAAATCGGCTCGTCCGCAATTATCATTTCAGGATTCATGATGATGGAACGCGCGATACCGATTCTCTGACGCTGGCCGCCGGAGAACTCATGCGGATATCTGCTTGCGTGCTCCGCAACAAGACCAACCGTCTCGAGCATCTTATATACCTGCTCGTTTATATAGTCTTCGTCCTTGATTCCCTGAATCTTAAGGCCTTCCGCAATTATTTCTCTAACCGTCATACGCGGGTCGAGCGAAGCAACAGGGTCCTGATAGATCATCTGAATCTTCGTTACGAGCTTGGCGTTCTTTGCGGCATTTCTTTCGTGATTGTATTTCTTTGTGAGGGCTGCCTTCTCTTCTTCGGTCGCATTCACAATCGCTGCTTCGTATTCATTCTTGAGTCGCTCGAGCTCTTCCTTGCGGTATTCGTCGTTATGCTTCTCATGATCGAATTTGGCAGCCTGCATTTCTTTCTGCAGTTCTTCTATGCGGGCCTTTGCGGCTTCAATCTTGTCAGAACTCTCTCCGCTCTTGGACATAGCGGAGATTTCTTTCTTCAGTTTTTTGATTTCGTCCTTATAGCCCTGGATTCCGGCAACGATGCGCTTACCTTTGAAGTATACATTTCCGGATGTCGCATCATAGAGACGGATTATCGTACGTCCGGTCGTGGTCTTGCCGCATCCGGACTCGCCAACCAAGCCGAAAACCTCGCCCTTCTTTACATCAAAGGAAACATCGTTAACGGCTTTCTTGGCATATTCGCCTTTTCCAAAATACATGGAGAGGTGTTCAACCTTGAGTAAGGGTTCCTGATTATTGTTATTCATCAGTTCTGCCCTCCTTCCGCTGCCTTATTATCTTTATTTCCTTCACGCTCGCGTCTCATTCTCTCGATACGCTCCATGATTACCGCAGGTCGCTCGAGCTTTGGCGCGTTTGGATGCAGGAGCCATGTTGCCGCATAGTGCGTGTCCGTAATCTTGAACATCGGCGGCTGCTCCTCAAAGTCTATCGCGAGCGCATTCTTGTTACGGTCTGCGAACGCATCACCCTTTGGCGGATAAATCATATTCGGCGGTGTTCCCGGTATCGACTCGAGTTTTGCCTTGGTATCCAAATCCGGTACCGAAGACAGAAGTGCCCAAGTATATGGGTGTGCAGGTTCGTAGAATACTTCGTCTGCAGTTCCGTATTCAACAATCTTGCCCGCATACATAACCGCAATTCTGTCGGCCATATTGGCAACTACGCCGAGGTCGTGCGTGATGAATATGACGGAAAGATTATGCTCTTTCTTGAGGTTGTTTATAAGGTCAAGTATCTGTGCCTGAATCGTAACGTCGAGCGCCGTTGTCGGCTCGTCGCAGATTAGTATATCCGGATTCGCCGTAAGCGCAATCGCTATTACTACTCTCTGACGCATACCGCCCGAGAACTCGAACGGATACTGTCTGTATCTACGACGTGCATCGTCTATACCTACGCTTTCCATGAGCTTAATCGCTCGCTCCTTGGCGGCGGACTTGGTAATCTTGTACGAAGAATCGTGAGCCTCTTTCTTGAGATACTCAATAAGCTCCCCGGTCATGGCGCCATAGTCTTCTGTCTTATGCTCTTCTATCTGCTCGGCAAAATGATCCCTAAGCTCTGTTAATGTCTCAACCATTTCTTCGTGAGCGAGGTCAGTGTTTATATAGCTTGCGGGGATTACTTCCCAGTCCGGAGTTTTGCCCTTTGCTACCAGGTTGTCGTACTTAGCCTGCATCTTGGCAACACGCTTTTCTTCTTTTTCATTCTTAATAAATCCGTTGAAGTAAAGATCTATCGCATAGTCAATGGAAGTATCAAATGTATGCGCCAGGCTGTCCTTGGTAACCTCAAGTGGATCGATTCCCTTCTCCACTACTGTCTTTAGTTCCTTTGCCGCCGCAAGTACGTCGTTCTTTACAGGATCCTCTGATTCAAATATCGGGAGTTTCTCCGTAATCATGTCGATTGCGGCACGTCTACCCTCGTCCGTCTTCCTGACCGAGTATTCAATTCCCTCTTGCGCTTCCTTCATGAATTCATCCATGAACTCTACCGAAAGCTTCTCCGACGTCATCTTGTTTAACTCAGAAATCGGAAGCTCAGGAATCTTGTTTTCTACGTTCTCCAGATAATATCCGAGCGCAAATGTGTCGGGTTCTTCAAGAGCAATCGCCCTCTTAAGAACATCGATTGCACTATCCATTGTCGCACGCAGATTCGCGTAGTCCTCTTTGCTCGTTTTCTTTCCCTTTGACTCTGAAGTCGTTGTAGAGATAACACCGTCAAGGGTAGCCACATCGTCACCATAGACAACAAACCTGCTCTTGGCGCCCGAAGTGGCTTTAAGAAATGATGTGATATCGTTCTTTAACGAAGCATCGATTACATTTTTATCGATTCTAAGCGCAATGTTCTCCGCAAGCGCAAGAGCTTCCTTGGCTGCGTCTAGACTCTGCGCATATTCACTCTGGAGCGTCGCATGGCGAAGACTGAACTTTTTCAGCTTCTCCAAGTCGGCTGAGGCGTTCGGTACGCCCGCCTGAGTCATGCGGTCTCCTAGCGACGAAAACATGCGATTCATATTGGCTTTGCTCTCTCTAAGCGTAGCTTTGTTCTTTAGGAGCATGGCCTCCGTGAGCTGCTGACCGACACGCATGATTGGATTGAGCGAAGAAAGAGGGTCCTGGAATACCATGGCGATTTTGTCGCCGCGGATTTTGTGGAACTCTTCTTCGGAAATATTCATGAGGTCTTTTCCGTCATAGAGAATCTTGCCGCCTTCTTTGATGGCGTTTCCTGCGGAGATTCCCATGATGGCACGGCTGGTTACGCTCTTTCCGGAACCGGACTCACCTACTATGGCAAGAGTTTCGCCTTCGTAGAGATCAAAGTCTATATCTCTGACCGCCTGCACTTTACCGTTAGAGGTACGGAATGAAATGCGAACGTCTTTTACTTCTAATTTCTTCTCTGCCATTATTCATCCGCTCCTCTCAACGACGGGTTAAACGCATCGCGCAAACCATTACCAAACAAGTTAAACGAAATCATGAGCAGTGAAATGAATATCGACGGGAACAAAATGATATGCGGGAACGTCGAAAGATATGCCTGTCCGTGAGACAGCATTGTTCCTACCGATGTCAGACTTGATGTTTCCAAATTAACTATGTTCAGATAAGAAAGCATCGATTCCGTAAATATTACGCCCGGGATAATCATGATTGTACCCGTTATGATTGTACCGAGAGAGTTCGGAAGAACGTGCCTGAATATAAGGCGCCTGTCTCTGGCTCCGAGAGTTCTCGCCGCCAGGATGTATTCGTGGTTCTTGAAACGATACATCTGAGTCCTTACTCTATGCGAGATTCCAATCCATCCCGTAAGCACGAATGCAAACAGAAGCGATATAAGAGATCCCACCTTGTCTGCAAGGTGTAGCTGGAAGAGTACCGCAACAACCAGGAACGGCACCGACGCAAGAACATCTGTTATACGTTCCATGATAAGGTCAACCGCACCACCGTAGTAACCTGAGATTGCGCCCCAGATAACTCCTATGAATAGGTTTATCAGCGAAACGGAAATCGCAAGGAGGAACGAAAGCCTCGCACCACTTGCAAGACATACAAGAATGTCCTGGCCGTGCTGGTTTGTTCCAAGTAGGTGGTTTGGATAGAATCCGTTTTTGTAATGATAGTATTCTTTGTAATAAACGCGAACGCGGTAACCCGACTGATTCTTGACCGCGTATGTGAACCATGTATGCCCGTCGGCTCCGCCGTCATCCGTAGCAAGTCTTAAGGAGTCGTAATTCGCACGCTCTTTATTGTCAGACGTATGGTAGTCCGCAACAAATATCGGATTTCCACTCTCATCGTGATGCTTGCTTAATCCGTTTGAGTTCGGGCCTTCATCCACAAGCTCATACCAAAGGTTTGCTGCGCTTGTTACCGCAACAAAATTCGTCTTATAGTTTTTAGGTATCGGGTATATAACCTGTATGCCCGTTTCATTCTGATACTGCTTCAGGCTCTCGTATTCAGCCGCTGTGAGGTCTGCGTAAACAAAGCCAACCTTGTCATAGGAATCGACATAGAGGTCATAGTAAGGAGTTCCCGTGTTCTCGTCAACGAATTTGTTCTTAACTTCTTTTACCGCGCTGTTGTCGAGTTCGTATCCTATGGCGCTGAGGTAGTCGTACCCCGACTGTCCTTCTTTCTGAACTTTACATCCGTCCCAACCGAGGAATGAGAATATCTTGCTCTTTGGTAGAACCATCTTGTAATATCCGTCGCGGAACGTAACATTGTAGTGTGATATAAGAGGAACTATCATTGCATATAGAAACAGAAGCAGAATTATGACCGCAGCAACAACAGAGGATTTATTCTTGCGGAATCTGATCCATGCGTCGCCAAAATATCCTACGGCCTTTGTCGATAATTTCTTATCGCTTATGCGGTCGCGGTTTCCAACGAGTTCAAACTTTTCCTTGGGCAGGTTTTCGTACTGCTCATATTTTTCATTTATATTTGCCATACTTATCACCTCTGTCCCATCTTGATTCTCGGATCGATGAATCCGTACGAAAGGTCAGTAACGAGTCCGGCAAGAAGACCGATGGCTGTATAGAGCACCGTATCAGCCATGAAGAAGTTATAGTCTCTTAAGTTTACTGAATTTACATAGAGTGCGCCGATGCCCGGTATCGAGAAGATACTCTCTATGACGAGCGAACCTCCGAGTATTCCCACGAATTCACCGAGAATCATAGGAAGTATCGGAACCATTGCGTTACGCATGGCGTGACGCGTTATGGCTTGCGTGCGGGTGAGGCCTTTGGTTCTTGCGAGCAGCAGGTAATCTCCGGTCAAAACTTCGGACAGCTCAGCTCTCGTAAAACGTGTTAATCCTGCAACCGTACCAAAGGCAAGAGAAATTATTGCGGGTACCATTGACTTAAACATGGTCCAACTGAAAAACTCCGCCTGCTCCCTGGATGCTACAGTAAGCGAAAACCATCCCGTTTTGGAGCAGAGGAAGTATTGAACCAAGAAAGCATATACATAACTGGGTACTGAAATGAAGAGAACTACGGCAGTTGAGATTATGTGATCCTGCCATTTATTCTTTCTTAAGGCGGCATATATGCCAAGTCCTATACCCAGAGGAATTGCAACAAGAATTGAATATAGATTCACGACGACCGAATAAGGAAGTTTGGTCATCATGATATCAAAGACTTCTCGCCCCTCGTACATCTGCTCACCGAGACCAAAGTCTCCCTGGAACAGATGCTTCAAATAGAGGCCGTATTGAACAAGTATTGGTTTGTTGTAGCCCATCGCTTCGCGACGAGCCAAAATAATATTGACGTCTCGGCCCATTTCCTTGATCGCAGGAAGCGGAAGCATTTTCACCAGAATAAAACATATCGTGGTGATAACAAATAAAGTAAACACCATCAAGACCAGACGCTTGATTATATATTTTGTCATAGTTATATCCTTATGAAGTGCTCTTGATAGAAAAGAAGGGGTGACCGCCAAAATGACGGTCACTCCTTTTTACTTGTAGATTAGTAAGTAAGTGTGCTTGCAACACCTGCCCACTCTTCATCGTTGTAGTTGTATGTGTAGAATCTCATTCCTCCAAATCCGATGATGTCCATGTACTGTGTAAGCGGATAATCACCCTTCTGTGAAACGAGTGAACCTACGTTACGATAGTACATCGGTGTGGTTACATAGTTTGCAAGATATACGTGCTCGATGTTTGCGAACAGAGCTGCGCGGCTGTCCGCGTCATAAGAACCGAATGCTTCAAGACCTTCAAGTTCTGTCTTGTTGCACATCCAGAATGCCCAATCCTGCAGGCTGTGTGCGTGCTCTGTTCCGTTAATATTCATCTTTACATTTACCTGGGTTGTGTCGAATCCGTATTCCATCTGGTTTCCGGAACCATCGGAAGCATCGCAGTAAACTTCACCGATCATTGTGTATGGCGAGTAAGCTGCACCGCCCCAAGTTGTGAAGATCATATCGCAAGCGCCGGAGTAGTTGGATTCATAGTAGTCTGCGTCAACCTTCATGTCGAGGCTAACCTTTCCTTCAAATCCTGTTCCTTCGCATGCGGACTTAAGAGCGTCGTCCAGATAGTTCTTCATCTTTACATAGATGTCGTCGGATGTATAAACGCTGATTGTGATTGTAACATCTTCGTCGTTATATAGTCCGTCTGCCTTGAGCTGCTCATAAGCAAGCTGCATGGCTTTACGAGCTTCTTCGATATCATATCCCGTAACAGCATCGTAAGCTTCGTCAACATCGTCGTAGTCGTCTCCGAGTCCGTAGAGGTCAACGATTGCTTTCTTTGCAGCATCTGTATCACGGTAGGTGGCTCCTGTGAACGGATCATATACGTACATATAGTTCAGCATACCGTAACCTGCGGATCCTGCTGCTGTGTAGGATGTAGCAAAGGTGTTACGGTCGATTGCCAAGCTCCAGCCCTTACGGAAGTTACGGTTCAGGAGAACCTTGGTTCCGCGCTCTTCAAGCTTGGATTCATCTGTGTTCCAAGTGAGCTTTGTTGTATATGACTGCGGCGTATAACGGATGTATTCGCTGGAAGCGTATTTCTCCATGTCTTCCTGCTGCAGGCTTACGCCATCGATTTCACCGTTTAGGAATGCGAGAAGCTGTGTCTCGTGTTTCTCTATGATCTGTGTCGAAATTGTATCGGTCTGGTACTGTCCGAGGTGCTTTCCGTCGGAATATCCGTACCAATTATCGTTACGCTCGAATGTAATCTGCTTATCAAGTTCAAAGTAAGCAAGTCTATATGGACCATAGGAAGCTGTTGTTTCCTGTGTCTTGCCGTAATCTGTTGTAAATGCTCCGTCTGTCACAACCTTTAGAGACTCATAGAGATCTTCCTTAACAAGATACATCGGCAGATAGTATGGAACATAGTAAGCCGGGCTCTCAACAGGCATTGTTGCTATGAATACCAATTCATATTCTCCGGTCTTTACAATACCAACTCCTTCCCAAGGAACCGCTTCGGACGCAACCATGGTACCAACGTAATCAGCACCGTAATCAGCGTACTGTCCTTCAGGACTCAGGTATTCTTCATAAAGCGACTTGCCGCTGAATGCGTCATCGCCCTGTCCGTCAGCACTGTACTCTGTTTCGTCGGTTACAGAAACAGCTCCTTCAATTTCGTTTCCGTCTGCATCAATATAACCGGCAGCATTCCAGAATCCAATAGCATCAACATACAGATCTTCTAATGCTCCGCCAGCTTCGAGGTATTCGGCAACGCTCTGTCCAAGAGGTGTAAATGCTGCCTTTCCTGCATAGAAATATCCCTGTGCTCCAACAATCTGGAAGTCTCCCGAATAGAGAGAGTCTGCACGTCTGTTCAACTGCTGCGGATCAAGGAGCTGCTGATAGGAATAGATGTAGGAATCCGCATTGATCGGTGTTCCGTCTTCCCATGTAGCTGCTTCGTTAAGTGCGATTTTCCATGCTTTTCCTGTTTCACCTTCAGCAACTCCGAACTGACCAACGTAGTCAGCGGTTACGTCTACAGGATAGTCGGCAGCCATTTCAGGAACGATTGACCATCCGCTCTTGTCGCTGTTGAGAACAAAATCGTAGAACTGACTTGAAATCAAAGAGAGAACATAGTCGTCGCTCGATGTTTCCCAGGAAAGCGGGTTCCAGTTCATGCTGGTTGTTGTTTCCATGACATCACTAAAGGTATACTGTGCCTCATCTGTGTAGTCCTTACCTTCAACGCCGGCATAAACGTCATGACCTACTTCTCCGCCTTCAGCAGAGCCGAGCTGAACCGTGACATCACCCATATCAAATTCAGGGTACTTCACGTATTCTTCGTACTCTACCTCAACCGTCGGAACATTGCCCGTCGGCTCATCTGTAGGTTCATCTGTAGGTTCATCTGTAGGCTCCTCCGTTGGCTTAGGATCTTCCTGCGGTTTTTGTTCCTTGGTACCGCATCCAGCCAGGAGAGAAACGCACAGCACCAAGGCAAGGAATAATGCAATTAGTTTGCGCATTTTCATAAGTTTTGTCTCCTCACTTATCTTCTAAAACTAAGGCGAGGCAGGATGCCCCTCCCCATAACTATCCGAATAATTATATAATAAAAAAGGCCCCCCCGTCAATGAAGGGGGAGGCCTGTCAAGACATCTATTATTGCTACTCTCCCGCTGTAAAATCAAACTCCAGAATTCGTTCCGGATCGCATCCCAAAATCCAAGCCAACGACATCACGGTCTGTGCCGATGCTTTACTCAAGTCCTTTGCCCTAGTCTCGTACTGCTGCAAGGTTCTTATGTTGACCCCTGCCCTCATGGCAAGTTCGCTTTGCGAGAGGCCTGCGATTCGCCTTTGGTACTGAAGCCGACTTGGCCAGCCTGCAGCCTTTATTTTTTCTGTTATAATCCCATTAATTGCATCAACGCATCTTTTTTCCGACGCCTCGTGAAGGGTTTGATACTTTTCGACGATTTCCTCGCCGGATATGTACTGAAGGATAGTGTCAAAGCTTCTGGCCTGAAACCATTGATAATATGCCAAAATCCAGCCACACCAATACTCCCTGGACGGAAGATATTTCACCTGGTCTTCTCTAAACACCATATCGAAACCATGTTCAACACCCGTCTCTTCCAGCACCCGAAATGCAATCTCCTTTCCGGACATGCCGGCAACAACCTTGGGGGATCCCTTTTCAAATTGCCCCGCCAAAGAAGATGCTATAAACATATCTAGAAAAGTATTCAGGGAATAATTTAGGTCGTTTACTGCGTAGTCGAGCATTTCACCCAGATTTTTCATCGCATCAGCAAGATACGATTCGTCATAGGCCCTCATATTATTTGACATACTGCTTGATTTCCTTTCGCATTAGATCGCTCAGATAGAAGCCGCCCGCATCCTCTTTTTCCAAAATCTCTTGAAATTCTTTTCTTGCAGCTCTGTCTCTGGCTGTTCTTCTGGGGTAGTATTCACTTCTTTCCGCACTTTCAAATCCCGTAAATTCAATCCTCTCAAAAGCCTTCTCGCTTTTCAGCACCCGCTGTATGCCCAGGGATCCGAGCCTCATTGCCAAAGACAGTTGCTCCACCGTAATCTCGTTTCCAAGAAAAGCCCTCGCGAACGAGAAATATGCGTCATCCGCACGGTAGCCTGATATTACGTCGTATTTTGATATATCGATTAGATAATTGTCTTTTAGCCACGCCTTGCCCCTATTGATCAAGGGTGTTGACGAGCTTACTCTTCTGTTGTCCACAAGTATTGCCATCCAGTTTAGTATTCCAAACTCCGAAGAAGTCAAATCCAGCAATTTGAGGCCATCAACGTTAAGAATATAAGCATTTGCAAAGCCCGACGACTTATCTGTGCACGCCCATTCCTTGGCCAGCTCAATATGTTCGGTGCAATAAAAACCCAAGCCATAGTCGTTATAACGATGGCCTACCCCGAAACACGGTTTTTCGATTATTACCGATGACCCGTGGTATAAAGTCCAAATGCTCATCTTGTCACCCAATTCCTATACTTCTACAGAGTTATATTTTAATTATATTATACTTCTACAGACGTAGTTTCACAAGAGAAAAAAGACTCGGCTTTTCACTCCTGAATTGCCGAGTCCCATAATTGTTTTTCTTAATTATTCTGTGTTTTTAGCCTTCTATACCCGCTATGGTAGCATGCTCCAGCCGTACCACGGCCGGAACCAGCGCAAAATCGTACTGCCGGAGTTCCTTGGAAAGATACATTTCCTTTGCAAGATCTCTCATGGATCCGGATACCGAGCCTCCCGTGACCTTGATAATCTTCTCTCCGTCGTGGTAGTATCCAAGCCTGATTTCGCCTGCAATATCGCCCGTAATTGCATCGCAGTCAAATCCGGAGAATTCAACGACCTCGATATATGGGCCTTTCCTGATTTCTTCTGCCGACTTGCTTCCGCCCTCAATCTTGTAATTGTACACGTTGGAACTGTCCTCGAGCCCCATATACTGGCTGAACTGCCTTCCGCCCCAGTAATTTTCGGGAATATTGTCCCTTATGAGGACTTTTTCTTTGATCTTGGCTCCTTCTTCATCAAAGGGGTAATTCCTTGAGCTGTTCGGAAGCATCGGAACTGCGGTAATCGTGATTTTGTCGCCCTTTACGTCGTCCGCGATCGGCTTTCCTATTTCCCAGTCCGAGAATCCGCGATACTTATAACTCGCATTCATCCTGTCAAAGAAATAGTCAAACATCCAAACGGAGTCCTGTGTCGAAAGAATTAGCGGCGCCTCCTTTAGATGCGGCGTCGGAACAGCTTCGAGCCTATCCCTTCCCATATTGAGAACTTCAACTATGTCCTGTGTGAGGGCAGCCCTATCGCATGTACCTCTGTTATAAATTCTGTATAGCTCTATCTCCTTGGATTCGTGCCTTGCGTTTGTCACAACTTCTATCATTGCCTTGGGATAAGAAGTCCGCTGGTCGATTCCGTTTGAGTTTATGAAATGCTTTTCCTTCTTGCTTACAAAGATTTCGTAAGAGTTCAGATCTTCCGTGGCGGTCTCCGGAATTGCGTTAAGAGTTTCTATGAAATCCTCCGCCATCTTCTCGATGTCGACTTCAACCAGTGCTTCTTGATTCGGATCATCGCCATCCTCAACGCCGGCTTCCTTTAGCCCATTCAGCTCGTAGTAAGGATTCTTTACTAGACTCGCCTGATATACGAGGTCTGAAATGAGCTTCTCGATTTCGTCCTTGCTTGCTGTTGGCGGAACGTCTCCTGTAGCATTACCCAGGAACTTTCCGTCATCGGATTTCTTGAAGACTTTGATCTTAAGCGTCGTTACGTCCTTGGCTCTGTTTTGGTCGAGCTTGTGGCGGATGAAGTAGAATTCCCATCCCGTCTCTCGCTCCTCGGTAACTTCATACGCATCGGCCCCGGAGCGCTCGAGCAGCGCACGTATCACTTCAAATATGTCGTTCTTCATATGTATTATATGTCCTTTCCGTGTTGCGGCGGTGGATATATGTATGAGTGGACTTCCACAGCGCCGGCACTTAGCGATTTGCGAGTCGAGGAACGGTGTTCCGTGGACGAAGCAAGAGCTTAGTACCGCTGCGCGAGGACAAAGCGCGAGCGGTCCACGAATGCATATATCTTCCGTCGCATATATGCAATGGTGATATATATTATCCCAAGCGAGCGCGGCATTTGAGGTAAGGGCCGCCGTCCGCGACCTTGACCCATTCTTTGTGACCTTTGCCGCAGCCGCCGTTACCCGGAACCTTTCTGTCAGTGCTTGCCATGCTGATGGAGCCGAGGAGATCGGGAACGTATCCCGTGAGAACTATCGGGCTAACCATCTTTCCGGTAAGTTTTCCGTCCTTGATTTCGTATCCACGGCTCAGGATGCACTGGATCCCCCAATGCTTGGGGTCTTCCATTCCGCTTTCCATTCCGTCCAGGAGATATCCGAACTCTATCGACTTAATCATATCATCGAGCGAATCGGTCCCCGAATCAAATACGGTATTGGTCATCCTTGTATAAACTTTGTGCGCAAAGTTCTCGCGCTTTCCGTTTCCGGTGGGCTCGGTTCCAAGTCTGAGCGCGGCGAGCGCATCGCAGATTCCTGTCTTAAGGATTCCGTTTTCGATTTCTGTTACGTCGCCCGCAAGCACGCCCTCGTCATCAAAGGCATAGGCCGCGACGCTCTCTTCGCAGAGCGCACCCTCGTGCATCGTAACGAGATCAGAACCAACACGTTGTCCAATATATTCAGCACCTAGAGCTCTTCCCTTTACGAACATATCCATCTCAACACCATGGCCAAACGCCTCGTGCGCAATGAGTCCCGAAACCTCAGGCGTCGCTATTACGTCGTATTCGCCCGGAACGATTCGCTCTGCATCAAGCATATCAACTGCTTTCTTGGCAATCGTTTCGACAAGTTCGTTCAGGTCCTTAAACACTTCCGGTCCGCAAAGTCCGGAAACGCCATCGTATGCCATTCTGTTGTCTCCGTCTCTTGCAGCCACGACCACGACAGATCCTTCGGAATAAACATAGCTCTGTCTCAGGAATCTGTTCGGGCTTATGAACATCTTGCATACATGTGTGCTCTGTCCGTTGGCGATGCATTCGATGATGTTCTCTGACATCGACACGCCCTTATCCGAAATCGCAGTGAACATGTCCACGAGTTCCTTGACGTCCGCTTCTTCGGGAAGAAGCTCCGTCTCCTTTTCTACAAAGAGTTCAAGCGGTTCGTCCGCGAGGATTCCCGTTTCGTAAACTTCGGTCTTTGTTTTCTTGAGAATTGCAAGCTGCTTATCGAGTTCCGCTCTTATATGCGTCGCAAGTTCCTCGCCAGTAGCTCCATTAATTTCGTTAAACGCATACTCGCTGTATAGACCATCTTTTCTCACTCTTACGACGGTTCCTCTTTCCGTCGCCATCGTCTGGTTCGCAACAGACTTGCTATTCTGCGATATTGCGACTACGATTCCATTTGAGTCAGTAGAAAGTGCGCTGACATAATCGTAATGCGCCGAAAGAATGCTTACTAGTTCTTTGATGGTCGGAGCAATCTCGTTTAAGTAGTTTGAGAATGGTGCTTTCATATGAATCAATCCTTTCATATCTTAGCTTTAAGCTCTTCATTTATGAGATAGTCGAGGTCGCCGTCCATGACGCCTTGCACGTTTCCGACCTCGGCGTTGGTTCTGTGATCCTTGACCAAAGTATATGGTTGGAATACGTAGGAACGAATCTGCGATCCCCATGCTATCTGCGAGAAGTCGCCTTTTAGTTCCTTCAGGTTTTCCTTGTGCTCGCGTTCCGCAAGTTCTGTAAGCTTGGCTATGAGAATTCTCATCGCGACATCGCGGTTCTGAAATTGGCTCCTCTCGTTCTGGCAGGTTACAACTATGTTTGTCGGAATATGCGTGATTCTTATCGCTGAATCCGTCGTGTTTACGTGCTGACCGCCCGCACCGCTCGAACGATAGGTGTCGATTCGTAAGTCGTTCGGATCGATCTCCACCGTGATTTCGTCATCGATCTCCGGCATGACCTCTACAGAAGCGAACGATGTTTGTCTCTTTCCCGCCGCATTGAACGGAGAAATTCTTACGAGCCTATGCACTCCGTTTTCGCGACGAAGATAACCATATGCATTGTCGCCCTCAATCATCATAGTCGCACTTTTGATTCCGGCTTCGACATCATCCTGCTGATCGACAACGTTAACCTTATATCCTTTTTTCTCGGCCCAGCGTATATACATGCGCTGAAGCATCTGTGCCCAGTCCATGGCCTCGACTCCGCCCGCACCTGCGTGCACGGTAAGGATGGCGCTGTTATGATCGTATTTTCCGTCGAGAAGCGCGGTCAACCTAAAACTCTCGAGGTCTTTCGATACCTTCTCGTAATTCTCAAGTATCGCATCTGCCTCAGCCTCGTCGTCGAGTTCCTCCGCTATGTCCATGAGATCCGGCATATCCGAAAGTTCACTGTAGATGCGATCATATTCTTCTACCGTACGCTCCATACTCTTTTTCTTTTTTAAAACTCCCTGGGCTTTTTCTTGGTCATTCCAAAAGTCCGGGGCTTCGCTCTCGCGGGAGAGTTCCTCTATATTCTTCCTAAGACCAGCAAGGTCAAAGGGACTCACCTGCCTCGCGGAGCTTTGCCAGCTGCTGGGGCAGGTCCTGGCGGAGCTGTTCCAACTTTAGCATGCTCTATCACTCCCTTCGTCAATTAAAGTGTTTTACTTACTTACGGGAAAACCATTTATGTCTTCTTTACTCTTCGTCGCTGGCAATTATATACTCGACAACTTGAACCTTTGGAAGGTTGCTCGAAAGGGCTTCGCCCTCGAGCCAACTTCACAAAGCTTCTTCGTTGTCATCGTACAATTGCGAGCGCTCCTCAGAATGATACGAAGACATAAATTGCTTCGCCGTCACACTAAATAGTTTAAATGTCGTCGGTGTCGGCGCCCGCTTGCTGTCTTCCACAACAATTCTTATATTTTTTGCCGCTGCCGCATGGGCATGGGTCGTTGCGGCCGACCTTGGGTTGTTCGCGTTTATAGGTTTCGGGTTTCACTTGGCGCGGCGGGATTGGGGTGTCCTTTGGCATTCCTTTCATGCCTTTTCCTCCTTTGCCGCTACCGCCCTTACCTGCTGCCGCTGCCGCCATTGCAGCCTTTGCCGCTTCAACCTCTTCATCGACGTAGTCGTCTTTCTTGGCGTCGCCCACTACGATTACGCCACCGCGATTCTCGCTCGTCTCCATCGTAATGCTATAGCAGTATTTGACGGTGTCTTCCTGAATCGCACCAATCATTTCCTCGAACATGTCGAAGCCTTCCTTGGCATATTCCGCTGCCGGATCCATCTGGCCGATTGCGCGGAGTCCTATTCCGGACTTCATCTGATCCATCGCATCGATATGTTCCTGCCACATATTATCCACGACACGCATGAGAATCATACGCTCTACGTTTCTCATGTGAACCGCACCGATCTCGTTTTCCTTCGCCTCGTAAATCTTATCGAGTTCACCGAGGATATCGTCGCGCAAAGTTTCCTTGGTAAGCGCGGCGCGCTTTTCGTCGGTCCAATCTTTGATTGTATATTCGTTAAAGAGTTTCTTTAGATTTCTGTCGAGCGATTCCAAATCCCAGCCCTCGGGGTATTTACTCTCCGCGGTCGTTGAATCGAGCATCGTATCTACGAGACCATCTCTCATATTCATGATATAGTCTCTTAGGTCTTCTCCGAACAAAACTCTTCTGCGTTCGCCGTAGATTATCTCGCGCTGCTTGTTCATTACGTTGTCGTATTGAAGGACGTACTTTCTTATTCCAAAGTTTTTGGACTCGACTCGCTTCTGTGCGTTCTCGATTGTCTTGGTGAGGACTCCCGCTTCGAGCGCCTGGTCCTCCTCCATTCCAATCTTTCCGATAAGGCCCTGCATGCGGTCGCCGCCAAAGAGCCTCATGAGATCGTCTTCCATCGAGATATAGAACTGCGTCATTCCGGGGTCTCCCTGACGACCGGCACGACCTCTTAGCTGATTGTCTATACGTCTCGACTCGTGACGTTCGCTACCGATTATGCAGAGTCCACCGAGCGCCACAACCTCTTCGTGCTCTTTATCTCTCTCGACTTTTAATGCGGAAAGAATTTCGTTATATTTATCGCGAGCGGAATTAAGCTCGGGATCGTTTGACTTGATTCTGCTTAAAGCAAATTCAATCTGCTCCGGTGTGTACTCTAGTTTCTCGAGTTCCTTCCTCGCCTCGAACTCCGGATTTCCGCCAAGGATGATATCAGTACCACGACCTGCCATATTGGTTGCGATGGTAACCTTGCCCTTGCGGCCCGCTTCCGCAACTATCTCGGCTTCCTTGTCGTGCTGTTTGGCGTTTAACACGTTATGCTTTACGCCTCGCTTACTAAGCATGTCGGAAAGAAGCTCCGACTTTTCTATCGAAATCGTGCCTACGAGAATCGGCTGCCCGGTTTCGTGAACCTCTACGATTCTGTCAACGATCGCTTTGAACTTTCCGCGCTCCGTCTGATAGATTGAATCGGACAGGTCTTCTCTTATTACTTCTTTGTTAGTCGGAATCTCGACTACGTCCATATTGTAGATTTCACGGAACTCTTCTTCCTCGGTCTTGGCGGTACCGGTCATTCCCGCGAGCTTTTCGTACATACGGAAATAATTCTGAAGAGTAATCGTCGCCATCGTCTTGGACTCGGATTTTACTTCGACGTGTTCCTTGGCTTCGATTGCCTGGTGAAGTCCGTTGCTGAAACGACGACCAAACATAAGACGTCCCGTGAATTCGTCGACGATAATTATCTCGCCGTCCTTCACGATGTAGTCGACGTCGCGCTCCATCGTGCTATGCGCCTTAAGCGCCTGAACAACGTGATGGTTTATCTCCATGTTCTCCGGATCGCCGTAAGTTTCAAGACCAAAGAATTTCTCTGCCCTCTTGATACCTCTCTCCGTAAGCGCAACTTGGTTATCCTTTTCTTCGAAAATATAATCAAAGTTTTCTTCGTCGGGATCTTCCTCTGCACCGAGCGCCATGAGGGGGCCCTTCTTTTCTTTGATGATTTTCTTTCCCGAGAGACTTCTTACAAAGTCATCGGCCTTCTTATAAAGCTCAGTCGAGGGATCACCCTTTACTGAAATGATGAGCGGGGTTCTCGCTTCATCGATTAGGATGGAGTCGACCTCGTCTATGATGGCATAGTTAAGATCTCTCTGCACGAGGTTCTCTTTGTACTTTGCCATATTGTCTCTCAGGTAGTCGAAACCGAATTCGTTGTTTGTTCCGTATGTTATATCCGCATTATACGCGGCGCGCCTATCGTCGTTCTTGACTCCGTGCACGACAACACCTACGGAAAGTCCGAGAAGCCTATAGATTCTTCCCATCCACTCCGCGTCACGCTTTGCGAGATAGTCGTTTACCGTAACTACGTGAACGCCCTTTCCTTCGAGCGCGTTTAGATATGCCGGGAGCGTCGCAACAAATGTCTTACCTTCACCGGTTTTCATCTCGGAAATTCTTCCCTGATGAAGAATGATTCCACCGATTATCTGAACCGGGAAATGTTCCATTCCGACCGCGCGCTTTGCGGCTTCTCTGCACACGGCAAATGCCTCGGGAAGAATATCGTCAAGTGTCTCTCCACCCGCAAGCCTCTGACGGAAGATCGTCGTCATCTCGCGAAGTTCTTCGTCCGACTTAGCTCCGAGCCCGAGTTCTTCCTGAAGCTCGATAACTCTATCCGCAGTTGCTCTTAATTTATTTACCTCTTTGACGCTTGCATCACCAAAGAGTTTCTGAAGTAAACCCATGTTGTTTCCTCTCTTGTCCGATGGCACATCGGACCATTTTCTGGATTGCCTACCCAATTGTTTATCGCATAACTATTTGCCGTCCGACTGATTCTCGACTCTTAAGCTTATCTCCAACGCCTTCCTTTCGTCGGCCTTTGTTACGAGTGCCTTGAAGACCTTGTCGCCGACCGGATATTCAAACCTGTCGCCGCGCTTTGGAAGATGGTCAAGCTCTATCGCCGCCCAACCGTTCACGGTATTCGCGTCGATATCCCCTATTTCTTCTCCGAAAAAATCGAATACTTTCTCTACGTTTGCAGAACCGAGAACTCTGTATGTTCCGTTCTGCATGAGCGTTATGTCGCGGCCTGCAACCGTATCGCTGTCGTCGTAAATTTCTCCAACGAGTTCTTCTATTATGTCTTCAGCCGTAACGAGACCCGACGTTCCGCCGTACTCATCAACGACAACGGCCATGCGGCTTTTGCTCTCCTGTAGTTTTCTGAGAAGGTCAGCCGCCTTCATCGATTCCGCAACATAGATTACGGGTTTTACGAGCGCCGCAACCGTCTTCTCGCCGCGGTAGATATAGTTATAGAAATCCTTCTGCGTGAGGACGCCGATAATCGTATCGAGGTCGTCCTCGTAAACGAGAAGTCTCGAGTATCCCGTGTCTCTAAAGAGCGCGTCAATTTCGCTTATGTCCGTATCGACTTCCACCGCCTCTATCTCTACACGCGGAGTAAGTATGTCCTGCGCCTCGAGTTCGCTGAAGCCGATTGCATTCTGGATGAGCTCGTTTTCTCTCTCCCCGATTCCGCCCGTAACAAAGGCTTCATCTACAATCGTTACGAGTTCGTCCTCGGTGATCTTCTGCGTTCCGCCTGTCTTGAACACAAGGTGCAGAAGCTTCTTCCACTGCGCAAAGATCCAGTTTATTGGCATAAGCACTATTCTGAGTGCATTTATGAGCGGAGCGGAAAACATCGCGAATCTCTCCGGATATTCTTTGGCGAGACTCTTTGGCGTTATCTCGCCAAAAATCAAAACAACCACCGTGACAACTATTGTGGCAATAGTCGCCCCGTACTGGCCGTACAATTTGACGAACAGCACCGTGGCCACCGCAGTCGTTGCGATATTAACCAGGTTATTGCCTATCAGAATCGTCGAGAGAAGATTGTCATAGTTCTGCTCGAGGTGAAGAACGCGCTTGGCCTGCTCGTCGCCGGCATCGGCTTTGTTCTTGATTCTGATTCTGTTAAGTGACGTAAAGGCCGTTTCGGTCGCCGAGAAGTAGGCTGAAAGAAGTAGCAGCACTACCATCAGTATGACCGACGGCATGATACTGTGACCGTCCATAGTATTTTGTTTTGTAAATCCTTTCTTGCGCGGAGTGCCCGCGTGATCAATCGCACCGACCGAGTTGCCGGCGCCAAGTTTGCGGTTTTCGGACCGCGTGCTCAATCGCGCCCGCAAGTTCGCCGGCGCCTAATTCGGTATAATTCTATCATATATATGTGTAGAAATAAAGGAGGACGCCTTTTCGGGCTCCCCGGACGGCTAATTTGCATACTTGAATTTAGCGCATTAAAGGGATATAATCTTCGAAAGCATGTTTAGGAGGAAATACATAATGCCGATTGCCGAATTTTTGGAAAGAAATGCCCGCGAGTGGCCGAACGACGTGGCTTTGGTAGAAATTAACCCGGAGGTTGGAGCCAAGAAGCTTACAACTTGGAAGGAGTACAGCTTGATTGAGTCTCCCACAACCGGCCCATATAGACAGCAGATTACCTGGCAGGTTTTCGACGAAAAGGCTAACAGAACCGCCAACGCTCTCATCGCGCGCGGCGTCAACAAAGGCGAGAAGGTCGGCATTCTGCTTATGAATTGCCTCGACTGGCTCCCGATTTATTTTGGAATTCTAAAGGCGGGCGCAATCGCCGTGCCTCTAAACTATCGTTATTCTTCTGAAGAAATCGAGTACTGCGTGAATCTTGCGGACATAGAGGTTTTGATTTTTGGTCCCGAGTTTATCGGTCGAATTGAAGATATCGTCGAAACTCTGTCGCGCGGAAGGCTTCTCTTTTATGTCGGTGCGAACTGCCCGAGCTTTGCGGAGAGCCTTGCGCAGGAAACGATAAACCATTCAAGTCAGGCGCCCGACGTCAAGATTTCCGACGACGATTTGGCTGCGATATATTTTTCTTCGGGCACGACAGGATTTCCAAAGGCGATTCTACATAAACACTCCGGACTCGTCCATGCAGCGCTCGCGGAGCAGAATCACCACGGGCAGCAGAAGGACGACGCCTTCCTCTGTATCCCCCCTCTCTATCACACAGGAGCAAAGATGCATTGGTTCGGATCCCTAGTTTCCGGGAGCCGCGGAATTATCCTGAAAGGAATTAAGCCCGAGCAAATTCTTCAGGCAGCGTCTGACGAAAAATGCTCCATCGTTTGGCTTCTTGTGCCTTGGGCGCAGGATATTCTTGACGCGCTGGACAGCGGTCGTCTAAGAAAAGAGGATTACGATTTGGATGCATGGAGGCTCATGCATATCGGTGCGCAGCCTGTTCCACCATCGCTCATCAAACATTGGCTCGAATATTTCCCGAATCACAAGTACGACACAAATTATGGTCTTTCTGAGTCGCTCGGCCCCGGCTGCGTCCACCTCGGCGTTGAAAACATAAACAAAGTCGGTGCAATCGGAATCCCCGGTTACGGCTGGGAAGCAAAGATCGTGCAAAGCGCAGACGAAAGTGCGCACGCGGCTTCGGCTGATTCCGATACTGCATCCTCGGGCAGCGAGAAGGCATCCGCGGGCAGCGAGAATGCATCCGCGGGCGGCGATAATGCATCCACGAGCGGCGAGAATGCATCCGCGGGCGGCCGTGCATATGCGCCCGCACGAAAAGAAGTTTTGCGTGGCGACGTCGGAGAACTCGCCGTTAGAGGTCCTGCCGTCATGATCGAATATTATAAGGATCCCTCGGCAACTGCGGAGGTCCTCAGCGAAGACGGCTGGCTCTATACGGGCGACATGGCAAAGGAAGACGAAGACGGTTTCATCTACCTCGTCGATAGGAAGAAGGACGTAATCATAACGGGAGGCGAAAACATCTACCCCGTTCAGATAGAAGATTTCCTCCACGAGATGCCGGAGATAAAGGATGCCGCAGTAATCGGTCTCCCCGACAAGAGACTCGGCGAAATCTCCGCAGCGATAATCGAGATAAAAGAAGGCTTCTCGTGCACGGAAGAAGATGTCCGCAATTTCTGCAAGAAGCTTCCGCGCTATAAGAGACCGGTTAAAATAATATTTGCAAACGTTCCTAGAAATGCGACGGGCAAAATCGAAAAGCCAAAGCTCCGCGAAGAATACGGCGGCGCATTCATAGTCGCAGCGGAAACGGAAACAGAATAGAATCAAAAGAGGCTCGCATGCGAGCCTCTTTTTTATTTGACGATAACTTCCACTTTGTATTCAGGCGACACGGACGTTACGAGCGGCTGGAAGAGTTCCCATATTTTCATCTTTGCGAACTCGTTCGCGGAAGCCATAAGGTCGGGCGAAGAAAGATGTGTGCGCATTTCTTCAAGAACCGAATTCTCAAGTGTCGCCTGCTCTTCCGCAGTCAGCTTGATGTCGGTGAATGCGAGAAGTCCCTTGTCTGTGTCCTCAAACTCTATCTTTTCATAGTCGGGGTTGACGTACTGGAGCTTTGCGCTCGGCACCGTTACGGTTACTTTCTTATTAGCATCGTCAACTTTTATTTGTGAAGCTGCGAGCTTTGATAGATCCACCGTGTAAACGCCGGTTCCGTAATAGGTTATATTCTTTGCGCGCCTAAACACTTCCCACTCCCACGGGCCCTCCTTGAGAAGCGTGGTCGAAAGCTGCATCGGCTCTTCCATGACGATAAGCTCGCTGTGGCCTACAGCCTCTCCGAGAATCGCATCCTGGAAATCCACTGCAGTAAAACCGACGGCATGCTCCTCGATTACGTTATCCTCGCTTATCTCGCCAATAGTATGCGTTCCGTAGTTTTTTTCGATATATGCCTTTCCAAGGAAGAAGCATGCAACTGCCGCCGCGATGAGACCTAGAATAAGACCTCGGATAAAGCTTCGAATTGATCGTTTTCTACCTATCTTCTCCGCTGCCTCTCGTGCTTGTTCCGCAGCTTCCACTGCCGCCGCTGCCGCCTGCTGCGTCTTAAGCGCCGCATCGCTTGTCAGCCCTGCTTCCGCTGCATTTGCAGCCTCTTTCGCAAGACGTTCCTTCTCGGCCTTCTCCGCTTCAAACTGTCTTCGCTCCTCAAACAATCTGTCTCTCTCCGCGTCAAGCTCTGCCTGAAATGCGGCTAGATTGTTGTTTGGATCAATCTTAACGTCAAAATCTTTTTTCATATTGTCAGTCATCGTTAATCTCCTCCAAGCATTCCATGATTCCCATCGCAAGTTCATTAGGACAAGAATTCTCACCTCTGCACTGAATTCCCTTGAGAAGTTCAATTAGCTCCGCGGCAGGCCTTCCGTTCGCGAGCGTGGCGACCCCTTGGGTGTTTCCGGGGCAGCCGTTCGTAAACTCTACGTTCTTGATGATCCCATCCTCATAATCAAAGGAGACTGAACTCGAGCACGTCCTTCCTTCTGTGTAATGCGTATAATGCTTAATCATTTTTGCTCCGCGTCCTATTCTAAATCACATTCATATTTCTATTGCTTATTCTTTGTCTGATATATCCATATCCACACTCCGACAGAAGACATTATATCATAAAATCAAGTTATTGGTTTTCCGATACGTATGCGTTGCATCGCGTCCGCTTCTCAATACCTCTCTCTATTTGCTCTCTGATAAATATGCGATGATTCCGTGCGCGGCGACGTTCCCTTCGCCGACGGCCTTGGCTATCTGGTATGGCATACCCGTGCAGTCACCAGCCGCAAAGCAGCCGGGGATATTTGTTGACATGTCTCGGTTTACGGCGATGTGGTTTCCGTTCATCTCTATTCCCGGAACGAGAGTTCCCGGTGAAATCGCATCGCGCAGGCAGAAGAGAGCATCGACCGAGAGAGTATCGTCATTTTTCAGTTTAATACCCGTCATCTTCATCTCTCCAACGACCGAGTCAATCTTTTCCGTCATCACTTCAACGTTCGGCAAATTTATATCGCAGTCCTTGTAACCCGGGAAGAGATAAACCTTCCCCGCAATCTCTGCGAGGTATTCGCCTTCCTCTTCATAGCGCTTGCTCCCGCAGTAAACGGCTATGGTTTTTCCTTTGTAAAGATATCCATCGCAGGTTGCGCAGTAGCTTACGCCGCGGCCTATGTATTCCGTTTCACCAGCAAAAGTCTTTCCGCTCATGACGCCTGTCGCAAGAAGAATGGCCTTTGCCTCGTAGGCGTCGGTGCCTGCGGCAATGCTGAAGCTACTTCCCATCGGCATAATTGCCGTTACCATTTGCGATACAGGGTCGAGCCCGATCTCTTTGGCGTGCTCAGAGAACTTTTTGTTCAGCTCGCCACCCGGAATCAGCCCGAGCCCCGGGTAGTTCGCCACCTTCTCAGACATCTGAACCTTGGCCGAAAGCTCCGCGCTTCCAAACCAAATAATCTCTTTATTTCTTTGTTTAAGGTTGATTGCCGCAGAAAGTCCCGCCGGCCCCGAACCTATAATTGCTACATCGTACATAATTTCCTCCTCGCGCGGCTTTTCCGCACATCTAGATTAATATATACACACATTTTATACGATTCAAAATTGTATTTCGAATGACATTTGTTTTGCGAGACAATTTGCTGTTTTTATTCCCACAGTCCCGCTTTTTGGCCAAAAAAAGCGTTTCCAGACCAGAAAACGTATTGAACTCCACACTTTCGCGAGACTAGTTGCGATTTTTGTTCCCACAGTCTCGCGTTTTTGATAAAAGTGCAAATATAGACTATCAAATGATGATATAATTCTTTTGTTGAACTTAGACTTTGAACGAATAATCATTACGCACGTAAGACGAAAGGTATACCATGTATAAAGAGGCGCTCCGCCCCGCATGGGTGGAAATTGATTTAAAAAAGTTTAATCATAATGTCAAAGAAATAATTAGAACTGTCGGTGCAGCAAGCGGTTCTGTCGGTGCAACAGACAGAATTGGCAGCTGTACCTCCGGTATGAACGATGCTTCTGCCGCGCGCGAAATTATCGGTGTCATCAAAGCGGACGCCTACGGGCACGGCGCGATTGAATGCGCAAAGGCTTTAAGAGAAAACGGTGTTAAGACTTTTGCGATTGCAACTCTTCAGGAAGCAATTGAACTACGAGACGCTGGATGCACGGAAGAAATTCTTATGCTCGGTTTAACTCCGAATATGTATGTGGACACGCTCGTCGAGTATGATATCACTCCGGTTGTCTGCGATTCAGAAAATGCAAGATCGATAAGCGACGAGGCTTCTCGAGTCGCTAAAACCGTCGAAGGCTTTATCGCCGTCGATACAGGCATGGGAAGAATCGGTTATCTTTCGATTGACGACGCTTCAATTTCCGATGCGGTCAATGACATTAAGAAAATCGCCGCGCTTCCCAATTTCAAAATCAAAGGGATTTTCTCTCATATGGCGACGGCCGATGCCTTTGATAAAGAATTTGCTCACGTTCAGGAAGAAAGGTTTAACAATTTCTATAATGCACTCACCGAAGCCGGATTCGAAGTGCCAATTCGCACGCTTGCTAACAGCGCATCTATTACTGAGCTTCCTGAACTTGGATTCGATGCGGTGCGCCCGGGAATAACAATGTACGGTTGCTATCCTTCGCACGAGGTTGACAGAAGTTTGATTGATTTGCAACAAGTGATGTCCGTCAAGGCTGCGATAGTTCATCTAAAAGATGTTCCTGTCGGATTCTCCTGTGGCTACGGGAGAAAATTTATCGCGGAGCGTCCGTCCAAAATCGCGACACTCACACTAGGTTATGCGGACGGACTTCCTCGGCCTTATTCGGCGCATGCAAAGGTAATCGTAAACGGAGTCCTCTGCCCTATAGCAGGCAACATCTGCATGGACCAGTGCATGGTAGATGTCACAGATGTTCCAGACGTCAAGCTCGGAGACGAAGTAATAGTAATGGGCTCCGACGGAACTCATACGATAAGTGCAGAGGACATCGGCGACGCGACCGGGACAATAGACTACGAAATCTGCTGCGCCTTCGGCCAGAGACTTCCGAAAATCTATATACGATAAGCATAATCAGTCTAAAACAAAGGGCTCGTTACGAGCCCTTTAATTATGCCTCTTTCAGCAGCCGGCTATCTTTACCCTGATAAAACGCTATTGCGACAATGTGTTGAAAATGTGAAGAAATTTCACCGTTTCTTCACATAACGGTAACCGCTATCTTTTACAATATAGTTGTTCAATAGAGTTTGTTTTATACAAACTTTCCTTCTTTTATTGAATACACACACTTTCGCCAAAAGCCCGCGCTCGCGGGTTTTTGGTTTTTTGTCTATAACCCGTTTACATATCTACAAGCTGCGAGGGCTGCGACTGCGCCGTCGGCGGCGGCTGTTGTTACCTGGCGGACGAATTTGCTTCGGCAGTCGCCGGCCACAAAAATGCCCGGCGTCTTTGTTACGCAGTGCTCGTCTGTATCAAAGTACCCGTACTCGTTTAGGTCGGCGAATTCTTTGAACGCTTCGTTCTCCGGAATGAGTCCGATTGCAACAAAGAGTCCATCGCAGTTAATCGTTTCTGTCGTTCCGACTGCGGCAGCACCGACCGGTGCACCGGAACCTGCATGGCTATCAGTTCCCATTCCGCCAACTGTTCCTGAGGCACTTGTGTGTTCTATTTCCACTCCGACCAGTGTCGGCTCTTCTTCACTACCCTCGGTCAAGAGTTTATTTATTTTAACGCCTGTATATGTCTTCACGTTCGGCTTGGAGAAAAGAACTTCCTGAAGCTTTGCTTCGCCCGTGAAGAAGTCCATGTCCTGAAGCATTACCACTTCCGTGCATTTTTCTGAAAGAAGAATCGCTTCCTGGAGTGCGGAGTTACCGCCTCCCGCAACGCAGACTTTCTTTCCGCTGTAGAAGTCGCCGTCGCAGACTGCGCAGAAAGAGATTCCTTCGCCTACGAGTGCGTCTTCCCCCTGAAGTCCAAGCATGCGATGTTTAACACCTGTCGCGATGATTACGGTTCTTCCTTCGTACTCACTTCCCTCTTCAGTTATTACGGTAAATCCCGTGCATTCGGAATCAACGGCCATGGTGCCGGGTTTAATCTCCGTCACGGTTTCTATTTCTATCTCCGCACCCTGATGAAGAATCTGCTCAAGCATTTGATCCGCAAATTCGTTTCCGGAAAGCTGAGTGAAGCCCGGAATGTTTTCTACCTTCGGTGAATGCGTAATCTGTCCGCCGAATCCCGCCTTCTCTATAACGAGCGCACTCTTTCCGTTTCTCACTGCATAGAGCGCCGCGGTCATTCCCGCAGGACCGCCGCCAACGATTATAACGTCATACATGTTTTTCTCCTTTTCTTAGGCGCGTCATTTATGCGGGTCGCCCGGTTATATGTATATATGCAAAGGTCCTCGTAATCTGCAATCAAATCGAGTTGCTCGTCAGCTTTCGGGAGTGTGAATAAACTCGCCCTTCGGGCTCAAAAGGTATTCACACGTCCAACGAAAGCTTTTCTCGCATCCTCGAATGATTGCCACGATTACTGCGGAATATTGCATATATACATATAACCGGGCGGCTCCGATAATTCGAAGCCGCCCTTATGAAAGTTATATATGATATAACCCCATTAACGATTCATTAGCCACCCTTTGATGTCTGATACGCCGCGATACTTCTCAAAGTTATCGCCGTCAACGAGAACGAGGGTCGGCGCCTGCTTTATTCCAAACTTCTCAACGAGTTCTTTTTCTTCGTTTGCGTTTAATGCCTGATAAGCTACTCCGGCTTTGTCGAGAAGCGCGCCTGCTGCTTTGCAGTTGGGGCATGTCGGAGTCTTGAAGAGGATTGCCGTAACGCCGACTGCTGATGCCTTTGCTGCCTCGACTTGCTCGTCTGTTGCAATCATCGGCTCAACCGGTGCGCAGCATCCCGGTTCCATAGCTGCTTCGAGTGCCGCGTCGGCATTAGTCATCATGCGAGGAGCCGCTGCCGCCTGCGCGCTCGCCTGGGCTTCCGCTGCCGCCTTTGCTGCGATGTGGTCTGCGGGAACAGGTTTTGCCTCTGCGAGGTTTCCGCTAACCGCTATAGTTTCTCTCGGAAGATCTACCGGTGCCGGCTTCGGTCCCTGGTGTGTGAGTACGGAGTGACCGATGTTATACGTAACTCTGTCCTTGTACTCCTGTGCCTTACCGTCGTTCCAGTTCTGAACCGGACGGTAGTAACCGGTGATACGGCTATATACTTCTGTCTTCTCTCCACAATGCGGGCATGTCATCTGCTCGCCGGTCAAATATCCGTGGTTCTTGCAGACTGAGTAAGTCGGGCTCATCGTATAATAAGGAAGCTTATAGTTTTCCGCAATCCTTCTTACAAGATTTGCCGCTGCCTTCCAATCAGGAAGTTTCTCTCCGAGGAACGCATGGAATACGGTTCCTGAAGTGTATAGCGTCTGAAGATCATCCTGAATGTCGAGAGCACTGAATACGTCCTCTGTATAACCAACCGGAAGATGCGAGGAGTTTGTATAGTACGGAACTCCGTTCATGTTCGCGGTTATGATATCCGGGAACTCTTCCTTGTCGTGCTTTGCAAATCTATATGTCGTCGATTCAGCAGGAGTTGCTTCCAAATTGTAAAGGTCGCCATACTCTTCTTGGTAATCGGAAAGTCTTTCTCTCATGTGATTGAGAACGTCTCTCGAGAATCTCTGAACCCTCTCGTCCGTCATATCGGCACGTAGCCACTTTGCATTAAGGCCAACTTCGTTCATGCCGATAAGACCTATTGTTGAGAAGTGGTTATTGAATGTTCCGAGATATCTCTTGGTGTACGGATAAAGTCCCTGGTCGAGGAGCTTTGTGATAACTGTACGCTTAATCTTGAGACTCCTCGCGGAGATGTCCATGAGCTTGTTTAGTCTCTCGTAGAAATCGTTTTCGTCTTCCGCAAGATACGCGATTCTCGGCATGTTTATCGTAACTACGCCGATGGAACCTGTGGACTCGCCGGAACCAAAGAATCCGCCGGATTTCTTACGGAGTTCGCGGAGGTCCAATCTAAGTCTGCAGCACATGGATCTCACGTCGCTCGGCTCCATATCGGAGTTGATGTAGTTTGAGAAATACGGTGTTCCGTATTTTGCCGTCATCTCAAAGAGAAGCTTGTTGTTCTCTGTCTCGTCCCAGTTAAAGTTTCTCGTTATTGAATATGTAGGAATCGGATACTGGAATCCGCGTCCGTTTGCGTCGCCCTCGATCATGACTTCGATGAAGGCTTTGTTCACCATATCCATTTCCTTCTGGCAGTCGCCGTAGGTGAAGTCGAGTTCTTTTCCGCCAACTATTGCCGGTAGGTTCTTAAGATCGTTTGGGACCGTCCAGTCGAGCGTTATGTTGGAGAAAGGTGCTTGAGTCCCCCATCTCGATGGTGTATTTACGCCGTAAACAAATGACTGAATGCACTGCTTAACTTCCTTCTGACTTAGGTTGTCCACTTTGACAAATGGAGCAAGATAGGTGTCAAATGAGCTGAATGCCTGCGCGCCCGCCCACTCATTCTGCATGATACCGAGGAAGTTTACCATCTGGTTGCAAAGGGTTGATAGGTGGGATGCCGGTGAAGATGTGATCTTGCCCGGTACTCCGCCTAGGCCTTCCTGGATGAGTTGCTTAAGGCTCCAACCTGCACAGTAACCCGTAAGCATGGACATATCGTGAATGTGGATTGCGGTTGAGCGGTGCGCCTCCGCAATCTCGTCGTCGTAAACTTCGCTTAACCAATAGTTGGCTGTGATAGCGCCCGAGTTTGAAAGAATAAGTCCGCCGACCGAATATGTTACGGTCGAGTTTTCCTTTACACGCCAGTCGTTAATCTTAAGATAATTGTCTACAAGATCCTTGTAGTTAAGAAGTGCGGAGTTTACGTTACGAACTTTTTCTCTCTGACGACGATAGAGGATGTATGCCTTAGCTACATCAGCATAACCGGACTCGGACAAAACTTTTTCTACGCTGTCCTGAATCTCTTCTACGGTTATCTTGCCGTCCTGGATTTTACTCTCGTAATCGGAAGTTACGTGAAGCGAAATAAGATCAATTACGCTTGGATGATATTGCTTGCCAATAGCATCGAATGCTTTGGTGATTGCTGCGCTGATTTTTTCGATATGAAAATCAACGACTTTTCCGTCTCGTTTTACTACTTGATACATAGGTCCCCCTTTGATACTGATAGGTACTTGTGAATTTGCTTATTTATATCCCCAAAACGAATTGTAAAACGCATTGTGAAACAACTAGGTTTTGAACAAATTGGTTTTTAAGGTGAATAAAAGGGGCAGAGCCCCTTGAATTTTCAGTGATTGTATCGCCATGCATTTCGCGGATTTTTTCTTGTGCTTTCAGTGATGTTTTTGCGAAATTTTTGGCGCAAACTCATATTAACACTTCAGTGATAGTCCGTCAATATGTTGTGGCGAATTTTTTCAAAAAAACTATATGTTGTGGATTTTATGGTTTACTATAAAATGTATTATTTATATCTGCGTGTGTACGAAGATAGCGAATCCTTCTCGCATCCTCGCAGTCAAAATCGTTTTTAGTCGATATCGACTCCGCGGATTGCAGCAAAGTTTACAAACGGCGAAACCGTATCGCGATATTTGATCATTTCTTCGGGTGTCGGCGCAGTTAGGCTATGATCGGGGACTGCGTCCCTGTCGGTGAATTCTTGCAAGAAATAATTCTTTGCGCCATTAATCCACTCGCCTATTTCACGAAAGTCATTTTCGTCGTGGTATTGACTTATAACCGTGGTTCTAAATTCGTAATCGATATCGCTGCTTAAGAGAAGTCTTATGCTCTCGTTAACTTTTGCAAGATCAAAAGATTCAAGACCAATGGTCTCAGCATACTTTGACGGTGAATTCTTTATGTCCATCGCAACATAGGCGACGCGTTTCTCGTCCAAAAGCTTCTTGAGAATATCCGGATGGTTCCCATTGGTGTCGAGTTTCACCGGGTAGCCCGCATCGTTAATCCTTTTAATGAATTCCGGAAGATCCTTCCTTAGGCATGGCTCCCCTCCAGTAATCGCGACGCCGTCGAGTAGCCCATGGCGCTTACTAAGGAACTCAAAGAACTCCTCTTCGCTCATGGCGTCGGGCATCACGCCCTCCACAAGCTCATAGTTATGGCAAAACTGACATCTAAAATCGCATCCTCCGAGAAACACCGTGCAAGCCACGTGCTCCGGAAAGTCCAGAAGCGTCATTTTTTGTAGTCCTTGTATGTTCATTCAAAACCTTTCTTGTTAATGATTATATTAATGTTTATATTAAACTGCTGATTATGTCTGCAGGGCTCCCCGCCTGTTATATTCCGGCGAGGATATGCCGATTTCGAAGTTCGCTGTCCGCGATTCCGTCGTTTACTGAATATGCATGTTTCTCCAGGTCGCCGCAATTAGCCTTTGTAAGGCCCTGGGCGATTAGCTCGTCTATTACGTCGGCGGCTATGCCTTCAACTACATCGTATTTGTCCTGGGCGAGGCTTCCCTCTCCCGATTCTTCGGCGCTCTGCCCGGAGCCTGCGGCCATGCTCGGACCCTCGTTGTCCGTAGTTATCAGATACTCAAGAAGCTCTGCGGTTAGCGAAAGCTTGGGGAGGTTCCTCATTGCGCGGAAGCTCCATTTGTAGAACGGCTCGTAAGTCTCGTTCAGGAGAAATATAGCCGACATTGTGTTTCTCGCAAATTCTATTGCTGCAAGCTGCGCCGCCGCATTTTCGCCGTGTTGGATGCAGCGCGTATAGTTATACTGACCCGCCTGCGCCATGAGAAGAAGGTGCCCGGCGAGCTTTTTCTTACGAACATCGTCGGGATAGGATTTAAGAGCCTCGCGGATACGCGTTACCTCGCCAAGCCCATCAAAGAAAACCTCTCCGTTCACGGCTTCCGCAAGCGCATAGGACGGCGTCGAGAGCCAGAGCGCAGAGTTTGTTGCCACGTCGGTCATGCCTGCGGCTGCTGTGTCGCTCGACGAGGCCTCAGCTGTCGCATGGCCCGCGACCACATCGCCGATCCCAAGCGCACCCACAAGTGCGCCGACCTTCTCCGAAAAATACTCGGCGGTCCTTATGACTCCGCGGCGATTTCCTCCGACCGGCGACATCGCAGGGCGCTTAACTCCCATGAATTCCTTTGGGAGTGCGGCGTATGCACGCTCAAGCGCAAACTCCTGCTTTCTGTCCACCAGATCTTCGCCCGGCAGCAAAACCATGAACCCGGGATCAAAGTCATGGTCGCGCGACACATCGTCATCGAACCCAAAGCATTCCGATCCGCTCCCGAAAACTCCCGTAGCAATATACGGTATAATCTCCGAAAACTTTTCCTTCAGCATCGGTTCGCCGAATTCCTTATAATAAGCCTTCGATATTTCAAGACCTTTCATATATTTTCTTTGACCTTTCCTTCAAATCCTCTGCAACGAGGAAGTACCCATAGTACTCAAACGATGGCGCGCATTTCTCGCAGACAAAAGCATAGTATCCGTCCCTTGGAACGCTCGGCGTGTCGAGGAGCTCCTGCGCCTCTTCAATAAGTTCGTTGATTCTTGCTTCTCCGCCCTCAAGTCCGTCGCGCATCTCGACTACATTTGCTCTGTTAAGGCATGTTATCGCCTGCTCCAAAACTCCGTTCGGCGCATAGGCCATCCTATCCATCGCCTTGTCGTAGAGCGCCTCGGCCTCGTCGTATTTTCCAAGTGCCGCGCACGTGAGCGCCATATTGTTATAGAGTCCTCCGAGAAGTTCTGGTGGCGTACCCTCTATAGACTCATAGACCTCTCGCGCCTTCTCAAACATCTCTAGCGATTCCTCGTTCGCCTGAAAAGCATTATACGCCGTCGCAATATTCACATAGGTAGTCCCTACGCTGATACTTCCGCCGTAATCGAGCTCATCTAGTAGCCTTATTGCATCGGCAGCGCTTTCGAATGCGCCTTCTTTGTTTCCGACCTTTCTGTAATGGCCGACCATTTCGTTTCTTATCATAAGCTGACCGCGGAGGTCGTCAATCATCTTGGCCTCTTCAAGCCAGTACTTAAGGTGTCTCTCCACGCCATCATAATCGCGGCGACTCATATAGTCGTCAACCTTTTCGCGGATTCGCTGCTGCGGAACAGAACCTTTTGGCCCCTGCACCGCGCCGAGTCCGCCCTCTATAATCTCCGGATTCCATTCGCTCATAAAATCTCCTTCAAAATGTCGTTATCAAATAGTATACCCACAAAAAGCGAGACTGCTTCATGTAATATTTGGCAAAACCGCTTCTCTCTGTGGACAAAGGCATTTTTTGAGCTTCTCCGCGTGGACGCCGCCATTTTTTGCCCCTCTCCACAGATACGTCTCCTAACGCCAACACGTTTTCTGTGGACAAAGGCATTTTGCACAAAAAAGGCCGCGCATGCGGCCTTTGTATCGGTATTTTACAATCTTACGCTTTGCTCCGCGGAAACTTTACTGGCATCCTCTCGGGCTTGCGCCTAGGCTTTGGCTTTGGCTTAGGCTTTGGCTTAGGCTTTGGCTTTGGCTTTGGTTT
>JAGAFN010000040.1 GCA_017612585.1 Bacillota bacterium | reverse complement strand
GCAGTTCATCAAGGATATGGAATACGGAGAAGTTTCCATCATCCGCGAACGCTTTCCTGAAATAACGATCGAACTCTATGGAACAGGAGAGGGTTGCATAGTCGGTCGCGAAAGCAACCAAAAGGATGTAGATGGTGCAGTTTCGGGATATGAAAAATCAAAGGATGCACTGTTGCATGGTGAATATGATATAGTGATTCTCGATGAGATTACAATACCTGTTGCAATGGGGATTCTTTCTGAAGATTCTGTGTTGGATTTGATTAGTAATAAGCCGCCGTCAGTTGAGCTTATAATCACAGGAAGGAATGCAACGGAAAAAATGATAGAGGCCGCAGATCTCGTGAGTGACGTGCACGAGATAAAGCATTATTACGAGCAAGGAGTGTTGTCGAGGAAGGGCATTGAGTGCTAGCGTGCTGCAAACCAGGATGGCGGGCTGCTATCGCCATGCAAATCGGCTCGGTCGGACCGCTAGCGCCCTGCAAACCAGGCGAGCATAAGTCCGACGACACGGCTATAACTCTGGATGCCTTCTGGAATGCCGTGTTGCTTTAGATATTCGTCGTTCACGGCATTCTGAACCTCGGAAGCTTTGGTTTCATATGTATCCCAGAACTGGTTGTCGTCATCCAGTTCTTTTTTTACGTCATCAGGAAGAGAGGATCGGATTCTGCTGAAAACTTCTCGATCTACTTTGTAGAGTTCGTTTCCGGCATATACCCATGCGAGCATATAACCGCCTCTTTGGAATGCGTGATTATCAGAATTGATGCATGCGAGGAAGGCAATGAAGTTAGCCTCACTCTCATTCATGAATCCTCGTAAATGCGAGAGCTCGTGACAAGCCGTGAATGGAAGATTGTATCCGGTCATTTCGCTGTTGTAATTCGCTTCGATTGTGAAAGGAGAGTAAATACCCGTCACACCCATATTGGAAAAAGGCCTCGGATTAAGGAGCCCCTTGGGCCGGGGGTAATAGCCGTCGAGAGAATCATATATAGTACCGATATTCTCCATTGCTCGGACTGATTCAGAGGCAAGTTCTTCTCCGCTTGGATAGGGCACGATTACAAATGCGCCCGGGTCCGAGTCGCCAATCGCCGAGTCGGTTCTCAGCGCGAAATTCGTCGAACTCTCATTTAATCGCGCGGCCGTGAACTCGCAGAACTCAATCAGTAATTCTCGATCATTTTCTATCTCAGTAAAACCTTCTTTCTCGGCAAACGAAATGCTGTAATAATTTATCCCGCAGTTCATTTGATAGACAAGAAGCAAAAGAGATACGACCACTGTCGCAGTCTTAAAAAGTCCCACCACGGATTTTTTGCGGACAAGTTTTACAATCAGGAAAACTATGAACATCACAGGCAGGGTATAAAGGAGGACCTCCGAAAGTGAGAAAGGAAACAGATTTGAAAACCGCCCCAGGGTCCCCTGAAGAAATCGATAAACCGTATGCGTATAGAATGGTGCAAACCCTGGCACATTCCTTGCGAGCGCAGCAAGTACTGCGCTTAAGCACAGGAACAGCAAAGTGACTATTAGCCAACCAAAGTTAAATCGCTTATTTGTATTTCTTTTATCCTCATTCATAAGTGCATTATACCACAGCATCGATTCCCTTGGATTTTGGTCTGGAATCGCAGTTTTCTCGAATCCGCGAGACAGAACGCGAAAAACTAACAAATTGTCTCGCAAAGAGTCGCATCTGTTACATTTTCTTTACGGTTATATTACAAAGAGCTTTTTTGGTTGAAAACAGGATACTCTCTCTGCTATAATTTGCTTGTTTTACGGGCGAGCAAAGGCTTTATTGGCGAGGCTTTGAGATAGAGATGAGTAAAGGCTCGCAGGAGAATTTGGATATGGGCAAATATGTAAAATATGTAGTTTTAATAGCAGGAATAGGCATGCTTGTTTGGGGTATAGCCAGGGGCGATATGGCTGCGGTTCTTAGAAAGGCAGCCGCTATTTGTATGGAGTGTATTGGAATTGGCTGATTTAAAGAGACACAGAATTATACGAAAAGCGGTGCAAATAGCTACGGGCATCGTGCAGAATGGAAATCTTTCAGGATTTGTGACAGGCAAAATCTATACGGGTCCGCTTAAGAAGTTCTGCGTTCCCGGAATGAACTGCTATTCGTGCCCTGGAGCGCTCGGTGCATGCCCCATAGGATCTATGCAGGCATTTCTTGGGGCCCGTCATCCCAAGGTTCCGTTATACGTGATTGGATACTTAAGCGTAATAGGGGTTCTCGTAGGGCGTTTTATTTGCGGCTGGCTTTGTCTGTTTGGACTCATCCAGGAGCTTTTATATAAGATCCCAATAAAGAAGATTACGGTCCCTGAAAAACTTGATCGCATATTAAGAAAGTTTAAATATGTATTTCTTGTGGTATTTGTTATATTGCTGCCGATAATTCTGAGGGATGAGCTCGGGGTTAGCTTCCCGTATTTCTGCAAATGGGTTTGCCCGGTTGGAATGCTGGACGGAGGAATCCCGCTCCTTGCGGTAAACGAATCCATGAGAGCGGCGGCGCATTGGCTATACGTTTGGAAGCTTGCGATACTTATAGCAATTGTCGGTCTTTCGATAGTAATTAACAGACCGTTTTGCAAATATATCTGTCCGCTCGGCGCATTTTACGGACTTTTCCACAAATTCAGTTTTCTGAAGCTGAGATGTGATGAGGAGGCGTGTACGAGCTGTGGAGCCTGCGCAAAGATTTGCAAGATGCAGGTTAATCCGAGCAAGAGGCCTGACAGTGCGGAATGTATAAGGTGCGGCGACTGCGTACATGTTTGCCCGACACATGCGCTAAAGATGAGTTTTCGCGGAAAAGAAACGATGAAGCAAGAGGAAACGAAAACAGTATAGGGATAAATGATAGTTCAGAAAAGCAGTTTGTACTGTTTGTGGTATATACATACAAGATTCTAACAAAGGAGACGACAAAAGAACTATGAAAAAGAAATTGATTGTTTTGTTAATCGTAATTGCGATGATTTTGGTTGCTGCATGCGGCAAGAGCGGCGGCGAGAATGCAGGCGGCAATGCCAGTGGAAATGACGGAGGGTCAACAGAGAACGGCGGCACAAGCGATAGTGGAAGCACCGGAGAAGACGGCGATGTTTATTACACACCGGAATCAGGCATGACCATACCTGCGTCCAAGACATATGCTGAGAATGAGGATAAGGTTTATCTGTACTATGGTGGAGGCGAAGCTGAAGAGGGACTCTATTATATGGAGTTTTATCTCTATCCTGCGACATGGGACGAACTTGAGAAGATGAGCGATGACGATTATTTTGCGGCAGAGGACAATGCAATAAATGTACTGCTTTTTCTCAAGGCTTTGGACTCCAAATGGCCAAAGGACGATTTGGAAAAATGGTGCAATTGGATGTTAGGCATGGAACCGGGTACGCTTCAGGAACACGGAAAGCATACCGGAAGTGAAGAAGGCGACTACACTATCTATTATTCGCTTGCAACCGAGTATCCTGATACGGTTCCGGAAGATATCAAGCCAATCTATGACGGAATCATAGCTGATTTTACGGCGGCAAGGAGTGAACTCTTGATATCTGAGCCACTCACCATTGACGATTATATTAGCGGACAGGTTATTGAGTTTGAAACGACGGACCTTGATGGCAATACCGTAAGCAGCAAGGACATCTTTGCAAAGAACAAATACACGATGATTAATATCTGGGCTTCCTGGTGCGGTCCATGCGTTCAGGAGCTTCCGGAACTCGAAGAACTGAATAAGGAATTTGAGGCTAAGGGCTGCGGAATAATCGGTCTCCTTACCGACGGAACGGATCCGACGGGACTCGCTGACGCAAAGGAAATACTTGAGACGGCCGGTGTGACATATCTAAATGTCATAGACAGCACAGGCGTTGCAAATATGCTTCAGGTCAATGCCGTTCCGACGAGCGTATTCGTGGATTCAGAAGGCAGAATCGTTGGGACGTCAGTAGTAGGAGCAGACCTAAAATCATACAAATCCGTGATGGAAGGGCTTCTTGGAGAATAGGTGAAGAAAAAATGAAGAAACATTTTTATCTTCTTTAAGTTAGCTTTAGGTTTGAGGCTTATGATGTGTACATAAACAAAGTAAACTTTTTCATAAGTTTTCCTCTTAACCTAAAATAATAACTAGCAAAAAGGCGACCGCTAAGGTCGCCATTTTGTTTATCCTCATTTGGTTGATACGACGCATATGTCGCCGGGGTACACTTGCGGCTGTATAAGCCGCTGTGGGAGTGAGTTACATTACAGCTGTGGGCCTGCGGCTACGAGCGCTTTTCCTGCGTCGTTCGACTCATACTTCTTGAAGTTCTTGATGAAGCGCTCTGCGAGGTCCTTTGCTTTTTCTTCCCATTCCGCAGGATCATTGTAGGTGTCTCTCGGATCGAGGATTCCGGGGTCAACTCCCGGGAGCTCGGTCGGTACTTCGAAATTGAAGTAGGGGATGCTCTTTGTCGGAGCGGTCTTGATGTCGCCGCCAAGAATTGCGTCGATTATTCCGCGGGTGTCTTGTATCGAGATTCTCTTTCCTGTTCCGTTCCAACCGGTGTTTACGAGGTAAGCCTTGGCTCCGCTCGCTTCCATTCTCTTTACAAGTTCTTCGCCGTATTTGGTCGGGTGGAGCTCAAGGAACGCCTGACCGAAGCAAGCTGAGAATGTCGGTGTCGGCTCAGTTATTCCGCGCTCTGTTCCCGCGAGTTTTGCGGTGAATCCGGAGAGGAAGTAGTACTGAGTCTGCTCCGGTGTCAGTATGGAAACCGGAGGAAGTACGCCGAATGCGTCGGCAGACAGGAAGATTACGTTCTGTGCTGCAGGGCCTGATGAAGTATCTCTTACGTTAAGAACAATCTTCGCGATGTGGTCGATCGGATAGGAGACTCTGGTGTTCTCGGTTACGCTCTTGTCGGCAAAATCGATCTTTCCGTTCTCGTCGAGAGTTACGTTCTCGAGGAGTGCGTTTCTCTTGATCGCGTTATAGATATCCGGCTCTGCTTCTTTGTCAAGGTTTATGACTTTTGCATAGCAGCCGCCTTCGAAGTTAAATACGCCGTTATCGTCCCAGCCGTGCTCGTCGTCACCGATTAAGAGTCTCTTTGGATCCGTGGATAGCGTCGTCTTGCCCGTTCCGGAAAGACCGAAGAATATGGCTGTGTTCTCTCCGTTCATATCGGTGTTTGCGGAGCAGTGCATCGATGCGATTCCCTTGAGCGGGAGATAATAGTTCATCATCGAGAACATGCCCTTCTTCATCTCGCCGCCGTACCAGGTATTTACGATGACCTGTTCGCGGATTTTGATATTGAAGACGATCGCGGTCTCTGAATTAAGTACGAGCTCTTTGTAGTTGTCGATCTTTGCCTTTGATGCGTTGTAAACTACAAAGTCGGGTTCAAAGTTCTCGAGCTCAGCTTCTGTCGGCTGGATGAACATATTCTTTACGAAGTGAGCCTGCCAAGCAACTTCCATTATGAAGCGGATTGCCATGCGGGTGTCTTCGTTAGCACCGCAGAATGCGTCGACTACGAAGAGTCTCTTACCGGAGAGCTGATTCATGGCGATTTCTTTTACGGCAGCCCATGTCTCTTCGGATGCAGGGTGGTTGTCGTTAGGATATTCGTCCGTGGTCCACCAAACAGTGTCCTTGGAATTGTCGTCCATGACGATGTATTTATCTTTGGGGGAACGGCCTGTATAGATTCCCGTCATTACGTTTACCGCATCGAGCTCGCTTAGCTGTCCCTTGTCGAAGCCCTCGAGTTCAGGCTTCATTTCTTCTTCAAAGAGGAATTCGTAGGAGGGGTTATGGATTATTTCGGTCGCCCCCGTGATTCCGTATTTTTCTAGATCGAGTTTTGCCATTTTGTTCTCCTTTTTTGTATTTATCATTTAGGCCCGGCGCTGCAAACAGCACGCGCCGAGGCACTCGTTAACAGTACATTTCATTGTACTTAATCGGGCGGATTATTTCAATATAAAACGGAATTTTGGGTGCCTATATGGTATAATTCTCTTGTATGCTGCTTGAGCGGTGCGAAGATTATGCGTCGTATGCGTAAGAGGCTATTGTGTGCCGCTTATTAGGGGCAGAAAGAGGAATATTCGCAATGAAGATCATCATGATCAGGCATGCAAAAGTGGATATGGAGTGGGAGAAGACTTATAACTCCAAGGGTTGGGACAAGGCTAACGAGGCATATAATGCGGCTCCCATCAAGAGTATAGATAAACGTCTAAAGATCGAAGGCTTTAGGGTGTATATAAGTGCGCTTCCGAGAACGCGAGCGACGGCCAATGGGCTCTTTGGTGATTGCGAGCTTATAGAGACTCCGCTTCTAAACGAAGTTCCGAACCGTGCGGCGATAGATACGGAGAAGAAACTCCCGAAAAAGTTTTGGGTTGCTCGCGGACGAACTCAGTGGTATATGAATTCGAGTAGGCAGTGGGAGACTCGCAAGATGACCCGCGATCGTGCAGAGGAACTCGTCAAGATGCTGGTAGATAAGAATGAAGATTGCGTACTGGTTACACATGAATTCTTTCTATATACACTCAAAAGCGTTTTGGAAAAACACGGATTTGTTATCAAGAGGTCTAATACCGGAAGAATTAAAAACCTCGAGCGCATACGTGCGACCAAGAGGGACGACCACTGCGGATTTTGTACGCATAACTGTCTTCTCTCAAATCCGGGTTGTGACATCGGCAAGGAACGCGCAATAGCGCAATCTAATAAATAAAGAGGAGGAACCATGAAAGCAATTATTAACGCAAAAGTTAAAACCATGACAGGAAAGGATTACGACGACGGAGTAATCCTGATCGAAAAAGGAAAAATCGTGAAGGTCGGTTCTTCCAAAACCGTAAAGGTTCCGAAGAATGCGGAAGTGATTGATGCGAAGAAGAAACTCGTGACGCCTGGACTTATCGATGCGCATTCACATATGGGTATGTGGGAAGAGTCGATTGGGTTTGAAGGTTCCGATGGAAACGAAATTACGGATCCGGTTACTCCAAATATGAGAGCAATCGACGCCGTATATCCATTTGACACCCAGTTTGAATCTGCGAGAAACGGCGGTGTAACTGCAGTTGTAACGGGACCCGGAAGCGCCAACGTAATCGGAGGAACATTCGTTGCAATAAAGACTGTCGGAAAATGCGTTGACGATATGGTAATCAAAGACCCGGTCGCAATGAAGTGCGCATTCGGCGAAAATCCAAAGAGATGCTACGGCACATCGAGCAAAATGCCGATGACAAGAATGGCAACCGCGGCTCTTCTTAGACAGACGATAGAGCAGACCATCGAATATAATGCAAAGAAGAAAGCGGCAAAGAAGGACCCCGCCAAGATGCCTCCATACAATGCAAAGCTCGAGGCAATGATCCCTGTAATAGAGAAGAAGATTCCGCTGAAGGCTCACGCACACAGAACCGATGACATTCTTACATCAATAAGAATCGCAAAGGAATACGGTCTCAAACTGACACTAGACCACTGCACAGAAGGGCATCTCATAGTTGATGAGGTTAAGAAATCGGGATTCAATGCAATTATCGGTCCCACCTACGGTTTCAGAACAAAGTATGAATTGAGGAACAAGACCTTCGACACACCGGGAATATTGAGCAAGGCCGGCGTAAAGATTGCCATTATGACCGATAGCCCGGTGCATCATCAGTCAGAGCTTCCGCTCTTTGCGGCAATGGCAGTTAATTCCGGAATGGATAGAGAAGAAGCCCTAAAGGCAATTACCATAAATGCCGCCGAAATCACGGGAATCGATAAGCGTGTAGGAAGCATCGCCCCGGGTAAGGATGCAGACATCGTAATCTGGGATACCGATCCGCTATCACTCGAGCACCGCACCTATATGGTTCTAATCGACGGCGAGGTAGTACATAAGAAATAGAACGCCAAAGCCGCTCCTCTTGGAGCGGTTTTTTTGTTATAATTTTTGTGACCTCAGAAGCCTAATAGGTACTTTAAGGGTGAGAGCGATTCCAAAACCATAAAGATAATGCCATAAAAGGGGATTACACATCATGGAAGACGAAAAAATCATTGAGCTGTACTGGAACCGGGATGAGGGCGCTATAACGGCCACCGATGAAAAGTATGGAAACTATCTAAAAACCATAGCGGGAAACATTCTTAAGGACGAGAGGGACTCTCAGGAATGCGTGAGCGACACCTATATGGGCGCTTGGAATGCAATTCCGCCGGAGAGACCGAGCATATTAAAGGCCTTCCTTGGCAAGATTACGAGAAATCTTTCGCTTAAGAAGTATCGCGATATGACCGCGGATAAGCGTGGAGGCGGTGAGACTGCTTTGGCTTTGGAAGAATTGGTGGAGTGCATTGCCTCAGGAAGCACGGTCGAAGGCCAGCTGGAGGGCAGGGCTATAACCGAAGCCCTGAATACCTTTTTATCCGGGCTTGCCACAGAAGAGAGGAAGATTTTCGTCTTGCGATACTGGTATTTGGAATCGGTAAAGGATGTGGCGGCCCGGTTTGGTTATGGCGAGAGCAAGGTCAAGATGACGCTTAAGCGCACTCGCGACAAATTAAAAGACCATTTGGCGAAAGAGGGTATTTACGTATGAAGAATTTAGATATGGAAAAAGAAATGATGCGGCGCGGCGAGGTCATGCTCGATGCAATCGGCGACATCAAAGATGAATTCGTGGTTGAGGCAAGCGCCGAAGAAATAGCAAATCACGATGCCGAGTCAAAGTTTACGGTTATCCAGGGTGAAGCCGACGATGCTACTTTGGAAGAGAGTC